>JBBSGD010000096.1:0-5717 GCA_038254435.1 Actinomycetota bacterium
AGCTGCGGGAGCCCAGACTGGCGAGCGCCGAAGAGCTGGCCTTCACCTCGCTGCTTGAGATCGGTCAGCGCCAGCTTGAAGCCATCGCGCGTCGCGACCACTGCGTCGAGCCGCTCGCGCGCGAGGCGGACGGCGGGTTCGTCTTCATCGTGGAGATCGAGGTCGGTGGCCAGCACGCAAAACGATGCATGCTCGCCGCGCCCGACGCGGCCCCTGAGCTGATGCAGCTGGGCGAGGCCGAAGCGCTCAGCGTCTTCGATAAGCATGACGGTTGCGTTGGGAACGTCCACTCCCACCTCGACTACCGTCGTTGCGACCAGGACCTGCATCGCTCCTCCGCGGAAGGCGGACATAGCCTCCTCCTTGTCGGCGCTCTTCATGTCCCCGTGAACGAGCCCGACGGCGAGGTCCGGCCAGACGTTCTCGGCGAGCCGTTTCGCCTCGCTCTTGGCGTTGCGCAGCTCGGTCTTGTTGGATTCATCACGCAGTGCATAGACCACGAAGGCCTGTCGCCCGGCCTCCACCTCGCGCCGAATCAGGTCGTAGGCACTCAATCGGTCCTCGCCGCCGGCGGCCAGGGTCGTGTGGATGGGACGCCGGCCCTGGGGCAGCTCGTCGAGGATCGAGACATCGAGGTCCCCATAGATGGTGACCGCCAAAGTGCGCGGGATGGGCGTCGCCGTCATGACGAGGATGTCGGGTTCACCGGCAACCCCCTTGTCGCGCAGCGCCTTGCGCTGGTGCACGCCGAAACGATGCTGCTCGTCCACCACGGCCACGCCGAGACGGGCGAAATCCACAGACTTCTGGATGAGGGCGTGCGTCCCGATGACGAGGTCGACTCCGCCGGCTGCGACCTCCGCGACCATCTCGGCACGCTGTGCGGCGGGAGTCGAGCCGGTGAGAAGTCGCACCACCGGCCGCCGCGACACCGCTGCGAACAGGTTCCGGCTCTCGGACTCCCCGAAGGCCCGATCCAAGAGGTCGTTGACCGTGAGGTGGTGCTGTTCGGCAAGGACCTCGGTCGGCGCCATGAAAGCTGCCTGATAACCGCCCGCGATGGCGATCAAACAGGCGTACAGCGCCACCACCGTCTTGCCGGATCCGACCTCTCCCTCGACGAGCCGGTGCATCGGGTGTGACCTGTTCATGTCTCCGGCGACCTCGGTGCAAGCCCGGCGCTGGGCCGAGGTCAGCTCGAACGGCAGGCCGGTGACGAAGCTCTCGGCAAGTGAGTCGAGCTCGGGGAGATCGTGCAAGATGCCCTGTACCGTGCGCTCGAGCTTGCGCTTCCGGTACACGAGCCCGAGCTGCAGGGTGAACACCTCGTCGAAGATCAAGCGGCGGCGAGCTCCGACCACGTCGTCGCGCGCGTCGGGGAAATGGATCTGGCGCAGCGCATCCCCGCGCGGCATAAGCCGCAGCCGCCCCCGCAGGGGAGCCGGGAGCGGGTCGAGGATCTGACCGGCTCCCTCGAGCGTCTCCCACATCAGCTTGCGGAGCTGATCGCTCGATAGGTCGGCCGTTGCCGGATAGATGGGGATGATGCGCCCAACGTTGAACGGTTCCCTTCCGGTCCGCACCAGCTCGAAGCGTGGCGCCGTCATCTGCAGCTTTCCTCTGTAAACGCCGAGCCGTCCGTAGAAGAAGGCCTCGTCACCTTGCCTCAAGGCACGCGCCACCCATTCCTGGTTGAACCACGTGACGTCGATGGCTCCCGTTTCGTCCCCGATCCGCCCCTTGATCATCATGCGCCGGTTGCGGGTGCGAAAAGGGCGCCCCATCCTGAGCACGCGAGCGTGAACCTGGATCTCTCCTTCGTGGCCCTCGGACGCGAGACGAGCGAGGTCGCCCACCGTCCTCAGCTCGGTGCGATCGACGTGGTAGCGCGGATAATGCTGGAGAAGGTCCTGGACGCTCGAGATCCCGAGCTTGTCCAGCGCAGCCCCCCTCTTGCCCTGGATGCGAAGGGACTTGCGTCTCAGCGGAGGGGCGAAGAGCTCCAATCCGCGCGGCGGCGCCGCCACTGCTTCCGGCATTGCCACAGAGTAGCGGCGGTGTGGGTGCAGCCGAAGTATTTGGTAGGGTGCGAGCCGTCATGGCTTCCGTATGCGATATCTGTGGAAAGACCCCAGGCTTCGGGAACAACATCTCGCATTCGCACCGCCGGACCAGGCGGCGCTTCAACCCAAACGTGCAAAAAATGCGCGTGATGGTCAACGGCACTCCCAAGAGGGTGGCGGTGTGCACCAAGTGCCTCAAGGCCAACAAGGTATCCAAAGCAGGCTGACAGCCCCTTTGGCCCCTCGTTAGCCTTGCTTTGCGAGCGGGTAACGATGACGGCGTGAAGGCTCTTCAGAAACTCATCTCACAGGTCAAGCTGCGCGTCGAGAGAGCGCGGGCCCGCTACTGGCTCGTGGACGTCGGGATCAGCACCTTCAAGCGCTACTCGAACGATGACGGCGGCTTCTACGCGGCGTCGCTCACCTACTTCACCTTCTTCTCGGTCTTTCCCCTGATGCTGTTCGTTGCCTCTCTCGTCGGTTACCTAAGCTTTCTGAGCCCAGGCGTCAAGTCGAGCCTTGTCGATTCCGGAACCCAGGCGATCCCCCTTCTCGGCAGCATCCTCAGCAAGACGGCCCTCAATGCTCTTGCCGACCACGCGGGCACGCTGGCCATCACGGGGCTCGTGCTGGGCCTCTACTCGGGCTCGGGGGGAGTCGTCGCCTTGTCCCACGCGCTCAACCGCATCTACGGAGTCACCAAGGAGGCAGGCTTCATCCCCAAACGCCTGGCGTCCCTCAAATGGCTCGGACTGATCGCGCTCACCGCCGTCGTGTCGCTGGGGCTCAGCGGCGTCGCTTCCTACCTGGGGCTCAGCGGAAGCTCCACGCACCCCATTTTCACCGTGTTGGGTCAGATCGTGGCGCACCTGATAGGCATAGGGGTCGGTTTGGTGTTGTTCCTGACCGCGTTCAAGCTTCTCCCCGCCAAGAAGCTGACCTGGTCCGAAGTGCTGCCCGGCTCGGTCATAGCGGCGGTCGCGTTCGAGATACTGAAGATCGTCGGTACCTGGTACCTGGCAAACGGCGCCGACTCCCGCAAAGCTACCTTCGGCGCCTTTGCCACGGCAGCAGGATTGCTCGTAGCCTCGTACCTGCTGGCGCAGATCACGCTGCTTGCAGGCGAGGTCAACGCCACACTGGCGGACAGGAGACAGATGCGTCACCCGACCCCCGAGCGGGCAATCGAGCCGGATCAAGAATCCGCCTCGTCACTGCCCGGCTAGCCGGGCTACAAGAAGGAGGAGGCCACCGTGACGACGAAGGGACCAGACGGGCTGCGCTCGAGCAGCCGCGCAGATTCAAGCCAGAAGAGCGTTGGACAGCTGGTGAAGGAGATCTCAGAGGACATCTCGACGCTGGTCCACAAGGAGATTGAGCTCGCCAAGAAGGAGCTGGGCGGATCGGTGGCCGAGAAGGCCAAGGGTGCCGTCGTTATCGCCATCGCGGCGGTGATGGGTCTCTTCGCGCTCATCTATTTGACGCTTGCCGTGCGCGACGCCATCGACCTGGCGCTGCCGGCGTGGCTCGCCGACGTTCTGACGGCTGTGGTTCTGCTCATCATCGGCGGCATCGCGGCCCTCATCGCGAAGCGCAAGCTCACCAAGCCGATCAAGGCCGACATGACCAAGAAGACACTCAAGGACGACGTCGACTTCGCCAAGAACCTGCGTAGGCGATGACCACCACGTAGGCTTGTTGGCGACGAAAGGAAAAGTGATCCATGACTCAAGAGGCGCAACAAACAGTTGCCGAGATCGAAAAGACACGTAACGAGCTGGCAAGCAAGGTCGACGTGCTGATCGACCGCTCCAAAGTGGAAGCAGCGGAGCTGGGCAAGAAGCTGGCAATCGGCGCGGCGGGGCTCGCCGGTCTGCTGATCATCGGCATGATCGCCAAGCGCCGCATGTCCCGGTAACGCCGGCTCGTGACTCAGACGGGCCTCCCCGAGGCAGCCGAGAACTTGGCCATTCCCGACCCGCTGACGTTCGGGCGAGCCGCGGGGGTGTCTCTGCAGCTCTACAAGGCACGTTTCGGGTCGCTCGCAGCCGTTTACGTTCCCGGAATGCTGGTCGCGTCCTGCCTCGGACTTCTCATTCCGAGTGCCGCGGGCTCGCCGGTGGCTCTCCTTCTTTCCTCGTTCGTGTTTGCGGTCATCATGCCCGCAATCATCGGCGCCTTCTTGTCGGCGGCCGGCTCCGTCTTGCTGATTCCAGAGACCTCCGGCCGGCGGCCCGGCCTTGCGGGGGCATGGTCGGCCCTGAGGGGAACTCGCTTACAAGTCTTTGCGGGGTCACTCGTAACCGCCCTGATAGCGAGCCTCACGGTGTTCGCGCTCAACGTCACGGGATTGATCTTTCTCTATCTGCTCATCGGGCCACCGATTCTCGTGCAAACGATCGTTTTCGAACGCAAGTCGCTTGCCGAAGCGTGGTCGGCCATCAAGCTGAGGCTTGCCCGGAGGTGGTCACGGCCACTCGGCTACATGCTCTCGTACGCGTTCGGGTTCTTCTTTCTCGTCACGGCCCTGACTATTGCCGCTCTTCATCTGCTCGACGGCCTCGGACTGCCTATCCGAGAGGCCGCCGATGGCAGCTCTTTTGTTTACTTCGCTGCCGTTCCGGCGGTTCTGCAAGGACTCTTCTCGGGCCTTCTGCTTCCGTTTCTGACGGCTATGGCAGTCGCGCTCTACGTCGACTCCACGCGCCCGCATACGACTCCGGCTCGACCGCCCTCGTCACCACAATCCAACCCTTCGACGCAGACCAGCTCTTCCAGGAGGCCTCGCAAGAAGCGCCGTTAGGGTTTCCGGTCGCGCCTTGTAGTGTGCGGCCTCGTGTTCCGGGTCATCTTGTGGGGATCACTGGGACTCGTCCCCGCCGACGTCGTTGCGTCGCTCCTTGGTGCGAGCCCCACGCTCCTCTTCGTCATCAGCGCCCTCGCCCTCGTGCCACTCGCGTGGGTCATCGGGGAGGCGACGGACTGCGCGGGCGTCTATACCGGCCCCATCCTTGGAGGCCTTCTAAACGCGAGCTTCGGCAACGCGCCGGAGCTGATCTTTTCCATGTTCGCCGTCAATCAGGGCTTGTTCACGGTGGTGCGCGGCTCGTTGACTGGCAGCGTGATCGGAAATCTGCTTCTGGTTCTCGGCTTCTCTCTAGCGGTCGGAGGCGACGCAAAGCTCGACCGCCGTTCAGTCTTCCACTCGATCTATCTCGTGGCCCTAGCCGCCGCCCTATTCGTGCTGCCGTCCGTATGGCACTGGCTCCACCCCAAAGACCACGGGCCGGTGGCCGTCATAGCGATCCCCGTCAGCACGGCTCTGCTGGCGATCTATCTCGTAAGCACTGCCATGTCCTTGAAGAGAGAGAAGCGAATCCAGGGGGAACGAAACGTCGCCATCGAACAACCCCGTTGGTCCCTCAAGACGTCGGTGATCATCCTGGCCGTCGCGACGGTCGCCACCGCCGTTGTCACCGAGGTGCTGACCCAGACCATCGAGGACTTTGCCGCCCGCATCGGAGTCGGCGACTTCTTTGTTGCAGCGGTCATCATTGCAATCGTCGGAAATGCAGCCGAGCACGGAGGCGCGGTCGTGATCGCCCGCAACGGCAACGTTGACCTCGCCTCGGAGATAGCGCTGCGCTCCAGCGC
>JBBSGD010000097.1:0-5698 GCA_038254435.1 Actinomycetota bacterium
CCTCCCCGCCCCCATTCGGTGCCCCCAGGTAGATTCGGACCTGGTTTCTTCCCGGTGAGGCCGGATGCAGGCTGACACCCACGAGCGTGCGGCCGGCCTTGCCCCCCAGCGTCAGGTCACCCTGGTCGGGAAAGGCCGAGGTCCCTGGGGCGACGTTTGCCGCAGCCGCCTCCTCTCCCGCCTCGCGCGGCGGTAGCGGATAGGCCGCAAGCGCTGCTGCGGCCACTACCACGAGCAGCGCCAGGGCCGACTCGAGCCGCAGCATCGCTCGGCCCCGTCGCCAGGCGAACAGAGAGAGCGGCACCATCGCTGCGATCACGGCCGCCTTCACCATCAGCGTGAGGCCGTAGGAGGACCCCAACAGCATCTTGGTGCTTCCAACTTCCTGGTACGCCTGCACCACGCCCAGTCCAACCGAAAGCAAGAACGCCCAGGGCGCCACCAGCGCAAAGCGCGTCAGCAAAAGTGTTCCGTTCTGATCCCACCCTCTCGACAGGCGCAGCCAGCCGAGGGCAAGAATGCCTCCGGCCCAGAGGCCCGCGGCCGCGAGATGTGCGGCGTCAACGGCGATGCCCCCGATCGCGGGTTCGACGTCGGCGGCGTGCCCGCCTGCTGCAAGCGCGGCGATCACAGCCGCGAGGAGCGCGGGTGACAAGCCCCTGCCGCGCAGCGCGGTGATGAGGACGCCCGCCTCGAGGCAGACGCGCACCACGCGCGCCCATCCGGTGAAGCCGTTTGTCAGATAGCTCGCAAGCGATGACGGTGCAACCGAAGACGTTGCCACGATCGCTTCGCCGACCACCACTGCGATACCCGCTCCGAGCAGAACCGCTGCGGTCGAGACGGCGGGAAGGTGCAGCCCCTTGAGGTGCCGGCCGAGGAGGCGCAAGAGGGCAATTCCGCAAGCGAGGAGCAGAGCGCCGTACTCGAACACACGCCCGGCCGAGACGAGCAGATCGCTGCCGGACGGCGCCGTCGAGGTGCCCCCGGCCGCCGCCGGACCCGGTCTAGTCGCAACGCCAAAGTGGTAAGAGCCGCGAATTGTGTGGCCGTCCAGGGAGCTAACCGTCGTGTAGTCGACGCGGTAGACACCGGGCAGGTTCGTCGCCAGGGGCACACGCATGACTTGGCCCGACACGGTTCCCGAGTATTTTCTTCCCGAGGGCACGGTCACCAAAGCACGGGACAGCTTCGTGCTAAGAGGTTCGTCGAAGCGCAGCACCACGGTACCCGGCGTGGCGCCGACCTCGGCACCACCTTTCGGGTTCGAGGACACGAGAAGAGCATGGGCATCGGCCGTCGGGGCACCGATGATCGAGCTCGTGATGGCGAGGGCCACGAGCCACAGGAACATTCCGCGATGTACCAGCGGGGGCATCCGCGGGCACCGGCTCCAAGCCTTCCGCCAAGTAAACGCGCGCCCCGAGGTGTGCGCTGCAGTCAGTGAAGAACGATGGCCGCGGCGGCCATCACGATCAAGACCACGATCACGACGAGAAACACGGTTGCGTGATATTGAGCCCGGCTGGGCTCGGGAAGGCCTGCCGGGTTGCAGTCCTTGCAAACCGCCTGCCCCCACCCGATCGGCTTTCCACAGCGGATGCAGTGATCGCCTCCGGAGCGCCTCATTGCCGTCACCCTTCAGTTGAACCCCCATCCCGGCTCCCGCTGGAGAACCGGGTCCATTATCGTCGCTCGGGAACGTCGATCGTGTCGGTCGCCGGACCGGGCGGCGTGGGAGGAGTTGAGGGGGTGGGCACATGCCTCCATTGCCTGATGATGTCAACGAACCAGCCCGTCCCCGCAACCACGACCACCACCGCGCCTACCAGCAAGGCCCAACGTGACGCTACCGCCCCGATTGCCAGCACTGCGGCGCCCACAGACAGCACGAGCGGCCAGATCGTTGGACCCACATGGGGCTCCTCCTGGGCTTCCACGGCAACCGGCTCGGCTCGATCAGACGCGCCTTGCGCCTGCACTTCCACGCTTGCTCTCTTGACTGCCCGCGTCGCGTACAGCGCTAAGTAGAGGAACCCCCCGCCGACCACCAAGATGAGCGGAGCTCCCACGTACTCGCCGCTGGCGAACGCATAGATGATCCCGGCCTCGATCAAAAAGGCTCCGATCCCCGCCGCTACCAGAGCGAAGAACTTCATGATGGATGCGACCTCCACGCCGAGCTCACAGGGTGACGGCCGGATAGAAGACAACGTATATCCCGACACCCAGCAGCACGACGAAGTACCAGTAAAGGGCGGACGCCTGCGCCGATTCGCGCCTCAATCCCAGCTCTCCGGAACTAGCTCGCACGACCAGCAGAAGCAAGAGCACGACGCCGCCTATCACGTGCGCCAGCTCGATCGCCGTCATCAGGTAGAAGAGCGACGGATAGATTCCGTCTTTGATGCCGAACGCAAGGCCCTGGTAGCCGGCTATCAGGGCAACCACGAATGCCAGCGCGGCAACGAGCGTCGCCGCCACCCAGACAACCGTTCCGCGCGGGTAGCTCGAGTTTTTCAGCGTGCGCTGGGCGCCGATCATGAACAGCCCGCTGAGGACCAGGAGGGCAACCCCGATCGAAGGCACCACGAGACCGGGCAGGGGAATGTCCTTCGGGGGCCACACGCTCTGGGCTGCGAAGGTTGACCAGTAGATGCCGAAGAAGGCTCCGAAGAAAATGGCCTCCGAGGCAATGAAGATCGTCATGCCCATGACCGAGCTGCTGATGCCTCTCACCGCGCGCCCCTCGAGCGTTCGGTCCGTTGCCTCGAGGCTCATGTCCCTCCCTCCTGAGCTGCGTCCCCCCGGAGACGCTGCTTCCGCAAGTCGTACACGGGTCGCTCCGAGCGGACATCCGGCAACACGTCGAAGTTGTGCGCAGGCGGCGGAGACGACGTCGCCCATTCCAGCGAGTATCCGTCCCAGGGGTCGTCCGGGACATCCTTGGGCTTCCTCAGGGAAACGATCAGGTTGGCGAAGGCGATCAGCATGGATACCGCTATCAGATAGGAGCCCGCAGAGGCCACCGCGTTGAGGGTGGTCCACCCCGCATCGGCAGGATAGCTGGCGATGCGCCTCGGCATACCCTCGAGTCCCAGGAAATGCATGGGGAAGAACGTGACGTTGAAGCCGATGAACATCAGCCAGAAGTGCCAGTACCCAAGCCGGCGGTTCAAGAACCTGCCCGTCATCTTTGGGAACCAGTAGTACATCGCCGCCATCACCGCAAAGAGCGTGCCCCCGAAGAGCACGTAGTGGATGTGCGCCACCACGAAGTACGTATCGTGAATTGCATAGTCCATCGCCGGCGCAGCCATCCAAACGCCGTCTATCCCGCCGATGAGGAACATGGCTATGAACCCCATCGCAAACAGCATCGGGGGTTCGAGACGTAGTTTCCCCTTCCACATCGTGAACAGCCAGTTGAAGAAGAGAACGCCTGTGGGTATGGAAATCAGCTCCGTCGTGACGGAGAAGAAGGAGTTGTCCACCAACCCTGTCGTGTACATGTGATGACCCCACACGCTGAACGACAGAGCTATTACCAGCATCAGCGCCAGGATCACACCCCTGTACCCAAACAGGGGCTTGCCGCTGAATACCGGCACGATCTCCGAGATGATGCCCCAGCCTCCCATGATCAGCATGTACACCTCGGGGTGCCCGAAAAACCAGAAGGTGTTGAGATAATTGGCGATGCTGCCGCCTTGGCCGGGATCGAAGAACGCGGTCCCGAGATGCCTCTCGGTGAACATCATCACGAGATTGGCGGTGAATGAAGGCACCGCGAGGACCACGAGCATCGAGGTACCGAGGGTCGCCCAGCAGAAGATGGGAAGCCGCGTCATGCTCATCCCCGGTGCCCGTAGTCGAAGCACCGTGACGATGAAGTTGATCGCCCCCAGAAGAGACGACACCCCCACGATCCCCAGCCCCAGGATCCACAGGTCCTCACCGGTCGCTCCCTGCAGAGACAGCGGCGCGTAGTTCGTCCACCCGGCCGCCGCCGCCCCGCCCTTGGCGATGAAACCGGCGACCATCGTCAATCCCCCTACAGGCAAGAGCCAGAAAGAAAGTGCGTTCACACGGGGGAAGGCCATATCCAGCGCGCCGATCTGCAGCGGCACGAAGTAATTGCCGAACCCCGCGAGGAGAGGGAAGATGACGAGGAAGATCATCAGCGAGCCGTGCATCGTGAAGATCTGGTTGTAGAGATCCGGGCTCAAGAACATAGAATTCGGCTGGATCAGCTGGGTGCGCATCAGCATCGCCATCGCTCCCCCGATGGCAAAGAAGCTGAAGGAATTAAACAAGTACATGATGCCGATCTTCTTGTGATCCGTGGTGGTGAGCCAGTCGAGGGCACGCTGGGGCCGGGGGCGCGGCGGTTGGGCTCTTACTCGGACCTCAGTCGTCGCCATATCGCGAACCCTCCCCTTCCTCTCTTCTCATGACTCGCTCGGTGGCCCCACAATCAGGGTCCCTGACATCGCCGGACCATGGATGTTGCACTGGAAGTAGTACTTGCCGGCTTGTAACGCGGGAACGGTGAACGTCTTCTTTGCTGGACCCGTAACGTTGGGGCTCAGGTAATAACGGTGTTTCCTGCTGCTCGTATCGTAGATCGCGAAGTTGTGGGCGATCCCGCTATCCTTGTTCTCGAGGTCCAGCTTCCATGGCTTGCCGGCCGCGACTCCGATGCAGCTCTTGTCCCAGGCGATGTGCTGGGCCTCCAGCTCAACCTCCGATCCCGTGATCGCGCACGACCCGGTCGGGCTCGAGGCCTTTTTCTGCTGCTGCACCCACAGTTTGAACTGTGAAGGGGTGACGACCTTCATCACGAAGGTCATCCTCGTGTGATAGAG
Organism: Actinomycetota bacterium; assembly: GCA_038254435.1. Classification (GTDB taxonomy): domain Bacteria; phylum Actinomycetota; class CADDZG01; order CADDZG01; family WHSQ01; genus JBBSGD01. The sequence continues at coordinate 4,869 of JBBSGD010000097.1, forward strand.
ACCGCAGTACTGGGCGCAGCGGCCGTCGTAGGTGCCAAGCTTGTCCGGCGTAAAGCTGAACGAGTTGGGGTGGCCGGGCACGGCGTTGCGCATGAAGAGCAGATCAGGGACGTAGAACTCGTGGATCACGTCCGCCGCGACAAGCTCGACGTGGACCGGCTTGTCGACGGGCAGCTCGATGACCATGGGGCGCTGGTTGGTCACACCCGCAACGGTGACGCCCTCTTTCAGGTAGTCCGCGCTCCACTGCCACTGACTGCCGGATACGCGGAGACTCTCCCCCGAGCCGGAAACGGGCCGCTCGACTTGGGCAAGCGTCTTTTCTCCGAACGCCAGCAACAGGGTGATTATGAGCAACGGTACGGCGAAGAAGACCGCCAGCGCCACGTTGTTGCCTGAGGTCTGTGGTGGCTCCGAGTCGTCGCCGCGCCGTCGCCGGAACCGAATCACCGAAAGGAGCAAGAAGCCCTCCACGAAGATGAACACCGGTAGCGCCAGCCACAGGATCACGTAGAACAGGTTGTGCACCTCGTGGGCCTTCGACGAGACGCCCTGCTTGGCGCAGCCGGAGGCGAGAACCACCACGATCAGCCCCGCGCACAGCGGTCCCAGAGCCCGTCCGCGACTTCGCAGCCTTCTTGAACTTCCCTGGCCATGACGGTGTAACGGTTTCACGATGCCCTGAACTCCTTGATCATGCCGATGGCGGCGTGCGGGGGGCCGGTGCCGCCGCCGGGCTTGCCGGTCTGCCAGCAGGCAACGACGTAGCGTCCCGGGGACAGATCAAAGGTCCCCACCCCGGTGGCCCCGGTGTTGACGTCGGCGATCTC
>JBBSGD010000098.1:0-5681 GCA_038254435.1 Actinomycetota bacterium
AGACTCGATTGGCGCGCCGAGCCCAACGCCCAGGGGGAGGGGCTCGTGCTGCTGGCGAACGGGCACCTGCTCGTGGCCAAGGAGAAGGATCCCTGCCTGCTGCTGGAGTTCGGCCCCGCGGACGAACGGGCGGCGGGCTTCTCGCCGGAGCTGGCCCTTGTCGACGGGGCCGAGTTCCCGACCCCTAAGGGAGCCGGCAGCGGCTTCGAGGTGCTTAAGGTGTGGGATTTCGAGGACGACGCGGCCGCCCATCTCAGCGACATCAGCGACATCGCGACGGGGCCGGACCGCCGCTTCTACCTGCTCTCGGACGAGTCACGCTGCATCGTGAGGCTGAACGAGCGCGGCGAGCCCGGCGCCGGCAAGTGCGGCGCGGACGTGGTTTGGGAGCTCCCCGAGGAGATCGATCAGCCCGAGGGTCTGATCGTTACCGACAAGCTGGTGCCGATAGTCGCCATCGACACCGACGAAGCAGCCGACAACCTGTTCATCATGGAGCCGCTTGAGCACGGCAGGGCGTGAACGTAGTCACGGCCAGGCAAGGAAGGGAGTCAACGTGAAGGCGGTGTGGGAGCTGACGAAGAAACTTGCTGCCAACCCCAAGGTGCGGACGGCCGCTATTGCAAGTGCTCCAAAGGCCAAGGAGCAGGCGGCGCGACTCGGGCGGAGAGAGCAAGCAATCAAGAACGCCGGAGAGGTGGGAGGGCGGTTCAGCGAGGCAACCATCGCGAACGAGCGGTACTGGATCGTGTGGAAGGGCGAGAAGCCCATCAACTCCTTCCCGCAGTTCCCGGGCGACCTACAGAAGGCGCTCAAGGACCACGACCCCGCCCGGTCTAAGGCCACGGACGATTTGGGCCGCGCACGTCTCAAGAAGCGACTCAAGCGCACCAAGTAGCCTCCTCAGGTGGTTCGCGTGTTCCCCCGAAATTGCCGGACACCATAAAAAAGAACCGGCGCGGGAATTCCCGCGCCGGTTCTTGAAGCCTGGCCTTAGCACCCCTTGCGCATTCTCATCGGAGACCCGGTGGACCATTCCGGGAGGCGAGGGATACCGGTGGACCGGTCTGGATTCTGCATCGTGGCCGAAAACTTCACTGCTCGACTCAGAACCCTGGCTTCGAGGCTTAGACCACTAGCAGCCGGCCACCTCGTGAGGTCCGAATGAACTATCTAACAAGTCTGGACCACCTCCTTTCCCACGTGCCGCCATGAAAACACAATTCCGGGCGTTTGCGCGCGCACATCGAGCGCTTTCCTAGCTCGGGGAGGCTTCGAGGGCAGCGCGCGGCCACATAGGGTGGGGCCCTCGAGTCACGAGGGCAGGCCCGCGCACGCGGACGAAGGGAGCACGAGCACATGGCATTGCTAGACGGGAAGGTGGCGGTCGTCACCGGCTCGGGCCGGGGCATCGGACGCCAGCACGCGCTGGCGCTGGCCACCGCCGGGGCCGCGGTGGTCGTCAACGACCTCGGCGGGTCGGCCGCCGGCGAGGGCGCGGACGAGGCGCCGGCCCATCGGGTAGCCGGCGAGATCACTGCTACCGGGGGCCGGGCAACCGCCAACTACGAGGACGTTGCCGACTTCTCTGGGGCGGGCAGGCTCGTGCGGCAAGCCGTCGAAGGCTTTGGGCGGCTCGACATCCTCGTAAACAATGCGGGAATCCTGCGGGATCGCATGCTCGTCAACATGTCCGAAGAGGAATGGGACGAGGTCATAAACGTCCACCTCAAGGGCCATTTCGCACCCACCCATCACGCCGCCGCTTACTGGCGGGCTCAGTCCAAGCAGGGCGAGCAGGTGGCCGGTCGCATAATCAACACCTCGAGCCCCTCGGGACTGTGGGGCAATGTCGGGCAGGCCAACTACGGGACGGCCAAGGCCGGGATCGCCGCCTTCACGATCATCTCGGCCCTCGAGCTCGGTCGCTACGGCGTGACCGTCAACTGCCTTGCGCCGAACGCCCGCACGCGCATGACCGAAGCGACGTGGGGCTCGATACCCAAGCCCGAAGAGGACTTCGACCCGATGGATCCTGCGAACATCTCTCCGCTCGTCGTCGCGCTGGCGAGTGACGCCGCGGCGAGCATCACGGGCCGGTGCTTCTTCGTCTACGGCGGAACTATCAACGTGCTGAAGGGATGGGATGCGGGCGCCATCGTCAAGAACGACGAGCCGTGGTCGCCGGACGAGCTCATCGACGAGCTCGCCAAAACCTTCCCGAGCGGGACTTCCCCCGAGGGCATGATGCCCATGATGGTCAAGGCGACCGGTGGAGAGGGTGTGCAGCTTGGCTGAGCGTGAGCTGACCTTCGAGCTGCCCGTGCAAGCCGGCGCCGTGGCCGAGTTTGCAGCCGCAGTGGGCGAGGACAACCAGATCTACTTCGACGAGGACGCGGCGCGTCTCAGCGGCATGCCGGGCATCGTTGCCCCCCCAACCTTCTCGGTGCGCCAGATCTACGCGGTGCCGCGCGAGGAGCGCGAGGAAAGGCTCGGGGCCAACCTCGACTACGGACGCGTGCTGCACGGCGAGCAGGAGTTCGTCTACGCGCGACTTCCCGCGGCCGGGGAGGTCCTCACGGGAACCATGCGCGTAGCGAGGGATGTCAGCAAGGAGGGCACGCGCGGCGGCTCGATGCGCATCGTCACCTACGAGACCCGCTTCACCGACGTTCAGGGCGACGAAGTGCTCACCTCCTCGTACACGTTGATCGAGACGTCCAAGGATCCGAGCAACAGCGAGGAGACCCCGTGAGCGAGCCGGCCAGGATCACGATGGACGGGGTCACCCCGGGGATGGACCTCGCCGAGGTCGTCTTCGGACCGCTGTCGCGCGACGACATCCAGCGTTACGCGCACGCCTCGGGCGACTTCAACCCGATCCACAGGGACGAGGACTACGCGCGTGCACAGGGCGCGCCGACGGTCTTCGCGATGGGAATGCTGCCGGCCGGTTATCTGGCACACGCGGTGTCCGACTGGTTCGGGGGCCCGCAGCGCCTGCGGCGTTTCAAGGTTCGTTTCACGACGCGCGTGTGGCCGGGCGACGTGCTTGTGTGCGCGGGCCGCGTCCTCGTCATCGAAGACGGGCTCGTCAAGACGACAATCGAGGCGCGCCGGCGCGGCGATGGTCCGGCCGGGCTGGACCTGCCCGAGGAAGAGATCGCGATCGCCGGCGAGGCCGACATCGAGCTTCCGGAATAGCAGGCTTCTCGAGCGACTAAGGAGCACGGGGACATGCCACTGAACAAGAGCCTCGCCGGGAAGGAGTACGAGACGGTGACCTACGAGGTCACGGCCGCGACGATCGCCGCCTACGCGCGTGCTACGAACGACGACAACGAGCGCTATCTCTCCGGTGACGTCGTAGCCTCACCGGTCTTTCCCGTAGTGCCCGCGTTCAACACGATCATGACGGCGGCGCAGGATCCCGAGCTCGAGGCCAACATCGTGCGTCTCGTGCACAGCGCGCAGGAGCACGTCCTGCGCGGGCCGATCCGGCCGGGCGACACCCTGACCATCCGCTCGGTGCTCGAGTCCGTGGAGCAGAAAGAGACGGGCGAGACCTTCACGATTGCATCGACGCAAGAGAACCAAGACGGCGATATCGTGGCCGAGGTGCGCGGCACCATGTTCATTCGCGGCGGAGGCAGCGGGGGTCGGCCGCCCAAGCGGGAGAGCCCAGCGGAGCCAGTCGTTGTCCACGAGGAGAGCACCGCGCTCGATTCCGACCAGACGACTCGCTACGCGCAGGCGTCGGGCGACCACAACCCGATTCACCTCGACGCCAACGCTGCAAAGGCCGCAGGGCTCCCAGGAATCATCAACCATGGGATGTGCACCATGGCAATCGCGGTCAAGGGAGCGGTCAACGGACTCGCGAACGGCGACCCGACGCGCATCAGGCGCTGCTCGGTGCGGTTCTCACGCCCGGTGCTGCTTGGCCAAGAGCTGACCACGCGCTTCTGGGAACAGCGCCCTGCCGGCGACTCGGTTACCTACGGCTTCGAGACGTACAACACGCGGGGCTCGGCCGTCATCAAGAACGGCATCGTGCAGGTGGGCTCTCCCTAGGCGCCGAAGGTGGCGCTGCGCCACACCACCAGCGCGATGCCGATGGCTACGACCACTACCGTGGTGAGCAGCTGCAGCCCGTTCTTGGTAGCAAGGTTGGGCTTGTCGAAGCCGAACCCCATCAAGAGGCCTGCGGCGAAGCCGCCGAGGTGCGCGCGAATGTCGATGCCCGGAACCGCAAGTCCCAGCACCAGGTTGATGGCGAGGATGAACCACAGCTGGCGCAGGTATGAAGCTACGAACTGCTGGCTGCGGCGCCGGTACAAGTAGACGACCAGCACTCCCACGACTCCAAAGATTGCGCCGGATGCTCCGACCCCCAGGATGTTGGCGGGCCCGAAAGCATAGGAGGTCGCGGAGGCGACGAATCCGGTGATCACATAGAAGGCGAGGTACCGGAGGCGCCCGAAGACCTCCTCGAGGCTTGGCCCAAAGATCCACAGCGCGTACATGTTGAACCCGATATGCAGGATCCCTCCGTGCAGAAGCATCGGGGTGAAGAGCCGGTACCACTCGCCTGAGTGGATCGCGGGCGGGAACAGGGCAAGGGAGCGTGTGAGTCCGGGCAGCAGCTGCTGGGCGATGAAGAAGATCACGGTCACTGCGATGATTCCAACAGTGACGGGAGCGGTGACGAGCATGGCCGAGCGCACCTTGCGCTGGCCCTTGCGCGCCTCGGCTACACATTCTGGACAGTGCTGCCCAACCGCCGCGGGGATCGCGCAGCGTCCGCAGATGGGACGCTCGCAGCGCGAGCAGCGCAAGGTCGCCGTGGTGCCGGGGTGCCCGTAGCAACGGGCTTCACCCCCGTCCCCGCCCTCGGGTGCCTGATCGTGCAGCTCCGGTCGCGTCTCGCTCACGGCGTAATGCTCGCACAGCGGTGCCGCTAGTGGGCCGACCCGGCATCCACTTTCGCGTCCATCTTCTCCGAAAATGGCTTCTCTGGCTCTGACGTCGCGGACGGCAACACGGTCCTGCTCGTCGCGCTCAGCCTGGCTTCATTCGTGCGGGCCGTGCGCTCTATTGCGCCCTCGGGTATCCCCGTCGCCGGCGGCTATCACGACGCGGGGATGATCACCGAGCCCCGGCCGGCGACCGCAGAGCGGTCTTGAGAAGGAATCTCCAGGAACGCCCTCATTCTGGCGCGGGCTGCCTGTTGCTAGTGTTGTTATTGTTAAGTATTGTGGTCTTGCTGTAAGTAGGCCGGGGAGGCCGTCGTGAACCGGATAGCCGTGCAGACGATTGCTGTGGTCGTGCTCGCCGCGGGACTCGCCGCGTGCGGCGCAGGGTCGTCCGCGCCCGGCTCGTCCTCGGCGGGTGCGCTCGCTCGCCTCCAGAACGGCGTGGAGCGAGGGCTCGAGAGGTCGCATCGCCTTGCCGCGAAGGTGGATCGCCTGCACTACCAACTGGTGCACGAGGTTCGCAAGCGCCGTGCCGCGGCCCGCACAATGGCGCAAATCCGCCGCCGGCTCACCTCTTCGCTCGACAATCTGCAAGGAACGACGGCCACGGCCCAATCTGTGACCTCGGCCGAGGCCACGGCCTCGGATGCATTGAAGGCCGCCGGCGCCGCGGCGCGTGACATCGCGGTGCTGCGGCAGCGACTC
>JBBSGD010000099.1:0-5484 GCA_038254435.1 Actinomycetota bacterium
GCCTCTGCCTGAAAGGGGTTGCGCGGGAAGCCGTCTATCAAGAATCCCTCGGCGGCATCCGGCTGAGCGAGTCGCTCGCGCACGACCTCGACCGTTAGCTCGTCGGGAACGAGCTTGCCCGCGTCGAGATACTCGGTAACCTTCTTGCCGAGATCGCTGTCGAACCCCACCGCCTCACGAAACATGTCACCGGTCGAGATGACGGGAATATCGAACTTTTCCAACAAGCGAGCGCTCTGGGTGCCCTTACCTGCCCCTTGAGGGCCGAAGATGAGCAGGCGCATCTACTGCAAAAAGCCTTCGTAATGGCGCATCGTGAGCTGCGACTCGATCTGCTTCATCGTCTCCAGAGTCACGCCCACGGTAATGAGGATGGAAGTCCCTCCGAAGGGGAGCGCACTGATGTTCTGGGTAGCGAGGAAAATCGACGGTATGAGCGCGATGGCGGCGATGAAGAGGGCTCCGGGCAGGGTTATGCGCGTGAGGATTCTGTCGAGGTACTCCGAGGTCTGCCGGCCGGGACGGATGCCCGGGATGAAGCCCCCGTACTTCTTCATGTTGTCCGCGACGTCGACGGGGTTGAAGGTGATCGCCGTATAGAAGTAAGTGAAGAACACGACCATCGTGCCGTAAAGGATCATATACACGAAGCTGCTCGAGTTGACGAGGTAGTTCGAGATGAAGTTCCTTATCCCCTGGCTCTGCACCACGTTCTGGATGAGCGACGGGATGTAGAGGACGCTCGAGGCGAAGATGATCGGGATAACGCCTGCCTGGTTCACCTTGAGCGGAATGTAGGTGGACGATCCGCCGTACATGCGCCGTCCCACTACACGCTTGGCGTACTGGACGGGGATGCGCCGCTGGCCCTGCTCCATCGTGACGATGGCAACGACGATGGCAACTCCGATCAGGCAGATGATCACGAACGATCCGGGGCCCTTCTGTTGAAGGATCGCGTGGCCCTCGCTCGGGAGCCGGGACACGATCGACGAGAAGATGATTATGGACATCCCATTGCCGATCCCGCGCTGGGTGATGAGCTCGCCGAGCCACATGATGAGCGCGGTCCCCGCCGTAAGCGACAGGACCACGAGCGCAACCAGCGCGCCGTTGAAGTTCGGGATCAGGTCGACCGACTGGCCGCTGCTCGTTTGAAGGCTCCCGTTGTGGAACAGGAACGCGAGGCCCGTCGACTGGAGCACGGCGAGGAGAACGGTCAGATAGCGCGTCCACTGAGTGATCTTCTTGTAACCCTGCTCGCCCTCCTTCGACCACGCCTCGAGCTTGGGAATCACCACCGTGAGCAGCTGCATGATGATCGAGGAGGTGATGTAGGGCATGATGCCGAGCGCGAAGATCGCCATCTGAGTCAGCGCTCCGCCCGAGAACAGGTTGATGAACTGGAAGACACCGCCCTGGATGCCGCTCGAGAAGCGCTGAGCGGCTTGCACATCGATCCCGGGAGTCGGGATATGGGAGCCGAGCCGGTAGAGCCCGATGATGAGGATCGTAAAAAAGATCTTCTTGCGAAGGTCGGGAACCCGAAAGGCGTTGCCGAGCGAGGAAAGAAGGTTCACTTGACCGACCTGTGGTCGCCCCGCGCCGGCTCGAGGACCTCGACCGACCCCCCCGCAGCCTCGATCTTGGCGCGTGCAGTTGCACTGAATGCGTGGGCGCGAACCGTCAGCGCCCCCTCAACCTCTCCGGCGCCCAGCACCTTGATAAGCTTGTCCCGCTTGTGCACGAGGCCCGCGTCGCGCAACTCGTCGGGTCCTATCGCAGGCGCCCCGAGAGCGTCGAGATCCCTGAGGTTCACGGCGCCGTAGACCTTGCGGTTGGGCGGCGTGAAACCCTTGAGCTTGGGGACGCGCCGCGCGAGCGGCATCTGGCCGCCCTCGAAGAAGGCGTGCACCTTGCCGCGCGCCTTGGTGCCTTTGGTCCCGCGGCCCGCCGTCTTGCCCTTGCCCGATCCCTCGCCCCGGCCCACCCGCTTGCGCCGGGTGTGCGAGCCGGGAGGAGGCTTCAACTCGTGAGGCTTCATGTGATCAATCCCCGTCCTTTGCACCGATCCGAAGGCAGATCGCTACTTAGTCTCCTCGACGTGGAGCAAATGCTCTACCGCCTTGATCATCCCGCGAATCTCAGGTTTGTCGTCATGCTCCACGGTCTGACCGATGCGACGCAGCCCCAGGGCCCGGATCGTGCCCTGTTGCCTGGCCCCGCGGCCCCCGGCCGAGCGCACCTGCGTAACCTGGATCTTGCTCACGTAACCGACCCTCAGCCGTTCGTCGATCCGGAGGCGGGCCCGGCCAGCAAGTACGACGGGGCGACCTCTTCGGGGCGCTTGCCGCGCCGCCTGGCCACCGTCTCGGCAGTCTCGAGGCTCTTCATGCCCTTCACCGTCGCATGCACGATGTTGATGGGGTTGTCCGAGCCCAGCGACTTGGACAGGATGTCGCGAATGCCGGCGCACTCGACAACGGCGCGCACGGGTCCGCCCGCGATCACGCCCGTACCCGGTGAAGCCGGCTTGAGCAGCACGACGCCGCCGGAGTCATGCCCGGTGATGCCGTGCGTGATGGTGTGGCCGACCATGGGCACCCTGAAGAAGTTCCGCTTCGCTTCCTCGACGCCCTTCTGGATGGCAGCAGGAACCTCTCGGGCCTTGCCGTAACCGACTCCGACCTGTCCGGCGCCGTCGCCCACTACTACGAGCGCGGTGAAGGAGAAGCGCCGGCCTCCCTTTACCACCTTGGCCACGCGGTTGATCGAAACGACCCGCTCCTCGTACTGGGTGCGGTCGTCGGCGCGTCCTCTTCCCCTTCTGCCCTGCGACATGTGCTCCTCTTTTCCGATGGTCTGTCTAGAGCTGCAAGCCACCCTCGCGCGCGCCCTCGGCGAGCGCTCGGACCTGGCCGTGGTAGGTGAACCCGCCCCTGTCGAACGTTGCGGACGTCACCCCGGCGCCCTTCGCCTTGGTGGCCAGCTCCGCCCCGACGGCCTTGGCCCGCTCCTGCGGGTTGTCCCGGCCGGCTTCCGTAGCGGTCAGCGACGATGACGCCGCCAGCGTGCGTCCGGCGCCGTCGTCGATGAGCTGTGCGTAGATGTGCCGGTTCGACCGGTACACCGCCAGCCGCGGCCTCCCCGAGGTGCCGGCCACCTTCTTGCGCACCCGGCGGTGGCGCCGAACGCGCGCTCGGACCCTCTCAGCCGTTTTCGTAGGCATCCCAGTCTTCTCCTCTAACCGCCGGCCTTGGCTGCCTTGCCGGCCTTGCGCCGGATCTGCTCACCTTCGTAACGGATTCCCTTCGCCTTGTAGGGCTCCGGCTTGCGAATCGCCCGGATCTCTGCCGCGGTCTGGCCGACGAGCTCCTTGTCGATTCCGCGCACCGTAATGCGCGTAGGGTTTGGAACCTCGAGCTCGATCCCGTCCGGTGCCGCCTTCTTGACGGTGTGAGAAAAGCCCACCGACAGCTCTATATCGGTGCCCTGTTTCTGAGCCCGGTACCCGACGCCGTGGATCTCGAGCCTCTTCTCGAAGCCCTGCGTAACGCCGACAACCATGTTGTTGATCAAGCTACGCACGAGCCCATGCAGGGCCCGCACTTCGCGCTCGTCTCCCTCACGGGCGACGCGCACCTCGTCGTCCTCGCGGCTCACGGTGATCCCCTCTGGAATCACTTGCTGAAGCTCGCCTCGGGGGCCGTGAACGGTGACGTGGTTGGCAGTAACGCTAACCTCGACATCCGAGGGTACGGCAACGGGCGCTAGTCCTATTCGTGACATCTCAACTGCCCCTTCGGCTTGCTTGTCCCTTTGCGCCCGGCATCCAATTCTCCATCACCAGACGTACGCGAGGATCTCGCCCCCGACGTGCGCGCGCCTTGCTTGCTTGTCCGTCATGACTCCCTGCGAGGTTGAGATGATCGCCACGCCCAGACCGCCGAGCACGCGTGGAAGCTCCGTCGCACCCCGGTACACGCGTCGGCCCGGCTTGGAGATCCGGCGGATACCTGAGATCGCACGCTCCCTCTCCGAGGGGTAGCGCAAAACGAGCTTGATCATCGGGTGTACGCCTTCTTCCACTCGCTCCAGCTTGTCGACGAACCCTTCCTCGACGAGGATGCGGGCGATGTTCTCCTTGATACGCGAGGCGGGAATGAGCACATCGTCGTGCATAGCCGTAGACGCGTTGCGAATACGACTGAGCATGTCTGCAATCGGGTCCGTCATGGTCACGGGATCACCAACTTGCCTTAGTCACGCCGGGAATCTCGCCGTTGTGAGCCATATGCCGGAAGCAGATGCGGCACAGGCCGAACTTCTTGTACACCGCGCGCTGGCGCCCACAGCGCTGGCAGCGCGTGTAGGTGCGCACTCTGAACTTTGGCTTCGCTTCTGCTTTGTTCCGCAGGGCCTTCTTTGCCATCTACGCCTCCACCCTTTGCTGCCTAAAGGGAAAACCAAGGGCCGCGAGCAGCGCTCTTCCCTCGTCGTCGTCCCGGGCACTCGTCACTATCGTGATGTCCATGCCGCGTGTCTGGTCGATGTCGTCGTAGTCGATCTCCGGAAAGACGAGCTGCTCTGTCAATCCGAGCGAGTAGTTGCCGTGCCCATCGAACGATCGGGGGCTCAGGCCGCGGAAGTCACGTATGCGCGGCAGGACTACCGACAAGAGGCGGTCGAGAAAGTCCCACATACGGTCTCCTCGAAGCGTGACGCTTGTCCCGATTGGCATCCCCTCGCGAAGCTTGAAGGTCGCGATCGACTTGCGGGCCTTGCGAATCGCCGGTCTCTGGCCGCTGATCGTCGTCAGGTCTTTGACCGCGCCGTCGAGAAGACGGGCATCGCGCGACGCCTCGCCCACTCCCATGTTGACGGAAACCTTCACGGGTTTGGGCGCCTGCATGATGTTGTCAAGTCCCAGCTCCTCGAGCAGGCGCACACGCAACTCCGCGCGGTAGTGCTCCTTGAGCCTGGGTGTGTAAGTACTCGTCTGTGCCATCGGCTACAACTCCGTTCCACACTTCTTGCAGATGCGAACCTTCACTCCCGATTCACGGTCGATGCGGTACCCGACGCGGGCGGCGCCGTCGGTAGGGCACACGAGCGCGACGTTGGAGATGTCGAGGGCCGCCTCCTGGTGAGCGATTCCACCCTCCTGTCCACCTCGCCGGTTCATGCGGACCTTCTCGTGGCGGGTGACCCTGTTGACCCCCTCCACGATGACCCGGCCCCTGCGAGGCACGACTTCCAGCACCTTGCCGCGCGCACCGAGGTCCTTGCCTGCGATGATCTCGACCTGATCGCCTTTGCGGACCTTCGAACCAGGCATCACAGGACCTCCGGGGCAAGCGAAATGATCTTCATGAAGCGCTTCTCTCTGAGCTCACGAGCCACGGGGCCGAAGATGCGGGTCCCGCGCGGCTGCATCTGACCGTCCACGATCACTACTGCGTTGTCATCGAACTTGATGTATGA
>JBBSGD010000100.1:0-5187 GCA_038254435.1 Actinomycetota bacterium
GGAGCTCGTGACCGTGGAGCCTCCAAAGCTGATCCACTACCGGTGGCTCGAAGGACCGCTGCCCGAGGTGCACGAGACCATCTCGTTCGACGAGGACGGCCCCGGGACCGTGCTGCGCTACGAGGGCAGCTTCTCGGCGGGTACCGGGCTCGTCACGTGGCTCAAGGGCCGCGTGGTGGTCAAACCGGCATTCGATCGGATCGTGCTCGAGCACCTGCAACAAGCCAAGGAGCTGGCCGAGAAGCGCGCCGCCCGAAGCCGCGTCTACGGCGACTCACACGCACCTCCACAAGAGGGCTGAGTCTCAGCTCGCGTCAGGCGCGCGCTGTGGAGCGCGGGTTGGGCAATGGTGTGAGCGTCTTTTCGACTCGCTCGCGGTACTGCTCGTAGTTGGGAGGAAGTGAGAGCCTTTCGCCCAGGTGGTCCATAGCCTCGTCGACGTCAAAGCCGGGTCCCATCGTGGCGATCTCGAACAGCACGCCCGAAGGCTCACGGAAGTAGATCGAACGGAAGTAGAAGCGGTCGATGATCTCGGTAGGACGGCCCCCGCCCTCCATCACGCGCCGGCGCCATTCGGCGTGGTCTTCCATCGTCGACGCCCAGGCGATGTGGTGCACGCTGCCGGCGCCTTGCAACCCCTTGTGCGCGGGCTGCGGATCGTAGGCGTAGAGCGCGCCTCGCCGTCCGGCCCGCGCCTCCCATTCGGAGCCAGAGACTCGCTCGAACGCCAGGGTGTCCTCGAGAAAAGAACGACTGGCCCCGGCATCCTGAGCGTACGCGCGGGCTCCGTCGAACCCCTGCAGAGCGTGCTCCTCGGGGACCTCGGGATGCTCGGCGGTCAAAGGCTCGTCGCTCGTCTGCACGATCCGCAACTCGTGGTCGAGGCCCTCGGGGTCGCTGAAGCGAAGGCTCCCGTCCACGCGGCCGGCAGGCACACCACTCGCGTCGAGGCGGCGCTCCCAAAAACCGAGGGTGTCTTCGCTCGTCACCCGCCACACGATGCGATGCACCATCCCCGCACCTGCTCGGCCGGGCGGAGCTCCCGGGTACTCGAAGAACGTGATGTCCGAGCCCGGATCCCCGCGTTCGTCGGCGTAAAAGAGGTGATAGACGGTGGGATCATCCTGGTTCACGGTTTTCTTGACCATCCTCAGGCCGAGGACCCCAGCGTAGAACGCAACATTGCCGGGAGCGTCGCCCGTGATCGCCGTCACGTGGTGAATACCGTCGAGTCGCATCCCCTGCCTCCCTTTGCCTTGTGTCGATGAACGCTGCATCAACGTACCCGGCGACAGCAGGTGTTGTGCTCGATTCCGGTTCCTAGAGCGTGTTGTTGTTAACGGCTCCGGTCGCAGACGGCAGCACGAACATCAGCACGACGGCAACGAGAATGATCACGCCAATTGTCCACAGGGGCGCGCTCTTCCTGGTGAGGTAGTTGACGCCCACGATGGACAGCAACAAGAGGCCAAGCCATTCCAAATAGATCATCATGTCTCCTTAGTGCGACAGTGCGACGGGTGCCGTCGCTATCACGCTCGCAGTGAGGACACGATCCGAGAGAGGTCAGACGTTCCCAAAGGGCGGGGGTCGAGTGAATCCGCAGAGCGAACCTCAAGTGTACTCCTTCTTGCATCAGGAAGTGACGGGTGAGCATCCCATGCCCGACTGGAGGTAGCATCGTGGAGGCGACTGGACAGAGTCTCGCCGTAGGCGGCGCGGCTCGCGTCAGGGGAGGGACCTCATGGCATCACGCGTTTCGGTTCGATCTGCTGCTCTGTTGCTCGTTACTCTCCTCGGCGGCTCCCTGCCGAGCCCGGCGGTGGCCGGCACGACGGGGCGAGCAGCGTCCGTGCGCGCGACGCGGCTGTCTCCCACACTGTCGACCACCCACCGGTTGAACAACCGCCGCTACGTGGTCGCGGGACACCGCGCCTACGAGGTCGGCACCGAGACCGGCCGCTACCCGGCAATGGGTTTTCACACCACGGGAGAGATGGGTGGTGTGTGGAGCGCGCCGCTAAAGCTTCTCGACGGCATTTGGTTCGGCGTGGACGGCAAGTGGCTGGGCAAAGCGACACAGTTCACGAGCGGGTGGGGCTACGCCAACATGAAGCTGCCCGGAGTAGATCGCATCGCGGCAAGCCGCACGGACTTCGTTCCGGACGGGACGCGGGCGCTACTAATCGGGCTGCACTTGACGAGCCCCAAAGCCAGAACCGTCGAAGTCAAGGTGAACGCGCACTCCGAGCTGATGTCCGCTTACCCGTGGGGCGCGACGTCGCCCTCACAGTCTTCGTACAACCTGCGAGACGTGGCCGCCTACCGGGGTGGTCGGCTCCTGTTTACGGAAAACGGCACTCCTCCGGACACGAACGCGTCGCGGCATCATTGGGCGGCCGCCGTCGCAAGCGATCTCGAGCCCGTAGGGCACGCCACCGGGCGCAACTTCCGAGGCCCGCAGGATCCCGCCTCGGTCTGTCCTGCCGAGGGAACGCAGCCGTTCCGCTGTGACGACTCCGCCTTCGGGAAGGGGGCAGGGGGACGCCTCACCTACGATGTCTCCCTGCGGGCGGGTAAGACCAAGACCCTGTGGTTTGCGGTCGGCGGCTCGGACAAGGGAGAAGCCGCCGCACTGCACCAGCTCCACGCGGCGCTCGACCATCCGTACCGTCAGCTCGTCGCCAAGGTTGCAGCCCGCAAGCACCTCGCGCGCCACAGCAGGGTGAGCCTTCCGGGTGACACGCTGCTGGCTCGCGGGCTCCAGTGGAGCAAGCAGAATCTCGCAGATCTCACCCAAACCGCCACCAACCTGCGCTTGCGCGCTACCGACGAAGGCACCAAGTACCCGCCACCACAGGGAACGCTGCCCCGGATCAACTTCTTTGGGGCCGGATACCCCGACTACCCATGGCTATTCGCAACCGACGGCGAGTACACGTCCTTTGCGGCGCTCGCGGCGGGACAGTTTGGCGTTATGAAGAACCACTTGAGCGCTCTCAAAGCCGTAAGCCAGGTCATCAACAACCGCTCGGGCAAGGTCGTGCACGAGGTTGTGACCGACGGGTCCGTCTACTTCGGAACCAACTCCGATCCCGGCAATACCGACGAAACCGTCAAGTTCCCGAGCGCCGTGGCACTCGTATGGCGCTGGACCGGGGACCGACACTGGCTCAATCAGATGTACCCGTTCACGCGCAGGGGGATGCACTACGTCTTTCGCAAGCTCGACAAGGACGGCGACTTGTGGCCGGAGGGATCGGGCAACGTCGAGGTGACGGGAATGGGCGACGAGAAGCTCGACGTCGCCGTGTACGCGATCCGCGGCCTGCGCGACCTCGCCGAGATGGCGCGCGCCGAGGGCGACGGCGCCACGGTTCGGTGGGCGACGCGCAAGGCCGCGGCCATGCAAAGGCGCTTCGAAGAGACCTGGTACCGCGCCCGGACTCCTCAGCACGTGGACTCCCTCGTCGATCCCGGGAATCACAAGCAATACAAGCGTTATTGGACGGGCGTGACCCCGATGGAGGCGGAGCTGTGGAGGCAGCGCCGGGCCGAGCCCGGTCTTACTACGCTGCCGCACGGCATAGCGGCGCTCAGATTGCGACAGACGCGTTGCTACAGCAGTGACTTCGGCCTCTACTTCGAGGGCCGGCAAGGCTGCGACCCATCCGCCGGCGACACGAGCGGCGGGCAGATCATCTTCACGATCAATACTGCCGTCATGGCCGTGGGCGAGGGTAACTACGGGCGTTTGGGCCGCGGCGAGCAAGGCCGCTACACGCGCGCGAACCGGCGTCTGCAGCTGCCGCGCCCCGACGAGCAGCCGGGGGCGATGCCCGAGATCGCGCCGTCAAAGGACTACGGACGCTCCATCGATCTGCCCTTCGACTCGCGGGCGCAGGTCATGCAGGCATGGGGCAACTACGGCACCCTGTGGCCGGTGATCCACCAGCAGCTCGGCGTGTCCCCGGACCTCGGCATGGGACGGCTGCAGGTCGCCCCCCAGGTGCCCGGCTACGAAAGGCACATAGCGGGACGGCACATTCGGCTCGGCAATGGATGGATCAACGTCAAGGCGGCACACGTCGGGACCCTCTATCGCACCTTCGTTCGCAAGAGGGTGGCGGGGCGTCTCGAGATCGGCCACGTGGTCCCCAGGCTCGCCCGCGTGCGCAAGGTCCTGCTGAACGGGCATCCCGTGCGCTACGAGGTGCAGCGGAGCAACCGGGGCAAGGTCGTGCTCGCGCGCGCCGGAGCAGGCAGATCGCAGGAGCTGATCGTGCGCACTCGGCCTTGAGGCCTTGAGTTCTCCGACCCGGTCCCTGCGGGACCCAAAAAGAAATTTGCCCAAAACCCCTTGAAAGGGCCGGGCGGACGCGGCACACTGCTCGAATGGTTCCAAATTATGGAAGTTCGAGGAGTGCACGGGCCATTCGTGGAGCACGGCGCGAGGAAAGAGTCATCGACCTACGCTCTGCTGCCCCGGAGCCGGCCCGCCTCGGTGATTTCGCGCAAGAAACCTACGATCGAGGCTTCGAGCTCGGAGCGCGCTGGGCGGCAAGCCTCGCAGCCCCAAGCGAGATCGGGAGCCTCGCCGAGCAGGTCTCGGGCACGTGGTTCGTCCTCACCTTCCGCAAGGGCCACTCGTTGATCGAGTTCCTCTCGGAGGAGATCTGGGACTGCGAACCACCCTCGGGCCGCGTCCGTTTGCACCGCGACCCCATGCTCGAGGGCACCATCGCCGGCGCCCTGCTAGCGGCACAGCGACAGGTCGCCGGGCGCTTGGAGCGCTGAGCCGACGCCTCACCCTGTGCGGGCCGCCGGGCGAACGTCGGTCCCGAGGTTAGTGCACTGACCCACCTTGAAGGTGGGTAGACGCACCAACCTTGTCGTGGATTCGATGCGGCCGGAAACGCAATCAGTCAACTTCGGGCGGTGCAACGAGGCTTTCGAGAGAGCGCCTATCGCGCGTCATCGAAGCAAGCACATCGAAAGGCTTGCGGAGCAGCCTGCGTTCGAGAAGGTTCATGAGTCCACAGTCGCTGGTTAGCTCTGCCGCAACTCGGCCCTCGGACGACTCGAAGCGTTGATACGCGGTAAAAATTGCCGTGGCGCGCGACGGAAAACTCATGCAGCAAGAGACCTCGACCACCTCTCCCGGCGTCAGCTCGCGACGAAATCGCA
>JBBSGD010000101.1:0-5180 GCA_038254435.1 Actinomycetota bacterium
GCGGGCGCGCTCCAAAGACCTCACCTCGGCGAGCTCGTCGCTCCCGACATCGAGGCGAGCGGCTGGGGACCAAGGCATGCCATGATTCTTACTTGTTCCTGCCTCATTGTCAAGCCACTTTCGATACAGAACACTAGGTGACTACGAGGATGCGGCGGCAGTTGTCGCAGCGTTGAAGCCCGCCCTCCGCTTTCAAACGCTCGATCTCGACCTGCGGGAGCGCCGTGTGACACCCCTGGCACGAGCCGGCCACGAGGGCGGCGGCCGCCACTCCCCCCTTGCTGGCCCGCAGACCGTCGTATAGCTCCAGCAGGTGACCGGGCAGGCTGTGCGCGATCTCGTCGCGTGTCGCGCTGTGCTCACGCGCACCGCCGTCTATCTCGACGAGAAGCGCCCCGACGGTGCTCTGCAGCGACGAGGCCTCCCCCGCAGCCGCGTCGCGCTCGGCAGTGATCTTGTCCACCGTCGCGGCGATCTGCTCCTTCTGCACCATGACCTCGAGAAGCGACTCCTCGAGCTCCGCGCGCTGGCGCTTGAGCATCGCCACCTCGTGCTGCAACGCGGACAGCTCTTTGGGGTTTGCGACGTTCCCGGAGAAGAGCCGGCCTTCCTCGCGCTCGATCTTTTGGTCGGCCAGCTCCATGGCGCCCTCGAGCCGGCTCTGCTCGCGGCTCGCGTCGTCGTCCTGGCGACCGGCGATGCCGAGATCCGCGTTCAGCTCATCGAGAGTCGCCGTGATCTCGGCGAGTAGCGCCGCCTCGGGTAGGCAAGCCCGCCGCTCGGCCAGGCGCTTTATCGCGGTGTCCTCGGCCTGCAGGTCGAGCAGCCGGGAAAGGGTTGCAGAATCGGCTTGCGGCGGCATTGCGCGGAGCGTAACACCGGCTCTCAGGCCAAGGTTCGTGCGCCTGCCCACCGCAGAGGCGGCTGGATGCACCAACCTTGTTGAGCGCATTCTGACAGACTGTGGGGTGTGAACTCCGCGAGGGGCAAGGCCATAGGCCGCGCTCTGCCGCGCCATCGGGCTCGATGAGCGCGCGGCGGGAACTATTTCCCGGCTCAGGGCGGTAATGGGGGCAGACAAGGACGACAAGGACGTACGGCGCGAGGCGGAAGCCGCCATGCTCCTGGCCGTCGCACGCGGGGACGTGGAGGCGCTGCGAGCGATTTATCGCGCCTTCGAACGACCGCTCTACGCACTAGGTAGGAGATGGCTACGAGACGAGCAGATGGCGCAAGAGCTGGTGCAGGAGGTGACGCTTCGCATCTGGCGGCGCGCCGCCACCTTCGACCCCGCCAAGGGGGCCGCGGGCTCGTGGATCTTTGGGGTGGCGCGCAACGTCGCCGCCGATCTGGCGCGCTCTGCGGCGCGCAACCCCATCCCGGTCGAGGAGCCGCGCGACGACTCGGGCGCAAGACCCTGGGACGAGGAGCGCGCGTGGCAGGGGTGGCAGGTAGTGCAAGCGCTCGGGCGCATACCCGCCGAGCAGAGACGAGTGGTTGAGTTGGCCTACGTCCACCAGCTCACGCAGTCCGAGATCTCCGAGGGCCTCGGCATCCCGCTCGGCACCGTTAAGACTCGCCTCTACGCAGGGCTCGCCAAGTTGCGCACGGAGCTCGTCAAGATGGGGATCCTGGAGGTGCCCGAGTGAGCAACGAACGCGACGACATGGGGCGCGGCCTTCCCGCGGAGCTCGAGGAGGTCGCTTCGCTCGTCGCGTCCGCGCCCCTCGAAGAGCCGCCGCTCGATCTCGAGCGCTCCGCTTTTGCGCGTGCCGGCGTGGAGCCCGGCCCCCGCAACCGCGTCGCGGGCCTGCTGGCCCCGGGCCTTGCAGTCGCCGCGCTGGCCCTGGCCGTGCTCGGAGTGACGTGGCACTCGCAGGCCTCGCACCTCAAGGACAACATGACGAGCATGCGCGAACGGTTCGGCGCGGGCACGAGCCCCATGGCCGGCTTCGAGCTGTCGGGATTCTCGAGTGCCCCGGACGCATCGATACAGGGCGAGCTTCTCCACAACGACGGCAGCTATCAGCTCGTCGTGCGCACCGACCGTCTGCCCCCGAGCCCGCCCGGCTCCCGCTACGAGCTGTGGCTGCGCGGCCCCGGGGGCCGGGTGTCGGCAGGCTCATTCAGGCTCACCGGCTACGGGCCCGAGGTGCTGCCCTTCACGATCGGCGTGGACCCGATGACCTATCCACGCGTCGAGATAACCCTCGAGCCCGCGGACGGCGACCCAAGCTCGTCGGGCGACGTGCTCATGACCGCGCGCCTCGTCCCCAGCGCGGGCCAGCCGTAGCGACTCGGCGACGGCGCGGCCCGACCCTTACTCCTCGGCCGAGCCGCAGCCCTTAAGCTTCCGCCGCTATGAAGCTGTGGCCCGGCACTCCCTATCCGCTCGGCGCGACCTGGGACGGGGCGGGCACGAACTTCGCGCTCTTCTCGGAGGGCGCGCAAGGTGTCGAGCTGTGCCTGTTCGACGAGGACGGCACCGAGACCAAAGCGGCGATGACCGAGGCCGATGCGGGAGTATGGCACGGGTACGCGCCGGGGGTCGGACCGGGGCAGCGTTACGGATGGCGCGTGCACGGGCCCTACGAACCGCATGCCGGCCACCGATTCAACCCCGCCAAGCTCCTGCTCGACCCCTACGCGAAAGCGATCGAGGGCGACATCGAGTGGGGGCCGGAAGTGTTCGCCTATCGGCCCGGCGGCGAGGATGCCGACCTACAGCCCTCGGACGAGGACGATGCCGCGTGCGTGCCCAAGTCGGTGGTGATCGACGGCGCCTTCTACTGGGGTGACGACCGCCCGCTGCGCACACCGTGGCACGAGACCGTCATCTACGAGACGCACGTCAAAGGCTTCACGGTGAGCCATCCCGGCGTGCCGCCCAAGTTGCGGGGGACCTACGCGGGCCTGGCCCACCCCGCCGCGCTGGAGCACCTGCAGCTCCTCGGCGTCAGCGCCGTCGAGCTCATGCCGGTGCACCATTTCCTTCACCCTCAGCACCTGCTCGGCAGGAAGCTCTCCAACTACTGGGGCTACGACCCGATCGGGTACCTCGCTCCGTACTCGGGCTACAGCTCGGTCGGCGGGGCCGGCGGGCAGGTCAAGGAGTTCAAGGAGATGGTCAAGGCGCTGCACGCGGCCGGCATGGAGGTGATCCTCGACGTCGTCTACAACCACACCGGCGAGGGCAGCCACCTCGGCCCGTCGCTGTGCTGGCGCGGCGTCGACAACGCCACCTATTACCGCACGCTCGAAAGCGACAAGCGCTTCTACATGGACTTCACGGGGACCGGTAACTCGCTCAACGTGCGCCATCCTCAGGTGCTCAAGCTCATCATGGACAGCCTGCGTTACTGGGTGCTCGAGATGCACGTCGACGGTTTCCGTTTCGACCTTGCGGCGACACTCGCACGCGAGCTCTACGAGGTCGACAAGCTGTCGGGCTTCTTCGACATCATGCATCAGGACCCGGTGCTGAGCGACGTCAAGCTGATCGCCGAGCCGTGGGACGTCGGACCGGGCGGCTATCAGGTCGGCAACTTCCCTCCGGGGTGGTCCGAATGGAACGGCAAGTACCGCGACACCGTGCGCGACTACTGGCGGGGCGAGGATGCCCGGCTTGCCGACTTCGCCTTCCGCTTCACCGGCAGCCCCGATCTCTATCAGGATGACGGGCGACAACCTTTTGCCAGCATCAACTTCATCACCGCGCACGACGGCTTCACCCTGAACGACCTCGTCAGCTACAACGACAAGCACAACCAAGCCAACGGCGAGAACAACAACGACGGCGAAAACCACAACCGCTCGTGGAACTGCGGGGCCGAGGGCGACACGGACGATCCCGCCGTTCGCGCGCTGAGGGAGCGGCAGAAGCGCAACTTCTTCGCAACGCTCGCGCTCTCTCAGGGAGTACCGATGATCCTCGGCGGCGACGAGATGGGACGCACGCAGGGCGGGAACAACAACGCCTACTGCCAGGACTCGCCGATCTCGTGGTTCGACTGGAGCCTGCGCGACGAGAACCTGCTGCTGCTGGGCTTCGCACGGCGCGTCATGGAGCTGCGGCGGCGCCATCCGGTCTTTCGCCGCCGCAGATGGTTCCACGGACGCGCCATCCGGGGGCCCGAGGCCTCCGACATCGCATGGTTCCGGCCCGACGGCATCGAGATGAGCCCGCAGGAATGGGACCACGGCCGCGGCAAGTCGATTTGCATCTGGCTCAACGGCGACGCGATCCCCGAACCCGGCCCGGGGGGCGAGCGCATCGGCGACTGCAGCTGGCTGCTTCTCTTTAACGCCCACCACGAGCCACTCGTCTTTACGTTGCCGGATCTACCCTCCGGCCCAGGTGAGTGGACTGTCGCCTTTGACACCAACGAGCCGCTTCTTAAGGAAGGGGCGCGCGTCCACGAGGCCGGGGGGAAGGTCGATGTCGAGTCACGGTCGGTAGCGGTGCTGCGAGGCTCGGCGACGCCCCTGCCCGGCTAGATAGGCGCGCTCGCATCCGAGGTTGGGCAACTACTTCCGCCGCCTTCCGGTGGTTGCTCCGCAAATCAGACGCAGCCGTCTTTCGCCAGATACTGGAGCTGAAGAAGCCCCGAATGAAGCGTCACGGAATCGCCACTTGGTGAGCGCCACTGCACCCTGACTGTGCGGCTGCCCTGTGGCACCGAACGGGCGAAGGTGAACGAAAATGAGCTCCGGTCGTTCGTGGTGGGTGCCCGTATCGAAGTACACGGCCCCGGGGGGCAGCGATCTTGCCACCTGTTACCGAGCCGCCGGTCACCATCTGCCCGCCGGTCACGACTCTCACCTTGACACCGTCGGGCGCCCCGGAGAGATCGAGTGAGGCGGTTTCCGCGCCGCCTTCGCTGCCTGGCATCTGCGGTGAGCACGTTCAGACGGCCCTCGACTCTCGCAGTCAACCTCAGGGGTGGGTGGGTGTGGCGTGGATCACATCTGCTGCGACGCCAGCTTCGTGACCCTCAAAGAGGACTCGAGCGGCAACCCCGTGAGCATCGGGCGCAAGGCCCGGCGCATCCCGCCCGCCCTGCGCCGTGCCCTCAACGCCCGCGATCCCCGCTGCCGCTTCCCGGGCTGCAACAACGTGCGCTTCAAAGACGGCCACCACATCGAGCACTGGACCAAGGGGGGCGAGACCACGATCGTCA
>JBBSGD010000102.1:0-5152 GCA_038254435.1 Actinomycetota bacterium
AGACCGACCTGTCATGCCACAGTCAGGCTGGCCTTGACGCGGTTGCCCTGCGGCTCAACACGCGACCGCGCAAGACACTCGGTTACGAGACTCCTGCTGATAGATTTGAGGCCATCGTTGCATCGACCACTTGAATTCGCCCCCGAGCGCTTTACGGAGGACAATCTGCAGAAGGCGTTCGAGGTGACGCACCGGAAGCCTTTGGTAGACATTATCTCAATGGTGAAGCGTGCCGCGCAGGATTCGTCGTCCCTGATTACTGCTGAAGAGCGCGTGAATGCAGCTCAATAGATGACCGGTGATCGAGCGGCGTCACAGCGTTCGATCAATTCTCGATTGGCGATTACGGTATCGATGACTGTGCTGTCCGCGGTGGTGGCGGCGCTCCTGATGTCAGTCCTCTTGAGCTTTCCCTCTTTCGATTTGTGAACCGGCTTCCCTCATTTTTTCAGGTACCGCTAACCACAGTCATGCAACTCGGGTCCCTTGCGGCGGTACCGTCCAGCGCCGCAGGGGCGCTGCTCGCCCATCGCCCGGTGTTGGCGAGGGAACTCGCCGTGGCTGGTGGAACCGCCTGGACTTCCGCCAAAGCGGTGAAGCTCCTGGTTGCGAGAGAGCGGCCGGTGCTCGGCGCACCCACTATTCTCGGGGGAGCAAGCAGCACTAATAGGGAGCCAACTGCTCCTCGGTGGGCTCCGCTCAGCAGTACCAGGGCTCGGTGAGATAGGGAATCGTAGCGCGCTCTTGCACTCCCTCCTGCGACCGGTAGACGCCGTTCTGTGCTCCGGACGAGTCCGACCCGCGCCGGGCGACGCTACGGCGCGCCGGGACCCGTTCGAGGGCCTCGCCGGCAAGCGCCCACACCTGCTCGAAGATCTCGTGGCGCCCCGCATCGGAGTTTGCGACCAGATCCATCACCCGTCGCTGGAGCCTGTCGACCATCGGGTCATCGTGGGCCCACGTCCAGCACAGCGCGGCTTCGTCGAAGTCGCCGACGATGTCGTGAGCCTCTTCGAGCTCGAGCAGCCTCGAGCCCTGGGGTATGAGCAGCCGTATCCCGTACTGCACCGGCGAGACGTTCGCGACGAGGTCGAGGTCCCAGATCGCAGACAGGAGATCGACGTAACCCTCGAGCGACGTCCACGGCGTGAACGCAACGAACGTCGGGTTGAGCGTCAGCCCAGCGTCCTCGCAGAGTGAGGCGGCGCGCCCGAAGTCCTCTTTGGAATGGTGCTTGTCGAAAATGGCGAGGATGCGATCGTCGACGCTTTCGACCGCGCTTGTGACGAACAAACACCCCGTTTCCTTCAGTTGTGGTACGAGACCGGGGCGCTTTAGCAGATGCTCGATCTTTATCGTGGCGTCGTAGGTGAGTGCCGGCCAGCGCTCGTGCATGGCCTTCGTAACCTCCACGGCATGGCGCGGCGCGTTGAAGAAGTCGGGGTCGCCGAAGGTGATATGCCGCGCGCCGGCATTCACTTGCTGCGCGACGTCCTCCAACACCACGTCCCTGGACACCACACGGAACTTTCCTCCGTATACGGGAACCACCGGGCAATGGCTGCAAAGATGTTTGCAGCCGCGTGTCGCCTCCGTGTATCCGACCTTGCGAATGTCGTCAGGCCCCACGTGCAGGTGCGCGTACTCCTCGAGCGGGGGGAGGCTGCTACGATCCGGGACCACGAACTTCTGGCGGTCGAGGGAGACGACGGTTTCGTGCGCGTGCGTGTCGCCCCCATCCGATATCCGCTTCACGAGCGCGACGAGCGGCGCCTCGAACTCCCCTCCGATGATCGAATGTGCGCCGAGCTTGCGCAGGAAGTGCTCATTCATCGGCGCATAAAGCCCATAGAAACAGTAGTGCGCGCCGGGGTTGAGGGCGCGCACCTTGCGAAACGCCGCGACGGCGAGGCGCGTTGCCGTGTGCATCGGAACGTAGAAGGCGACCACGTCGGCCGCCGCGATCGGCTCCGCTTCGAGGGACTGCACCGCGAGGTCGAGGCACGTCACGGCTGCGCCCTCGCGCTCGAGCCATGCGGCCGGCGACGCCAGTCCGAACGGCTGGCGGCCAAGCTCGTAGGTGGAGACCAGGGCGACCTTCATTTCGGCGCGCCGTCGATCTCTATCTCGAGTAGACCGTGCGCGGTGCGCAGAGCGCCCTCGACCTCCTCGGGGCTTTCGCCTCTCGCGAACAAGAACCCGAGATAGCGGTCGCCCTCCGGGAGCGGTCTCACCGGACGCCCTCGGCCGATCGTGATATCGAGCCTTGCGATCCCGGGCACGGCGCGCGCCGCGTCCTGTCCGCCGATCCTCCGCAAGATGCCGGCTGCCGTCATCGGAATCATCATCACGCCGGAGGCGGCCCACTCCCGGCCGCGCTGCCGCAGGGGCAGCCCGAGGGCATGGCGCAGGATGAGCTCCTCGAGCGTCGCGCCGAAGCCGAAGCGCAACGAGCGCGAGCACAGCCCGCCGATCGAGCGGGCGGCGATCTCGAGCATCCACACGTCGCCATCGTCGACTCGCAGCTCAGCGTGTACCGGCCCCTCCGTTAGGCCGATCGCGGCCAGCGCCCGGTCGGTGACTTCTTTGATCGCGCCCTGGGTCGCATCGTCCAGGCGCGACGGCGTGACGTAGATCGTCTCCTCGAAGTAAGGGCCCTCGAGGGGGTCGGGCTTGTCGAACAGCGCAAGGATCTCGAGGTCGCCGCCCCGAAGCATCCCCTCGACGGCGACTTCTTTGCCAGGCACGTAGCTCTCGATCAGCAACGGCGCGCGGGAGCCTGTAGCCGTCTCCTCGCAGATCGAGCGCGCCCTCTTGGCGGCAAGCACGGCGGACTCGGCGTCGTCCGCGCGGATCACGCCCCTGCTGGCGGACAGCGACACCGGCTTGACCACGACCGGATAGCCAACCTCATCGGCGAGCGCGGCGACGTCCGCTTCAGGTTCCGCCCGTCTGTAGCGAGGCTGGGGGATGGCGCGCGCCTCGAGCGCCCGGCGCAGCGCCGCCTTATCCCGGGTCGCCTCCGCGGCGCCAAGAGGGTTGTGGGGCAGATCGAGGCGCTCAGCAGCAAGGGTCGCTACGAGCACGCCCTGGTCGTCGGTGGCCACGACGGCGTCGAGCGGCGCCTCCTCGGCATAGGCGGCAATCGCCTCGGCACCGGCCTCGGGCACCTCGAAATCGACGAGGAGGGGCCGCTCCCGCATCGCCGACGCGATCGGAAAGCGGCGATTCGAGCCGACCACGACATCTGCGCCCAGAGCACGGGCAGCGTCGAGGAAGTCGGGGGCCCTGGAGGTGTCGGTGGGCAGCAGCAAGAGCACGCGCGGTCGCCTCGGCGGGGCCGGAGAGCGAGGTCTGACCATCCCTCTATCATGACGTGAAAGCTCGATGACCGAGACCCGGAGGAGGCGTCTTTGTGGAAACGCCGCAGGATCTCTGGCGGCGCAGATCCCGTAACGAGCCGTCCGCGTCTCAGGTGCCGCTGGTCATGATCACCGAGGCGGCCTCATCCACCATTGTCAAGATCCGTGGGCGCGACCCCGACCCCGAGCGCCTCGCCCTGTGGCTCGAGATAACCGGCAGCCAGGGCCGCGAGTACACCTACGACATGTACCTCCTACCGCTGGGCGAGGCGTCCGAGGAAGATGTCGTCGTGCACAACGACGATCTCGCGATCGTCGTGACCGCCTCGAGCATCGACAAGGTGCGAGGCGCCACGATTGATTTCCAGGGCGAGCTCTACTCGGGCGGCGGACTCCTGCTCCAAAACCCCAACAAAGAGGGCCCGGCGATGGGCATGCTCCCGATCGTGCCCAGCCCCGCGCCGGCGAGCGCGAGCCCGGCCGTGGGCAGCGCCCCGCCGGCGGACCTCTCCGGCGACGTCGCGCAGCGCGTCTCTCAGGTGCTCAACCAGTCGATCAACCCGCAGATTGCAGCTCACGGCGGGCGCGCCGACCTCGTCGCCGTGGAGGATGAGGTCGCCTATCTGCGGCTGTCCGGGGGGTGCCAGGGGTGCGGCATGGCGACCGTGACGCTCAGCCAGGGCATCGAGGTGGGCGTCACCAAGGCCGTGCCCGAAATCAAGCGCGTCGTCGACGTCACCGATCACGCCTCGGGGACCAACCCGTACTTCGAGGCGTCGAAGAAGTAACCATCTCCTGCTCGGGGGAAATGAACCTCCCGGGTGGTCGGTAGCGACAGAACGTAAGGACCGTGCAGCTCCGCGCTGCTTCAAGATGGCCACTACTAGTCCTCGTTTATGCCGTCTGGGGCCCCGGCGGAGGCAATTCTGCTCGGCAGATCAGGAGCAGCTGCGCGCCGATTGCTGCGGAGGCGCGGTGGGCAGGCGACGGCGGCTTTCGCAGAGACGCTTATTCCTGCCGGCTATCGTCTGTTGCCGCACGCCAGGGCTCGGTCCGCTGGAAGCCAAACCGTTGGTTAACGCTTACTGGACACAGCCAACATGAGAAACACATAGCGCGCTAGATGACCTCGCTGCCGGGTCGTCATGAACCAGAAGGTTGAACTTGGTGAGGACATCGGCCCCGGCCGGCTAGAGGGACGGGGAGCAAACGCCCGGGCTTACAGGTAACGCTGGAACCAGTCGACGATGCGCTCCAGTCTGTCCACTCGCCGATCGGGGCGACCGACGATGAACATCACGTGCGACTCCTGCGGGTAGCGCTGAACCGCGCCGGGAATCCTGGAGGCTCCGGAGTTTGAGAGGGTGGAGCCATGTCAACATCCGGGAGGTATCCCAAAGAGGTGCGCGAGCGCGCAGTGCGTCTCGTGTTCGACAACTAGCAGGACTATCCATCGCAGTGGGCGGCGATCAGCTCTATCGCCGGCAAGACCGGCATGACGCCCGAGACGCTGCGCAAGTGGGTGCGCCAGGCAGAGCGTGACGGCGACCGGCGACCCGGTCTGTCGACCGAGGAGCGGGAGCGACTGCGCGGCCTCGAGAAAGAGAACAAAGAGCTGCGCCGCGCCAACGAGATCCTGAAAGCGGCTTCGGCGAATTCAAGTGGTCGATGCAACGATGGCCTCAAATCTATCAGCAGGAGTCTCGTAACCGAGTGTCTTGCGCGGTCGCGTGTTGAGCCGCAGGGCAACCGCGTCAAGGCCAGCCTGACTGTGGCATGACAGGTCGGTC
>JBBSGD010000103.1:0-4977 GCA_038254435.1 Actinomycetota bacterium
CACAAAGGCCGCGCCGGGAAGTCATCGATCTGCACCTCGTAGCCGAGTGATTCGAGGCGCCGGGCGCACCACTCGGACGCTTTCCTTTCGGCCTCGGAGCAGGCGGGACGCGCTCCGATTCCCTCGGACAGCTCGTAGATCACATGCACCTCGTCACACTATGCGGACGGCGTCCGTCGGCGCGCGTTGTAAAGGGGTCGCAGCCGCTCCTATTTCGCGACGGGCACTCCCACGAGGCTTCCGTACTCCGTCCACGAGCCGTCGTAGTTGCGCACGCCCTCGTAGCCGAGAAGCTCGTGCAGAGCGAACCACGAGTGCGCGGCGCGCTCGCCGATACGGCAGTAGGCGATGATCTCGGTGTCGCCGGTGATCCCCTCGTCCGCGTAGAGCTTCTTCAACTCGTCGGCGGACTTGAAGGTGCCGTCCTCGTTGGCTGCCTTCGCCCACGGGATGTTGCACGCCCCAGGGATGTGCCCCGGAACCTGTGCTTGCTCCTGAGGCAGGTGCGGGGGTGCGGCAACCTCGCCGCGGAACTCCTCCGGCGAACGAACGTCCACGAGGCCGCCGCTGCCGTCGCGCGCCCGCTCGACGACGTCGTCACGGAAGCTGCGCAGCTTGGCGTCCTCAGCGCCGATGCTGAAGCTTCGCGCGTCGTGCTTGGGAGCTTCCTGCACGAGGACGCGGCTCTCAAGCTCCCACTTCTTACGCCCCCCGTTGAGCAGCTTGACGTCGTCCACCCCGCGGTACTTGAAAAGCCAGTAAGCGTAGGCAGCGAACCAGTTGTTGTTGCCGCCGTAGAGAACAACCGTCTGGTCGCTCGACACGCCCTTGCTGCCGAGCAGCTCGGCGAGCCGAGAAGACGAGATGAACTCGCGTCGCGGAAGGTCGTGCAGCTCCTCTTCCCAGTTGAGCGCGATGGCGCCCGGGATGTGTCCCTTGACGTACGCCGTCGTATCTTCGTCGACCTCGACGACGGCGACGGATGAGTCTTCGAGCTTTTGCTCGAGCCAATCGGTGTCTACCAGCACCTCCGGCTTGGCGTAGTCACTCACGTCTGCTCCCTTCTGTTGCGCTTCGATTCTTCGATCAGTTCACGCATTCGCGCCAGCTGCGCAGTTGCGTCTGCCAGAAGCCGTTCGAGAAGCCGAACCTCGATCTCGAGGGCGCCGGAAGGACCTTGCTCCCGCCCCTCAAAGGGCACCTCGGGAACGTCGACCCCGGCTTCGGCCAGCGCAGCACTCTCGCCCTCCCAGGTGAAATAAACCTTTGCCGGCCTGCCCTTGTTCCGCCTGCGCGTCTCGGTGGCGAGAAACCCCGCCTCGGCCATGAGGTCGAGATGCGCGCGCGCCACGTTGGGATGGATCTTGAAAGCGTCCCCTATCTCCTTGACGGTCTTGGGGCCGCTGCGCAGGAGAAGCGACAGGATCGCCGCCCGGGTGGGCAGCGAGAGGACCTTGGCGGTTCGGGTTGCGGCGGCGTCGCCGAGGGGGCTCACGGCCCCTTGCTACCAGATTTACTTACCTTTAGCAAGTGCTAATAGTGCTAATAGCGCGGCCCGAACGCCGCCAAACGCGCGCGGCGAGCCACGCCTGCCCACGGTCCGGGGTGAGGTCAGGCCCGGGACCCCTCCTCGAGCGCCTCCAGGAGGGTGTTCCAGCCCAGCAGCGCGCACTTGATGCGCACCGGGTACTTGACGACGCCCTTGAGGGCCACGAGGTCCCCGAGCTCGTCCGGGTCGCCGTCCTCGTCGCCGGTCATCATGCGCTTGATGCTCTCGGCGACGGCTGTGGCCTGCTTCTGAGTCAGGCCCTTGACCTTCTCGGTCATCATCGAAGCGCTCGCCTGGGAGATGGAGCATCCCTTGCCGTCGAAGGTGATCCCCTCGAGGGCGTCGCCCTCGAACTTCACGAACAGCTCGAGCTCGTCGCCGCACAGCGGATTGTTCCTCTCCAGCGCAACGTCATGCGGGTCGAGCCGTCCCTTGTTTCGAGGCGAGCGGTAGTGATCGAGGATGACCTCCTTGTAAAGCTCCTCGAGGCTCAGGCAAACCACCCCTTTGCTTTGTCCAGCGCCACCATGAGCGCGTCGACTTCTTCTCGCGTGTTGTACAGGTAGAACGAAGCTCGCGCCGTTGCCGACACGTCGTAGCGGCGCATGAGCGGCTGGGCGCAGTGGTGACCGGCGCGCACGCACACTCCCTCCTGGTCGATGATAGTTGCGAGGTCGTGCGGGTGAACCTCCTGAAGGTTGAAGGACACCACGCCGCCCCGCTGGGCAGGATCCTTGGGCCCGTACACCGTGGCCCCGAAATCCTCGAGCCGTGCGCGCGCGTAGGTAGCAAGCTCGACCTCGTGCGCGTGGATTGCGTCCAGCCCGAGCGCCTGGATGTAGTCGATCGCCGCGCCCATGCCCACGGCCTGGGCGACGTTCATCGTGCCGGCTTCGAACTTGTAGGGAAGCTCGGCCCAGGTGGCGCGGTCGAGCCACACCTCCCTGATCATCTCTCCTCCGCCCATGAAAGGAGGCATCGCCTCGAGCAGGTCCTCGCGGCCGTAGAGGACTCCGGCGCCCGTGGGCCCGCACAGCTTGTGTGAGGAGAACGCAAGGAAGTCGGCGTCCAGCTCGTTGACGTCGATGTGAAGGTGCGGCGCGCCCTGGGCCGCGTCGACGAGAATCCGGGCGCCGGCGGCGTGGGCCGCGTCCGCGACCTCCCTTACGGGGTTGATGGTTCCGAGCACGTTGCTCATCAGGGACAGCGCTACGAGAGCCGTCCGATCGGTGATGAGCTCGCCGAGCAAGTCCATGCGCAGCTTGCCCTCGTCGTCGACCGGCACGTGTCGCAGCGTGGCGCCGCTCTCCGCGCACAAGAGCTGCCAGGGGATGAGGTTCGAGTGGTGCTCCATCTCGGTGACGAGCACCTCGTCCCCTGCGTGCACATTGGCCCGGCCCCACGAATAACGCACGAGGTTGATGGCCTCGGTAGTCCCGCGCGTGAAAACTATCGAGCGTTCGCTGCGGGCGCCGATGAGACGGGCGCACGTGACGCGCGCGGCTTCGAAGGCCGCCGTGGCGAGTTCGCTGAGCTCGTAGACACCGCGATGAACGGGACCGTTCTCGGTCGCGTAGAAACGCACCATGCGGTCGATCACCTGGCGCGGCTTTTGGGACGTGGCTGCCGAATCGAGGTAAACGAGGGGCTTGCCGTGCACCTCGGCCTCGAGGATCGGAAAATCCTTGCGTATGACCTCGACGTCCAGCATGGCGTCCCCTTAGACCGTTGCGCTTTCCTCGGCCGCGACCTCGGCGATGTCGTCCTCGGGCAGACCGAACTCCTTGGCGAGTCCAGCGTACCCCTCGGCCTCGAGTCTCTCGGCTAAGTCGAAGCCGCCCGAGGTTACGATCCGCCCTCCGATCATGACGTGGACCGTGTGAGGGCGGATGTAGTTGAGCAAGCGCTGGTAGTGGGTGATCAGCATGATGCCGACCTCGGGCGAGGCCAGCTTGTTGACGCCTTCGCTGACATGCTTGAGGGCGTCGATGTCGAGTCCCGAGTCGGTTTCATCGAGGATCGCGAGCTGCGGGGTGAGCACCGCCATCTGAAGGATCTCGTTGCGCTTCTTCTCGCCCCCCGAGAAACCCTGGTTGACGTAGCGGTCGACCAGCTCGCTCGGGATCTCGAGGAGCTCGATCTTCTCTTGCAGGTAGAGGCGGAACTGCATCGCGGACTTGGGCTCGTCTGCGTGAATGGCGTTGTACGCAGTGCGCATGAAGTTGACCACCGAGACGCCCGGTACCTCCGTCGGATACTGGAAGGCCAGAAAGATGCCCCGGTGAGCCCGCTCGTCGGGCGCGAGGGCGAGTATGTCCTCGCCGTTGTAGGCAACCTTGCCCCCGGTGACCACATAGCCGGGACGGCCGGTAAGAACGTAGGCCAGCGTGGACTTGCCCGAGCCGTTGGGGCCCATGATGGCGTGGATCTGTCCCTTGTCGAGGGACAGGTTGAGGCCTTTGAGGATCTCTGTGCCCTCGACCTCTACGCGCAAGTCCTCTATGTGAAGCAGGTTGTCGGCCATGTGATCATTCCCTTCCTGTCTCTGCGGGCCCTATCAGCACCTCATCCCCCTCGATCCTTACCGGATGGACCTTGGCCGCCTTGGTGGCCGGGAGGATGCGCACGCTGCCGTCCCTGACGTCGAAACGAGAGCCGTGCAGCGGGCATTCCACTTCGTAGTCGTCGGCCTCGAACTCACCCTCGGATAGATAGGCCTCCTCGTGCGTGCACACGTCGCACAGCGCAAAGACCTCGTCGCCGACGCGGTACAGACCGACTACCGCGTCCTTGTACTCGATCTGAGTGACCTCCCCGTCGAGCAGCTCGCTGAGGGTTGCAACGCTCTCGAAGCCGGAGCTCATGCGCCCTCAACCTTGGCCCCGATGGCATCCGACAGCTGGTCGCGTACCGATGCGACGCGGATGCGATCGAGAACATCTCCGAAGAAGCCGAACACGACGAGCCTTTGCGCGGTGACGCGATCGATGCCCCGGCTCATCAGATAGAAGAGGTGCTCCTCCTCGACCGGGGAGACGGTCGCACCGTGTGTGCAGCGGACCTCGTTGGCCTCGATCTCGAGCTGCGGGATCGAGCGGGCCATCGCCTCCTCGGAGAGAACGATGTTGCGGTTGGCCTGGTAAGCATCGGTTCCCTGCGCACCCTTGAGCACCTTGATCAGCCCCGAGTACTCCGAGCGCGCCTTGTCCTTGAGCGCCCCTTTGTAGAGCAGGTCCGAGGTTGTGTGCTCGGCGTTGTGGCTCTGCAGCGTGCGCTGGGCGAAGTGCTGCCGGGCGTCGCCGAAGTAGAGGCCGAGCATCTCCGAAAACGAGCCCTCGCCCTTGAGCACCGACTCGACTTGCGTGCGGGCAAAGCGGGAGCCGAGGTTGACCGCCAGGCTGCGCACCGTCGTGTCGCGGTGACCCGTG
>JBBSGD010000104.1:0-4911 GCA_038254435.1 Actinomycetota bacterium
GCCCGGCACAGCTCGACGACCTCAGCCTTGAACTCCGGCGTGAAGGAGCGTCTCGGACGTTGCTCTCTTTTTTCCATGAAAGACATCCTCTCTGGGGCCGCTGCCCACTTGGTGGATGTCCGTCAAACCGAGGGAAGCCCAGTGCGCTGGATCGTCGCCGAAATGGCAGAGCGCGGGACTTGCCGACGGCGAGGCGACCATGTTCAAGACCATGCAGCGTATGTGAGAGAGCCCGCCGCGCGGCCGCCGTACGCCCGCCTGGAGCGGGTCGGAAGGAAAGGCTTCCGCCTCGCTCGCCAGCTCCGGCCCGCCTGATACAGGTCGTGCTTGACAAGGCCGAGAGAGACCTTCTGCGTGAACACCTCGATGGATTCGAACCCTCACGCGTTTTCTGGCACGTTGGCCTCGAACCACTTCTCGAAGGTGAGACTTCGGATCCCCGACGTGGACGTGGACGACTGCATTGCCTGCGTGACCCAGGAGAATAGTCTGAGAAGAGCGAGAGAGACTGAGCCAGCGCTATCTCGACGCGCTGGAGGTTGGTCACGAGCAGGCGGATGCGTTTTCTGATGCCGTCCAGTTGGGAGCGCAGACGCTCGATCTCGGCGTGGGCCCGGCTCAGGTGCGCTCTGGGGTGAGGTCAGGTCGTGCGTACGGCCCACATCAACCCGACGGCGATGGCCCAGACCGAGATCAAAGAGCCGGCGACCGGGAACAGCGGGTCGAACCGGTCGGTGAACGCGATCGTCGCCGTGGCCAGACACCAGGCCAGACCGCCGATCACGGCAAGCGGGATCGTGATTCGGTTGCCCAGGGTGCGGGTGAGTCCGCCGGCCACGCCGAGCGCGACGACGCCCAACCCCCAGAAGGGACTGATGATTGTCTCGTTCCACTTCTGCACCTCGTAGATCAGCGAAGGCTGTCCGTCTGCGATTGACTCCGCCCCCAACGCAGAGAACAGGTGCACGGTCATGCCCAGGGTGACGACGACGGCAACAACGCCGACCACGTGCACGAGCCGGGCCATCCCGGGGCCGAGGTGGTCCCCCCGCGTTCGGAGCAGCAGGATCGCCGCCGCGAACAGCGCGAATGACGCCACCCCCAGCGCATGCGACGGATACCACATGGGGTCCACGAACGCCTGGTAAAGCTGCTCGACCTTGTTGCCCTCGCCGCCGCCTGGATGGGTGACACCGCCGGCGAAGAAGGCGATCCCTCCCAGGGCGAGGCAGATGCCCCCGAGCCGGGCGGAGCGGAGCGAAGCGGGTGAGAGGTTTGCGCGAGCTTTGAGTGACGTACTCATCCTGTGGTCCTCCTGATTGGGTGAAGACTCGTCAAGAGTGTCAGAAGGGCCGGTCACCGCGCACCCGTGCGCTCCCTGGAGCTCCTCAGGGAAAACCCTCTTCCGCGGCCGGGTGTCGTGGCCGTAGCATTCGGCCATGTCGGCCTTGTCGGTTGCTACCGAGGCGACGGAGGCGTACGCGGAGGCCCCGTCCGAGCCCCCCTCGGCGGCCGCTGAGGCGGGTCTGGTGATGGTGGCCTTGCTGGTCGCGTTGCTGGTCGGCTACGGCTGGTCTCTCGGGTTCCATCTCGACAACGTCCACAACGGGTTGATCGCTGCCTCGTTCTCCGTCATGGGCCTTTATGTCGTGCGTATGCGGCCACGGCATCGTGAGGGTTGGCTACTAGTCGCAGTCGGCGTGGTTCACGCAGTGATGTTCTTCGGCCGTCAGTACGGCCGTGTCGCAGGCCCGCTGCCCGCCGCGTCGTGGATCGGCTGGGTGGGCGTGTGGCCGCTCCCACTGGCCATCGCCTTGTTCGGCTGGACCTTCATGGCGTTCCCGCACGGCCGCATGCTGTCGCCGCGCTGGCACCACGCTGGCTTGGGCATGTTCGCCGTGGCCGCCCTCATGGCGACAACGTCCGCGCTCTGGCCGGTGGACTACGATCGCGTCGGTCTGGTTTCATCCCATCCTCTCGAGGTGCCCGGCTCTCAGGTAGCCGCGCGGCTCTGGCCCTACCTCCTGCCGAGCTACGCGCTCTTCCAGGTGCTGTGGACTGCCGCGGTGGTGGTCCGGCTGCGCCTGGCTCGCGGCGACGAAGCACATCAGATGCGCTGGCTGGTCTACGCGACGGTGATGGCCACGGTGCTGCTCGCCACGGGTCTGGCCGTGTTCCGGACCGCGGTTCCCGGGTTGCTTGCGCTGCCGCTGATCCCGGTCGCTGCGGGTATCGCCATCCTGAAGTACCGCCTCTACGACATCGATCCGGTAGTCAACAAGACGCTGGTCATCGGGTTCCTGGTGCTCGTCATCACGATCGGCTACGTCGCGATCGTCTTTGGCGTAGGTGCCCTGATCCCGGTTGGGACGGGTTGGCTGTCCCTGCTCACCACCGCCGTGGTTGCCGTGGCCTTCGAGCCGTTGCGCCGGCGAGCCCAGCACGTGGCCGATCGGCTCGTCTACGGGCAGCGGGCAACGCCCTACGAGGCCTTGTCCCGGCTGTCCGCGCAACTGGACGAGACACCTGAGGAGCTGCTCGACGGGATCGCGGCCACGGTTGCGAACGCGGTCGGTGCGACGGAGGTGGTCGTCTGGGTGGGTGAGGTGGCCCGCCTGACGCCGCACGCCGGGTGGCCCGGACGGCCTGACCCGGCGGAACCGTCGCGACTGGGGGACCTAGACCGCGGCACCCATTCGCATACCCTGCCGATCGTCTACCGGGGCACCGTGCGCGGCGCGATCACCGTCTGCAAGCTGGTCGGGGAGGCGCTCACACCGGCCGAGGAGCGGCTGCTCGCCGACCTGGTCGCGCAGACTGGTCTGGTCATCGCGCAGCAGCAACAGGCCCAGGAGCTCCGGGCCGCAGCCCGGCGCCTCGTCACCGCGCAGGACGCGGCCCGCCGAAGGATCGAGCGGGACCTCCACGACGGCGCCCAGGAACGCCTCGTGACGATGGGCCTCGAGCTCGGATCGCTGGAGGAGCAGGCGAAGGCGACGGGCGAGCCGGAGCTGGCCGCACGGGTCAGGGCCGTACGGGCGCAGCTGCTGGAGGCCACCGCCGAACTGCGCGAGTTCGCCCGCGGCCTGCACCCGATGGTGCTCACGCAAGCTGGCCTAGAGGCCGCGTTGGGCATGCTGGCGGATCGGTCGGCCATCCCCGTTCGACTGACCGTAGCCCTCGCCGGTCAGCTGCCTCGCGAGGTCGAGGCGACGGCGTACTACGTGGCCAGCGAAGCGCTGACCAACGCGGCGCGCCACTCGGGCGCCGAGGTGGTCACGGTTGAGGTCGCGAAGGTCGCGGAGGGACTGCAGGTACGGGTGAGCGACGACGGTTGTGGCGGCGCACGACAGGGTGACGGCAGTGGGCTGCAGGGCCTCGCGGACCGGCTCGCGGCAGTTGGTGCCACGCTCACGATCGACAGTCCCGCCGGCGGCGGGACCCGGATCCGTACGGTGCTGCCGTGCGCGTGATCGTCGCCGACGACGCGGTGCTGTTCCGGGAAGGAATGGCGCGGATCCTCACCGAGGTGGGTTTCGAGGTCACCGGCTTGGCCCGCAACGGCGCCGAACTGGTCGGTCAGGTCCGACGCGACGCCCCGGACGTCGTCATTACGGACCTGCGGATGCCGCCGAGCTTCGCTGACGAGGGGATCGAGGCAGCCGCTGCGATCCGCTCGTTCGCCCCGAACGTCGGGCTGATGCTGCTGTCCCAGTATGTCGAGGTGCATCACGCACTGCGGCTGATGGAGGAGTTCGACGGCGCGGTCGGCTACCTCCTCAAGGACCGGGTGTCAGACCTGAGCTCCTTCGCTGTCGACGTACGTCGCGTTGCGGCCGGTCATGTCGTGATCGACCAGGAGCTGGTGTCACGGCTGGTCAGTAGGCGTCGCGAACGGGACCCGCTTGCCGAGCTCAGCGACCGCGAGCGGCAGGTGCTCGCCCTCATGGCCCAAGGCCTGACCAACGCCGCCCTGTCCGAGGAGCTGGTCGTGAGCCTGAAGACGGTCGAGGGCTACATCCGCAACGTGTTCACGAAGCTCGGGCTGCAACCCGGCGAGCGCGAGCACCGGCGGGTGCTGGCGGTGCTGCAGTTCCTGCGCCAGCAGTAGCAGCACTCGTCTGGATAATGCAACGGAGCTGGGGTTCTTGGAGTTGTGCCTCCGGCAGTTTTCTGAAACTGATACAGATGCTTGACACCTGAGGTCTCTTCTAACCAGCCACTTCCCCATGAGCTGAGGGGAGGCCCCGCGTGTCCGAGCCAGGAGCTCGAGAGACAGGCGAAGCATCGCCTGCAGGTGATTCGCCACGCCAAGGAGGGCACCGGCAACTTCGCTCAGACGTGTCGCTATTACAGGATCAGCCGACTGTGTGGGTGCCGGTAACTCGATTTTCGTCACGCCGCCCGCTCATACTCGTGAATCAGCCCACCCAGAACATCAGTCCTCAGGACTCGCCCAGATGCTTCATCAGGAGGCAGCGGTCGGTTCGAGGGAGCAGGAGCTTCCATGTCCAAAGCGCGATGGGGCCGACGACGCTTGTAATGGTCTACATAGATGCGGAAGGTGGACTCGAGATCACCTCGTCCAAAGATGAGGATGCGATCGAGGCACTTACGCCGGAGCGTGCCCACAAACCGCTCAGCGAATGCATTCGCCCGTGGTGCCTGGATCGGGGTGCGAATGATTCTTGACCCTTCGGAGCGGAACACGTCGTCGAAGCCTGAGACGCAGGTGGTATCGCGGTCACGGATGAGGAAGCGGAGCGGAAGCGTCTCCCAGTGGGCAACGAAATTGCGTGCCTGCTGGGTGACCCAGGAGGCGTCGGGAGTGGAGGTGACGCCGGCGAGGTGCACCTTGCGAGAGGCGATCTCGATGAAGAACAGCGCATAGAAGCGACGAAAGAAGACTGA
>JBBSGD010000105.1:0-4877 GCA_038254435.1 Actinomycetota bacterium
ACAGCCGGCGCCGTCGGGTCCGACCACCCTCATTGGGGGGATCGCCACTCGGCCGCCGAGTGGGTGCGGGCAACCCGCAGGTCGGAGAGCACGGCCTGACCACTTATCTGCTCGACACGACCGTGCTCGTCGGGCACCTTCGAGGGCTCGAAGAGACCACGCGCTTCATCCTCGATCTCACCGCCGAGGGGCAACGCTCGGAACGAGCTGTGTGAACGTCGCCGAGCTTCATCACGCTGTCCGGGCCACCGAGCGCAAGGACGTTCAGGCACTCGTAGATCGACTCGGGTTTCTGCACACCACCGTGGAGGCAGCTGCTCGGGCGGGAAAATACCGGGCTCGCTGTCGCGTGGAGGGAATCACGCTCCATACCGCCGACGCTCTCGTTGCCGGAACGGCTCGCGCGCACGGAGCGATCCTCGTAACCGACAACGTAGCCGACCTCCCGATGCGAGACTTGCGAGTCGTGCATCCCCCTCGCGACTAGCAAGCAATTCAGGAGTTCGAATCGACGAGCATTGCTGCCGATGCCGAGTGCTCGTGAACTGGCCTCATTTGCTTTCGGTGGGCTGAGCTAAGCCTCTAGGACCGTTCTGGGGAGAGTGACTCATACGGAACTCGGAGTTGGCTGTCTACGAGGTGCCTACCCCCCAGACAATCACAAGCTTACGACTGGCAGGCTACCCACCGAGGCTGAGCAGCCGTTATTGCAGCGCCGCTACAGGGGGTCAACATCCGCACTCCGATCGAGGTTAGCGCGCCGGCCATCGCCTCGTAGTCGGTCTTGCCCATCAGCCCGGGAGCTCGTAAGCGTGCCAGGTGATTGAGTGCTCGCGCTTGCGAAGGCGCGTCAGGGACCCGTACCGCTCCCGCGCCCAGGTCCGCACTGCTGCCGCGGCTCTGCTGCGGGCGTCGGGGCTTGCGCCCCAGGTGATGGAGGAGATGCCGCCTTCGAGCGAGTCGATGGTTTGCGCAAGGGAGCCGTAGGTGACCCATTCGATCGGTTCGAGAGCGTGTGCCGCTGCCCCTAGCTCTTGCAGGTAGGCGGTGACCTCGGCCGCGTCCTGCGCGCCTCGGTGGCCGGGCAAACCGGCGATTTCGTTGAAACGCTTGTGTGCCTCGCCCTCGCTCCCGGACGGCGGCCCGCCGACATCGAGGAGCAAGTGCCCGCCCGGACGCACGACCCGCACCAGCTCGTCGATGGCGTCTCGCCACGAGGGGATGAGGTGCAGGACGTGGCACGCGAGCGCCGCGCCAAACGAGTCGTTCCGAAACGGGGACCGAGTCGCGTCGGCCCGCAGCGCGGTCACGCCGCCCGAGCCGCGCGCGCACTTTTCTTTCAAGCGGGAGAGCATGTCGCCGGACAGATCGATGCCGATCACCTCGACTCCGGTGCAGGCCAGTGGGTACGCGACCCTGCCGGTCCCGACTCCGATCTCGAGCACGACTCCGGCGCCGTGGAGCCGGCCCGCCAGCAGCTCGGTGACTCGGCCCGCCACCTCCTCGGGCAGGGCTCGGGTCCGGTCGTAGAACTCGCCTGCGCCGTCAAAGGAAAGCGATTTCACTGCACACATGAAGCGAATCCTACCGAGGCTCCTCGGTAGGATGGGATCGTGATCCCCCGCTACAGCCGACCCGAGATGGCCGCGATCTTCAGCGACAGAGCCAAGTTCTCGCGCTGGCTCGACGTAGAGATCCTTGCAATCGAGGCGCGCGTGCGTCTGGGCCAGGTCTCGGTCGAGGATCTCACCGCAATCAAGGAGAGGGCCTCGTTCGACATCGCTCGCATCGCCGAGATCGAGGCGGTGCGACATCACGATGTGGTGGCATTCGTCGAAAACGTGCGCGAGAACGTCGGCGACCCGGGTCGCCATCTTCATTTCGGCCTGACCTCGACCGACGTCGTCGACACGGCTGGGGCGGTGAGCCTCAGAGACGCCGGCGACTTGCTCGTCGAGGGTATTGGGCGGCTGACGGCCACCATCAAGCGGCGGGCCATCGAGCATAGGGCGACGCTGATGGCAGGCCGCACCCATGGAGTGCATGCCGAGCCCACGACCCTTGGGCTGAAGCTCGCGGGATGGGCTTTCGAGACGGCACGCGATCGCGAGCGGCTGCGCAGAGCCCGCGATCAAGTCTCGGTTGGCAAGCTTTCGGGTGCCGTCGGCACCTACTCGCAGCTCGGCCCCGAGGTCGAGAGATACGTGTGCGACAGGCTGGGACTCGCAGCCGAAGTCGCAGCCACGCAGGTAGTGCCGCGCGACCGGCACGCCGAGTTCCTGGCTGCGATTGCGGTGACGGGCGCGTCGCTCGAGCGTTTCGCTAAAGAGATCCGGCACCTGCAGCGAACCGAGGTGCGCGAGGTGCAAGAGCCGTTTGCCGACGGGCAGAAGGGCAGCTCGGCAATGCCGCACAAGCGCAACCCGGTGGTGTGCGAACGCATCTGCGGCCTGGCGCGGCTGCTGCGAGCCTATGCGCAGACCGGGTTCGAGAACGTCGCCTTGTGGCACGAGAGGGACATCTCGCATTCGTCGGTAGAGCGCGTGACGTTCGCCGACTCGTGCCTGCTCCTCGACTACATGCTCGACAGGCTGGCCTGGGTGATCGACGGGCTCGTCGTCTTTCCCGAGCGCATGCAAGCCAATTTGGACAACGCACACGGCCTCGTTCACTCCCAGAGCGTCCTCACGGCTCTCCTCACCAAGACGAACCTTCAGCGTGAGGACGCCTACCGGCTGGTGCAGCGCAATGCGATGGCTGCATGGGACGAGGGCCGCCCCCTGCTCGAGCTGCTCAAATCGGATCGCGAGGTTCTCGTCCACCTCGATCCGGCGGAAATAGAGGCTTGCTTCGATCCGGACCGTTATGTTCGAGGGATGGATCATGTATTCGAGCAACTGGAGGAGTTGTAGCGGTGACACAGGCGAGGCACGTCGGCTCGGGCAAGGTGCGGGAGCTCTACGCGGTCGGCAACGACGAGATGCTGCTCGTGGCGTCGGATCGCATCAGTGCCTACGACGTCGTTCTGTCCCAGGACATCCCCGACAAGGGCAAGGTCCTCACCGGGCTCACTGAGCACTGGTTCTCGCTCGTCGAAACGATCTGCCCACACCACCGCATCTCGGTGGCCGCGGCCGACTTGCCCGATGTCGGTGTCGCCGACCTTGCGGGCCGGGCGATGCTGTGCCGGCGAGCCGAGCCCATAGCCATCGAGTTCGTCGTGCGCGGCTACCTGTCGGGATCGGGACTGAAGGAGTACGACGCAACGGGAGAGGTCTGCGGGCACAAGCTGCCCGAGGGGCTGAGGGAGTCCGCTAAGCTTCCGCGCCCGATTCTCACGCCGGCCACCAAGGCAGTCACCGGACACGACGAGAACATCACCGAAAAGCAGGCCGCCGAGGTTGCGGGGGCAGATGTCTACGACGCTGCTCGCTCCTACGCGCTTGCCATCTACGAGGAGGCGTCGTCCAAGGCTGCAGCCTGCGGCGTGATCATCGCCGACACCAAGTTCGAGTTCGGTGTGATCGATGGCAAGGTGATCCTGATCGACGAGGTGCTGACCCCCGACTCGAGTCGTTTCTGGCCGGCGGACGACTACAGGCCGGGCAGGTCCCAGCCTTCCTTCGACAAGCAGTACGTTCGCAACTGGCTCGATGCCAGTGGATGGGATCACAACCCGCCCCCGCCGGATCTTCCCGGCGACGTCGTCGCCGCGACGCGCCAGCGATACCTCGAGTCGTACGAGCGGATAGCGCAGCGGCCTTTTGTCGCGTGGATGACCGAAGTGTCTGCGTGAGCTCCGGGCGCGCGGCGGCGGGAGCCCGCAGCCGCGCTCGCGCCTCGGCCCGTCTCGGGTCGACGCTGCGCTCGATTTGCTTCACTCCCAAAGACGGCTTCGCAGCCGCGCTGACGCTGCTCGATCGCCGCCGGCGTGCCAAGCAGAGGCCGGCCGAGGGCCTCGCGCCGTTCGTGCTCTCGGCGCTGGGCGGAGCGGCCCTGGCGATGCTGTGGTTGAAGCTTGGTTCCCTGCTCGATCTTCGGCACGTGACGCCACGCGATTTCAGATGGGTCTATGTTGCCGGCGCGCTCGTGGCTGGGGCCGGCCTCGGCGTCATCGTGCAGCTGCTGTGGGGGTGGTTGGGGTCGAGAGTGCTGCGGAGGCTGGGCAGCGCTGCAAGTCCGGCGGAGCTGCGCATGGTGTGGGGGGCGTCGGCTTTCCCGCAGCTCCCCGCGCTTGTCGTCCTGTTGCCGCTCGACATCGCGATCGTGGGGCAGGGCGCGTTCACAACGCGGCCTGTGAGCGATTCCCTGTCGGTCACATGGATCGCGGTGTCGATCGCGATCACGATCGCGCTGGCGCTGTGGTCGATAGTGCTTTTCGTGCGCGGCATCGAGGTCGTGAGCCGGATAGACATAGCAAGAGCCCTGGTGGGTGTTGCGATCGCAGTCGCGTGCTTCGCAGTCGTGGTCGCGGGTCTCTCGGCGGCGGTCCTTGTCATTGCGGGAAGCGCAGCATGAGCTATTGCGCAGTCGTGTCCGTAATGCTGCGCCGGGGCGTCTCCGACGTGCAGGGTCAGACTGTCGAGCGCGCTCTTCCCGCCCTCGGCTTCGAGGGAGTCGGATCGGTGCGCGTAGGAAAACGCATCGAGATGACGCTCGAGGCCGCAAACGATGGCGATGCACGCGCGCTCGTTGCCAGCATGTGCGAGCGACTCCTGGCGAATCCGGTGATCGAGTCCTACGAGGTAGAGATTCGCTCGTGAGCGCCACCGTAGGCGTGATCGTCTTTCCCGGTTCCAACTGTGAACGGGACTGTATTGGCGCGTTTTCGATGCTCGGCGTGGACGCGCGCCTCATCTGGCACAAGGACATAGATC
>JBBSGD010000106.1:0-4861 GCA_038254435.1 Actinomycetota bacterium
CTCCTGGGTCGGTTCCGGGATCGCTGGAGACTCCGGTGGAGGTTCCCGAATCGGTGGAGGTTCCCGAATCGGTGGAGGTTCCCGAATCGGTGGAGGTTCCCGAATCGGTGGAGGTTCCCGAATCGGTGGAGGTTCTCGTATTCGTAGACCCTCCGCTCTGCGGCAGACCGGTCGCGTCGCTCTCGAGCGGAGGAGATGACGCAACCGCTGCTCTCGCGTCCGTGGCGGTGACGGCCGCCCCTTCCTCGCGGAGCGGAGGGCGCGTATCGCTCGTTGCCGCAACTCGCCCGATCGCATCGTCAAGGGACCGACCAACGCCCGTCTCTACATTCAGCACCT
This sequence comes from Actinomycetota bacterium, assembly GCA_038254435.1. Lineage (GTDB taxonomy): Bacteria > Actinomycetota > CADDZG01 > CADDZG01 > WHSQ01 > JBBSGD01. The sequence continues at coordinate 340 of JBBSGD010000106.1, forward strand.
GAGCGTGTCGCGCCGGCAAGGCAGCCGCGACGTCGACACCCGTGACATTGGCCTGAACACCCGCTATGGGAGCGACTCCCGCAGACAACCCGAGGACAACGGTTGTCGCGGCGGCTCCACCGTGCTCGGCCATGATCTCGACGAAGTGCTGAAGGAGCCCGCCGCCCGGGGTTTGCGCGCCGGTCGCGCTTGCCTGCACTGCCGAGTTCGAACCCGTACCGGTGACGACGCGCGCGCAAAACGCGCGGGCGTGCCTGAGCGATTGCAGCACCCCGGCTAGCGGCAACCACGCTCCGGCTGCCGACCACTTCGATTGGAAGTTGCGACGAGCGCGATGAACCAGAACGCGTGCGTTGATCTCCGAGAGCCCGAGGGTTGCGGCCAATTCCTTGTAGGCCAAGCCTTCGAACTCCCGAAGGCGTATCGCCTCGCTCTGAAAGCTCGGGAGTAGACGAAGCACTTCACGCACACGACTCCGCTCGGCCGAACGTAGAGCTGCATCCTCAGGCATGTCTCTCAACGAAGACGATGCGACATCCTCGGCTTCTCCGCCGAGCGGCACGCACGACGGAGCCCGAACCCGCGACCTCAGATAGTCACGACAGACGTTGGTTGCAATCAACAGGATCCAAGCGCGCAGGTGGTAACGGCCATTGAACGCCGGAAGGTTGCGATAGACGCGTAGAAACGTCTCCTGAGCTGCATCCTCGGAATCCTCCGAGTTCCGCAACATGCGCCTACACAGACCACGGACATCGTTTGCGTACTGCGCGTAGATGTCATCGGCCGCCCGCTGGGCGCCTTGCTGGAAAGACAGGACAAGCTCCCTGTCAGTCATTTCGCTCCCGCGACGATGACACCTCACGGTCCTTCTCTCAAGAAAACTGCTTCGAACAACCTGTCACGCGCTATGCGCCTCTCCTGCCAGTCTCTGCCCACTTCGGAAGAATCGCAACCCGCTCTCCCTCGCTCCTCTCAATTTACCCGAAACGGCTAAATCGCCGCGGAAGCGGGCTGGGGGCCGAGCTCACCACGCGTAGTCCTCCGGCGCCGTCTGATGACCGGGCCAGATCTCGTCCAGTCTCGCCAGCTCGTCCTCACCAAGCGAGATGTCGAGGGCTTGCTGCGAGGTCTCCAGCTGTTCCTTCGTGCGTGGTCCGATTATTGGTGCGGTGACAACGGGCTGATGAAGCAGCCACGCAAGGCCGACGTCGGCGGGCTCGTGACCGAGGTCTGCGCAGAACTTCTCGTACGCCTCGATCTGCGACCGGCGCTCCTCCAGCGCATCTTTGGAGCGACCCGAGCGCCGGCGCTTCCCCTCCTGCTCTTTCTTGAGCACACCCGCGAGCATTCCCCCGTAGAGGGGACTCCAGGGAATCAGACCCAGTCCGTAGTCCTCGCACGCGGGAATCACCTCGAGCTCGACCTGCCTGGTGACAAGATTGTAGATCGACTGTTCCGAGACCAGACCCATGAAGTTGCGTCGTGACGCCGCCTCCTGCGCCTTCGCAACGTGCCAGCCTGCAAAGTTGCTCGAGCCGACATAGAGGATCTTGCCCTGCTGGCGCAGCACCTCCATCGCTTCCCAGATCTCTTCCCACGGCGTGTCGCGATCGATGTGGTGCATTTGATAGAGATCGATGTGGTCGGTCTGCAACCTGCTCAGCGAAGCGTCGCAGGCCTGACGGATGTTAAGAGCGGACAGATAGGTGTCGTTGGGCCACTCGCTCATCGATCCGAACAGCTTGGTCGCTATCACCGTTCGCTCCCGGCGGCCCCCGCCCTTGGCGAACCACCGCCCGATGATTTGCTCCGTGACGCCTTGGCCGCTCTTCCAGCCGTAGACGTTGGCCGTGTCGAAGAAGTTGATGCCGAGCTCGTGGGCCTCGTCCATGATTGCGTGGGAATCGCCCTCGGACGTCTCCGGTCCGAAATTCATGGTGCCGAGGCAGAGTCGGGAGACCTGCAGGCCGCTCCGTCCTAGATGCGTGTATTGCACTGGGGCTCCTTCCTCACCATTTATCTCGTCTGTTTCGAGGTTTGCTTTCGGGCGCTCAGGCTTGCTCGAACTCGTCCGCCTTGTCCGTCAGGCTCGAAATCAGCTCATCGAAAGACTTCGCGAAAGTTGCCACGCCTTCTTCCTCGATCTTGCGCGACACGTCGGCCATGTCCACACCGATATCACCCAGCGCATCGAGGGCGGACTTGGCCTCGTCCACACCATCGTCGACGGTACGCCTCACGTCACCGTGGTCGAGGAACGCGGCGATGGTCTTGTCCGGCATCGTGTTCACCGTGTCGTCGCCGATCAGGCTGTCTACGTAGAGCAAGTCCGGATAATCGGGATTCTTGGTCGAGGTCGAGGCCCACAGCGGGCGCTGAACGCGAGCCCCGCGCGCGTGAAGCGCATCCCAGCGCTCCCCCGAAAAGCGTTCGCGAAAAAGCTGGTAGGCAAGCTTTGCTTGAGCTACGGCAGCCTTTCCCTTGAGTGCCTCGGCCTCTTCGGTCCCAATGGCATCGAGCCGCGCGTCGACTTCGGTGTCCACGCGGGAGACAAAGAACGATGCAACGCTCGAAACGGTGCTGAGGTCGCCTTGGTAGGCCTCGAGGCCCGACAGGTAAGCTTCGACTACGTCTGCGTAGCGCTCGAGGCTGAAGATGAGCGTGACGTTGATATTGCGCCCTTCGGAGATCATCTGGCGGACCGCCGGCACTCCCTCGCCGGTGGCGGGGATCTTTACCAGCAGGTTGGGTTTGTCGATTTGTTCGTGCAGTTTCCGGGCTACCTCGACCGTGGCTTTGGTGTCGTGGCCCACCGCTGGAGCTACCTCGAGAGACACGAAACCGTCACGGCCCTCGCTCTCGTCGTAGATCGGACGCAGCACATCGAGTGCGTCGCCGATGTCACGGATCGCCATGGCCCAGTAGGCGTCTTCGATGGACGACTCCTTGTCCCCGAGGAGCGAGCCAAACTGGTCGTCGTAGTCGGGCGAATCGGTCATCGCCTTTTGAAAGATCGTCGGATTGGAGGTGATGCCGCGGATTCCTCGCTGTGCGAGTGAGGCAAGCTCACCCGAGCCGATCATGCCCCTGCTGAGGTTGTCTATCCACGGACTCTGGCCTTGCGTCTTGTAGAGGTCGTGCAGCTTGGTCATGAGACATCCTTATCGCTAGGCGACTATTACTTCCAACCACAACATCGTCCCGGCTATTTCGCCTGTGCAGCCCGTAGCCCGGTCCTCAGCCGTGAGTCTGTCTTGACGCTCACACCTGTTACCCGCACCTACCCGAAGCCGGCACGATCTACGCCCCGCGGGGTAGGGCAAGAGCCATCCCTCGGCCGATGACACGAGCATGCCCGGCTGTGAACATGCCCGTCATGGAGAATCTGATCGAGACGACGCGTCTCACCAAACGGTACGACTACCGAAACGCCGTCGATCACGTCGACTTGAAGGTGCGGGAAGGCGAGGTGTACGGCTTTCTCGGACCCAACGGCGCGGGCAAGACGACGACGCTGCGAATGCTCCTCGGCCTGGTGCGCCCGACATCCGGCTCGGCGCTCGTGATGGGGGCGCCCCCGGGCAATCCCTCGGCGCTGGCTCAAGTGGGCATGCTCGTCGAGTCACCCGCCTTCTACCCCTACCTTTCCGGCCGGGACAACCTGCGGGTAGTAGCTCGCTACGCCGGGGTGCGCCGCGCTCGAGCAGACGCAGTTCTGGAGACCGTCGACCTCACCTCCCGTGCAGGCGACAAGTTCAGCAAGTATTCGTTGGGCATGAAGCAGCGGCTCGGAGTTGCGGCGGCTCTGCTCAAGGATCCGGCGCTTCTCATCCTCGACGAGCCGACCAACGGGCTCGACCCGGCCGGCATGGCCGACATGCGCTCGCTGATACGCAGGCTGGGCGGCGGCAAGCGAACCGTGCTGCTCTCAAGTCATCTCCTCGGCGAGGTCCAGCAGGTTTGCGATCGCCTCGGGGTCATCGCGGGCGGGAGGCTGCTGCGCGAAGGCACCGTCGCCGAGCTCCTCGGGCGGGGGGCGCTCGTGGTCAAGGCCGATCCGCTCGACCGAGGACGCGCCATCGCGGAAACGATGCTCGCTCCTCAGCAGGTGTCGGTAGTCGACGGAGCCCTGCGCCTCGACGCCGAGCCGGGGGATGCGGCCCGCGTCAACAAGGAGCTGGTCATGGCCGGGATCGCCGTGAGCGCGCTCGGATGGGCCGATCGCACGCTCGAAGACGCCTTCTTCGAGATCACCAGCACGGAAAGGGAGAGCTGATGCGCGCCAGCTTCGCCGCCGAGGTTGTCAAGCTCGGGAAACGACCCGCAACGTGGCTCATCGCTGCAGTGTGGCTGGTTCTGGGCCTCGTCTTTGGTTACGTCTTCCCTTACCTCAGCTACCGCGGGGCGGCCGGTGGTGTTACGGGCATACCACCACAGCAGATTCTCGCCCAGGCCCTGCCCGGCAATCTAGTTCCCACGGCCATCCAGGGCTTTCCCTTGTTCTCGGGTGCCCTGGCTC
>JBBSGD010000107.1:0-4843 GCA_038254435.1 Actinomycetota bacterium
GGCGATTCCACAGATGGCCGACGCACGAGCGGTGTGGGCCGGTATGACGCGGGCTCCGGACGTCTTCTACTCCGCGCTGGTCCCCAACGAGAAGGGGGCGCGGCTGGCGGCCCAAGCGGGGGTGGATGGGATGCAGGTGTTTATAGCTGCCACCGATTCCTATAACCGGCACAACCTGCACCGAACGGTGGAGGAGTCCCTTGACGACGTGCGCGCCGTGATGCAGGTGGCGCGCTCGGCGGGCGTTGCCGTGGAAGGGACGATCTCGACCGCCTTCGGCTGCCCCTACGAAGGCGACGTTCCGCCCGAGCGCGTTGTCGAGGTGTCTCGCCGGCTGATTGAAGAGGGCATCCACTCGATCTCCTACGGCGACACGACTGGCATGGGCACCCCGCGTAGGGTGCGGGACGTGATCGACGCACTTAGAGCCGAGCTTCCCGGCCTCGAGCTCAACATGCACTTTCACGACACGCGCGGCACGGGGCTCGCCAACGTGCTAAGCGCCCTCGCCATGGGCCTTGACTATTTCGACGCATCGATCGGGGGCATGGGCGGAAGTCCATACGCGAAGGGCGCGACCGGAAACATCGCCACCGAAGACCTCGTGCACATGCTTATGGACATGGAGATCCTTACCGGAGTCGACCTCGACGCCTTGATCGAGGCCGGCCGCTTTGCCCAGAGCCTCGTTGAGGGTGAGCTTCCCGCCAAGGTGCTCAAGGCCGGCCCGCGCTGGGCCCTTGCCGCGGACGGCGCCTGACCCGTGTTCAACAAGGTGCTCATTGCCAATCGCGGCGAGATAACCGTGCGAATCGCAAGGACATGCACCGAGTTGGGCGTCGCAACCGTCGCCGTCTTCTCGGATGTCGATGCCGAGGCCAAGCATGTTAAGGCGTGTGACGAGTCCATTGCCCTTCCGGGTATCAGCGCGGCCGACACGTATTTGCGTTCCGAGGTCGTGATCGCGGCGGCCCTGGAGGTGGGCGCGCAAGCAATACATCCCGGATACGGGTTCCTTGCGGAGAACGCCGGCTTCGCCGAGGAGGTGATCGCCGCAGGTCTCGTGTGGATTGGCCCGCCCCCCGATGCAACGCGCGCCCTCGGGGACAAGATTGAGGCGCGCCGCATTGCCGCGTCGTCCGGAGTGCCGGTGGTGCCCGGCATCACCGAACCGGTTCGTGACCTCGGTCTCGTCTACGCATTCGGCAAGGAGCACGGTTATCCGGTGGCCGTGAAGGCGGCCGGCGGCGGCGGAGGGCGCGGCCTCAGAGTGGCATTCGAAGAGCGGCAGGTGCCGGAGGCGTTTGCGGCAGCCCGACGGGAAGCCGAGGCCTACTTCTCGAGCGCTGATGTCTACGCCGAGCGTTACCTCGACGCGCCTAAGCACCTCGAGGTCCAGATACTCGCTCCCAGCTCTGGCGACGCCATGTGGCTCGGGGTGCGCGACTGCTCGCTGCAGCGCCGGCACCAAAAGCTCATCGAAGAATCGCCGCCTCCGCTGCACGCCGAACGCGCCGAAGACATGGGCGCGGCCGCCGTCGCCGTGAGCACGGCTTGTGGTTACGTGGGAGCCGGCACCGTTGAGATGCTGGTGGACGAAGACGGGTGCTTCTACTTCCTCGAGGTCAACGCGCGGCTGCAAGTTGAGCACACGGTGACAGAGCAGATCTTCGGGATCGACCTCGTCGCGTGCCAGCTCCTCATCGCAGCGGGGGATCCTCTCGGATTCGCGCAGACAGACCTCGTGGCGCGCGGCCATGCCATCGAGTGCCGCATCAACGCCGAGGACCCTGCACGCGACTTTGCTCCCACGCCCGGCGTCATTACCGTTTACGAAGAGCCAAAAGGGGTCGGGCTGCGAGTCGACTCCGGCTACGGCGCGGGTGACGAGGTGCCCGGCGCGTACGACTCGCTGATCGCCAAGATCATTGCCTGGGGGCCGGATCGCGAGGACGCAAGGGAGCGCTTGCTCGCGGCGCTCGGTCAGACCGAGATCGAAGGAATTGCCACGACGATCCCCGCCCACCGCGCGCTGCTCGAGCTCGACGAGTTCGTGGCCGGGAAGCACACGACGGTGACCGTGGTGGAATCCGGGGTGCTTGGGCAGCTCAGCCGCGCCGCTCCCGACGCGCTCCACGAAGCCGGCGGGATACTTCTCGTCGACGCACGCCCTGTGCGTTTGTGGAACCCCGCGATGGCCGCGTCGGTGGGCGGTGTGTCTCGGGGCGAGCTCGTAGCTCCGATGCAGGGAACCATAGTCAAGGTGCTGGTGACAGCGGGAGCCGAGGTCGCGCCGGGCGATCCCGTTGCCGTGCTCGAGGCGATGAAGATGGCCACCACCGTGACCGCTGCGCGGGCCGGCACGGTGCGTGAGGTGCTCGTCGCGGCCGGCGATACGGCCACCTCGGGTCAGGTGCTAGCGGTCATCGAGTGACAATCGCAGAGCTTGCCGCAGCCATTGCAATGCTCGGCGCAGCAATTGCGATTGGCTGGGTAGTGGGCAACGACTTTCTGGCGCGGTTCGGCCCGAGGAGCCCGGCGGCTGCGAGCCCTTCGGCCGGCAGTGTGACGGCGAACGGTATCGGGCTCCCCGAACGAGCGCTGACGGCAGTGGCCGGCTTCGTGCTGTTTTGCGTCGTGCTGATGGTGGGACACATCCTCACGAGCGGTGCGATCTTCTCGCATGCTCTCCCCGTCCCGGTGGCGGGGCTTGCGGTCCTCGTCTACGGGGCCGCCCGGGGCTCGTGGCCGCGCCGCGTCCCGTGGCGCAAGCTCGCGGGCGCCGCGCTCGTGCTGTCGGCCCTGTTCGTGTTCCCGGTGGTCGCGGGCGGCTCGAGCCTCAAGACTGGGGACAGTCTGTGGCACATGGGCTGGACCAATCAGCTCTTGTCGGGAGAGGCCGTGCCCGTAGGACCGGCTCCCGGCTTGGCGGACAACGCATATCCGTGGGGCTTTCACGCGCTGCTGGCGACGATGACCCGCCTGGTTCCCGGGGGCGGCTTGACTGCCGCGTTTACGGCTCTCGACTTCCTTCTGGTGGCGGCCCTGCCTCTCGGCGCCGCGTGCCTCGCACGCCTCGTGGCGTCGCGCGCCGGCTGGGCTGCGGCGGCCTGCATGTCGCTCATCGGTGGCTGGGGTTGGATAAAGGCGCAAGGGGCGGTGTTCTCCACGTCGCCGAGTCACGCTCATTTCGGCGCCGACCTCGTTGTTGCGTCCCCGAACGGAATGTACGAGCTGTTTCCGCCCGCCCTTCCGCGCGAGCTCGGCCTGGTGTTGCTGGCCGCCTCGGCAATGCTGCTCGCGCGAGGCGTGAGCGCGCGCGAGGACCGCCTGATCGCCGGAGGGGGTCTCGCCCTGGGGCTCACCGGGCTCGTTAGCCTGCCTGCGTTCGTCGACGCGTGCACGTGGGTCCTCGCACTGGCTCTGGTGATGCGAGGCCCGCGCATGCGCTTCCTTGCCCTTGTCTTCGTGCCGGCCGTCGTCTGTCTCGCGTTGTGGGCTGCACCGGTAGCGATCGATTACGTTCGTTACGGCGGCTTCGTCAACGTCGCGCCCGCGCTCGGGAAGGAATGGGCGCCGGCTACGTCGCTGTGGTCGTGGGGAGTTCTGCTGCCGTTGGGCGCCGCGGGGATCGCCCTCTGCGCTCGCGCTCGCGCTGAGCGTCCTCGTTTTCTGCTGGCCTGGCTCGGCGCCGTGGTCGTGCTGCTCGGGCTGGCGATCCTGCGAGGCATTGTTGGCTGGTCGCTGCTCGGAAGCCCGACGCTTCTGCATCAGGGCCGCATGTGGCCGACTGCCCACATTCTTGGCGCCGCATTTGGCGGGATTGCGCTCGTTGCCGCCTACCGCTACTTGGCCGCGCGCGCGCGCGTCCTCGCCGTCGCTGCGTGCATGGGGCTGCTGATCGTGGGCGCGATTTCTCCCGCGCTCGCGTCGCTTGCCATCGCACGCATGTCCGAACGAGGTCATGGAGGCTTCGTCTATTCGGGCAGCGACTTCGCAGGTGGCTCCTTCGTGTCTGCCGCGGCAGGCGTTCTCGGGCCGCAGGATGTGGTGCGCACGCGCGGTGCCAATGAGCTGGGACTCTACCTGTGGCAGTACTCGGGCGCGCGGGTGGCCGCCTACGAGGACCCCCGGCTGCCGGGCAACGATCTGCGCATACGTTTTGCCGACCTTGCACGCGACTGGAGCCGGCGTATGAGACATGGTGGGTTCGCTCCCGACTACGTGGCGCTGCCCGCGGTCCGAGTCCCAGGCGGTGCCGACATCGCCGCGCGCGGCCCCTACGACGGACGCACCTGGGTTCTGATGAAGCCGTGAGAGCCCGTGACGGCCGTGACGCCGGAAGCCGCCCGGGCGCGCAAGAGAAAGGGGCGGGGTTCGTCCCGTCGCCCTGCGAGGAGGAAGCCATGAGCGAGGTTCCCCCATACCGTCCGGTGCCCCTTGAGCCGCTGCCGTTTGCTCCCTCCGAAGCGCTGCGCAAGTCGGGGGAGTTCCTCGCCACCATGTCTCGGCGCCGCTCGACGCGTGATTTCTCGGACGATCCCGTCCCCCTCGAGCTGATCCACGACGCCATAGCGACCGCCACCACTGCGCCCTCGGGGGCCAATCTGCAACCGTGGCATTTCGTGATCGTGTCCGACCCCGAGTTGAAGGCTCAGATCAGGCAGGGGGCCGAAGCCGAGGAGCGCGCCTTCTACGAGAAGCGCGGCTCTACCGAGTGGCTCGCCGCGCTGGCGCCGCTCGGCACGGACTGGCGCAAGCCGTTCCTCGAGGCCGCTCCTTATCTGATAGTCGTCTTCGAGGTGCACAAAGGCGAGGGCGCGCCAAAGCCCTACTACGCAAA
>JBBSGD010000108.1:0-4757 GCA_038254435.1 Actinomycetota bacterium
ACGATCGCCAGCGCGACGCGGCGCTATGGAACTTCGCCATGTTCTTCGTCGGCGGCGAGGTCATCGCCCGCAACTTCGCCGTCCAGCTCCACGCCATGCCCTCCCCGCCGGAGCGCACGGTCCTCGCCACGCTGGTCGCCGACGAGGCTCGTCATCTGGTCTTCCTGCGCCGTTTTCTCACCGAGGTAGTGCGGCGCGGCGCCGGGCCGTGGCCGCTGGACGGTGCGCGCCGCCACCTGACGTGGGGCTTCAACCAGGTCTTTTCCGAGCTCGATCGTCTCTCGGAGGCCCTTTACAAGCGTCCTCGGGACCGGGTAGTGCTGGCCCAAAATGTCGCCATGTGCCAGGTGCTTATCGAAGGGATGCTCGCCATTCCCGGCCAGCAGTTCTTTCAGAGCTACGTCGAGCGCCAGGGGATCCTGCCCGGCTTCGCCGAGGGTGCGGGGCACGTCGCCGACGACGTCGCCCGGCACGTCGCGTTTGGGATTCATTTCCTGCGCGGCCTGATGCGCTCGAGCCCGGAGTGCCGCTCCGCGGTGATCGAGCTCCTCAACCGTGTCGTGCCCTTCACGGTCGGCGTGTTCGTTCCCCCCGGCATGGACAGGTCCTTCATCGAGTGCTTCGACTTCAAGCTGGAAGACATCTATGCAACCGGCGTCCGTTCGCTCGAGACGCGGGCCAGCCAGATCGAGATCGACCCCGAGGAGCTGCATCTGCTATCGCGCGACGACAGGTCACTGTCCTATCAGGAGCGCGCCGAGCGCATGCTCGTGTTGATCGAGGCAGGCGTCCTCGGCGACGACCGGGCGGAGCCCCGGCTCAACCCGCGGGCTTTTTCGATCTTGTTCGAGGGCATGGTGCGATCCGTGGACGTTGCGACTCTAAGGTCGCTTGGGGGACCGCTCGAGTGGGACTTCGCCGACGCCGAGGCTTGGCATCTCGTCGTGACCGATGGGCACGTCGAGGCAAGGCGCGGCAAGGCGCGCGAGCCCGCCCTGCGCCTCGAGATGGCATCGCCTGATTGGGCGCGCATGGTCGTCGGGCGCATCGACTCGCGCTGGTCGCTCGTGACTCGCAAGCTGCGCATTCACGGCGCGCTGTCCGCCCGGGCCAAGTTGCCGAGACTGTTCAAATAGGCTCCGTTTCATGGACTATGACCTCGCACCGGAGCAGCAAGACTTCGTCAAGACTCTCAGAGACTTCGTCGACGACGTCGTTCGTCCCAACGCAGAGCGCTGGGACGAGGGGCACGAGCTCCCGCTCGACGCCGTGAAGCAGATGGGCGAGCTCGGTCTCTTCGGGCTTCCCTTTCCCGAAGAGTATGGGGGTTCTGGTGCAGACTTTCTGACATTGTGTCTCGCCATCGAGGAGCTTGCGCGCGTCGACTCGTCGTTGGCAATCACCCTCGAGGCCGGAGTGGGTCTCGGCGCGATGCCCGTCTACCGCTTCGGGACAAAGGAGCAAAAACGGAGGTGGCTCCCGGCGCTGGCGTCCGGCGAGGCGCTGGCGGGGTTCGGGCTTACCGAGCCGGGCGGAGGCTCGGACGCGGGCGCCACCAGGACTTCGGCGAAGCGCGACGCGGGCGAGTGGGTGATCAACGGCTCGAAGTCGTTCATCACCAACTCGGGCACCGCCATTACCTCCTTCGTGACGGTCACCGCGGTGACCGGGCGTGAAGACGCGGGACGCAAAGAGATCTCGGCGATCATCGTTCCCGCCGGCACGCCGGGATTCGAGGTCGGCAACCCCTACCGCAAGATGGGCTGGTGGCACTCGGACACACGCGGCCTGTCCTTCAACGACTGTCGCGTGCCCGAGGAGAACCAGCTCGGGGAAGAGGGCGAAGGTTATAAGAACTTCCTCAAGATCCTCGACGATGGGCGCATCGCGGTAGCTGCGCTGGCGACCGGGCTCGCGCAGGGGTGCGTCGACGAGTGCCTCGACTACGTGCGTGAGCGCAGCGCCTTCGGGCACCCCATCGGCAGCTACCAGGCGCTGCAGTTCAAGATCGCGGACATGGCGATGAAGACCGAGCTTGCAAGACAGTCCTACTACCGGGCAGCGTGGCTCAAGGAAAGGGGCAGGCGCTACAAGAAAGAGGCGGCCATGTCCAAGCTCTACGCCTCCGAGATCGCGGTGGATGTCGCACGCGAGGCCGTGCAGATCCACGGGGGCTATGGCTACATCGAGGAGTACCCGGTCTGCAGGCACTTTCGCGACTCCAAGATTCTGGAGATCGGCGAGGGGACGTCCGAGATCATGCGCATGCTGATAGCGCGCGAGCTCGGTTTGCCGACGCCTTGAGCGGCACCGGGGGCGGCCAGAGACTCACCCTCATCACGAGCAACGCGGAGCTTGTGCCCGCGCTCGAAGCCGCGGCGCGCGCGGGCGCCGTGGGCCTCGACACCGAGTTCCTCAGGGAGAAGACTTACCGGGCCCGGCTGTGTCTCGTACAGATGTCGGTAGGGGACGATGTATATGTCCTCGACCCGCTCGGTGACATCGGTCTCGACCCGGTGGCGTCCTTGATCTCCGATCCCCGTGTCGAAGTGGTCGTGCACGCGGGTCGTCAGGACCTCGACATCTTCTTCGAGCAGTACGGCTCCACGCCCAAGAGTGTCTTCGACGTGCAGATTGCAGCGGGATTCACCGGCCACGGGGCGTCGCTTCCCTACGGACGGCTCGTCCAGTCGGTCCTCGGCGTCCAGTTGCACAAGGGCGAGGCGTATTCGGACTGGTGCCGGCGCCCTCTCACCGATGCCCAGCTCCGCTACGCGGCCGACGACGTGCGCTATCTCGTGGCCGCGGCGGCGGCGCTAGAGGCCCAGGCGAGCAGGTTGGGTCGTGGCGAGTGGCTGGCCGAAGAGATGCTTGCACTCGGGGACGCGAGCTCCTACGGAGTCGACGTAAACGAGGCGTGGCGCAAGGTCGGGGGCCGCGGCTCCCTGTCGGGGCGGCAGCTCGCCGTGCTGCGCTTTGTGGCGCGCTGGCGTGAGGAGACCGCCATGCGCCGTGACATCCCGCGCGGCTGGGTGCTCAAGGACCCCACGCTCGTTGAGCTTGCCCGTCGCCAGCCGCCGACGGCCGAGGCCCTCAGGGGCATCAGGGGGCTGTCCCCGCGCGAGGCAGAGCGGTCGGGACAAGACCTCGTGGCCGCCATCGAGCGTGGCAAGTCGAGCCCGCCGCTCGCCACTGCGCAAGGCCCTCCCAAGGAGGCTCAGGCCCGAGCCCGCATGGTGGCCGGCGTTGCCGACGCAGTGGTGAGGGCGCGCTGCGAGGCCGCTCAGATCGCCTACGAGCTCGTCGCAACCCGTGCGGAGCTGGAGGGTGTGCTTGCAGAGGTCTTTTCGGGTTCGGTAAACCGGTCGGGGCGCCGGCTGCTGACGGGGTGGCGTCGGGACCTCGCAGGGGATGCCGTCGTGGCCCTGGCTGCCGGAAAGATAGCAGTACGGGCGGCGCCAGAGCCGCCATACGTCTCGGAGGTGCCACTATAGGCAGGTCCCCGCGGAGTTCGGAGGAGCTATGACCCAAGCCTCGGACGAGCAGCGCATCGCCCTGTTCGTCGATTTCGAGAACCTCGCCCTCGGCGCCCGCGACCGCGGCGAGAAGATCAGCATGGCGGTGATCATGGACGCTCTGTCCGAGAGGGGACGGGTCGTGTCGCGCCGTGCTTACGCGGACTGGAATCTCTTCTCCGAGCACCGTCAGGGCCTGCTCGCCCAGCGCATCGAGATGATCGAGATCCCTCAGAGGTCCGGCATGGTGCGCAAGAACGCCGCCGACATAAAACTGGCGGTCGATGCGCTCGAAGTGGCGTTCGAGAGGGACTTCGTCACCACCTTCGTGATCGCATCGGGAGACTCGGATTTCACGCCGCTGGTGCTCAAGCTGCGCGAGCTCAACAAGCAGGTGATAGGAGTCGGTGTCGAAGGCTCGACCTCGGAGTTGCTGCCGGGGGCTTGTGACGAGTTCCTCTTCTATGAGCGGCTTCTCGGTCCCGGCTACGTAAAGACGCCTAGCCGGCGCAAGAAGAGGGCCGACGAGACATCGGCCAAGGACGACTCCAAGGACGACTCCGAGGACAACCTGTCGGATCTCGCGGCAATTTCCCGCCGGATCTCCCAGACGCTTGCCGGTTTGCAGCGTTCGACAGATGGTTCGATCCTGTCCTCGACGCTCAAGCGGGCGGTACTGCGCAAGGACCCGACCTTCTCCGAGGGCGACTTCGGTTTCAGGGCCTGGGGCGAGCTCATGCGCTACCTCGAGTCGGTAGGCGTCGTCGAGCTGCGGGCCGGCAGCGCCGATGGAGATCCGGTAGTCGAGTTCCCCACCGACGGCGGGGAAGAGGAATCCGCTTTTGCCCTGCTGCGCGACGTCGTGACCGAGCTCGAGCAGCGCGGTGGATCGCCCCCACTGTCCGGTCTCAAGAACGAGCTCCGGAGGCGCAACCCGGCTTTCTCCGAAAAGGACTTCGGCTATGGGGGCTTCCTGCAGTTCGCAAAGGCAGCGAGCGCAAAGGGCCTCGTCGACCTCGAGTGGGACGACGAGGCAGAAGACTACTTCCTGTCCGCCGACGCCATCTAAGGCAGGCTCGAGGGCTCGCCCGCCAGAATGGTTACGTAACGGGATCCGACTACGTCAAGGATCGCTTCGAGTCGCGCTTTCTCGCGCTGCTCATTGCCATAACGGGGATCGTCGCGACGATGCCCTACATCGCGCTGCAGATGTTCGGAATCGAGGTCGTGCTCAGCCAGATG
>JBBSGD010000109.1:0-4713 GCA_038254435.1 Actinomycetota bacterium
CCGATACTCATCCCCGTGCTCGTGCTGGCGATCCCGTTTCTCGATGCCGCGCTCGCGGTCCTGCGGCGCGCCAGCCGGAGGCGCAACATCGCTCTCGCGGACAAGGAGCATCTCCACCACCGGCTCATGGACCTCGGGCATGGGCATCGCGCTGCAGTCGTCGTCATGTACATCTGGTCGGCGCTGGCCGGCGGGGCCGCTCTCGGCTACACGTTCCTCGATCGTTCAGACTTCATCTTTGCGCTGCCGGTCGCGGTTGGAGCCATCGTTCTGTACACGCTGTTCCCGCTGCTGACCAAGCTCGTCCAGGAGCGACTGCGTTCTCAATGACGCAAGCAGGGCGCGATCACCTGCGCAACAGCGTCGACTGTTCGTCCTGTGGGGTGCACACCGCGCGCCGCAACGGGCTCGTGCCTCTCGGGTGGCAGGAGATGCCCGGCAAGGGCAGTCGCCCGCTCGCCCTGTGCCCCGAGTGCGTGCGGCGCAACCTATGGCTCATCGAGGCGCGCTTCGACATCGACCCGGAGCTCGACTTCTAGCCCGGCAGCAGGTTACGAGCGTGGCTGCGCGTGCACCCCGTGCGTCCCGTGCCCCGATAAGTGGCCTGGGCTGATCTCGCCTTTCCCCACCGATCCTGCGAGGCGACACTCGGTGCCGACCCCGCGCTCACATCCTGCGGCTCTGGCGCTGGGGAGAGCAATTGCCCCTCCCTCTACTATTAGCGGATGAAGACCTACTTGGTGAGGGGCCCCTGCCCTCTCAAGGGCGACGTAACCATCGGAGGCGCTAAGAACTCCAGCCTCAAGCTCATGGTCGCGTCGCTCATGATCCCCGCCAAAGTCACGCTCGAAAGGGTGCCTCGCATCACCGACGTGTTCCTAATGGCAGAGGTGCTCGAGCGCCTCGGCGCCGGGGTGGACTTCACCGGGAATCGTTTGGTTATCGACGCGTCGGGCGATGTTGCCGAGGAGACTCCCTACGAGCTGGTTCGCAAGATGCGTGCTTCGATTCAGGTTCTCGGCCCCCTCCTCGCGCGTCTCGGACGCGCCCGTGTGGCGATGCCCGGAGGAGACGCAATCGGATCGCGTCCCATCGACCTTCACCTCGCCGGGCTCGAGCGCATGGGCGCGACGTTTAGGTCCCAGCATGGCTATGTGGAAGCGAAGTGCGACCGGTTGCAGGGAACGAGCGTGCTGCTCGAGTTCCCCTCGGTAGGCGCAACCGAGAACCTCCTCATGGCTGCGGCCACCGCGAAGGGAAAAACGATTGTCGAGAACGCAGCGCGCGAGCCCGAGATCCAGGACCTCGCGGCTTTTCTAAACGCTGCAGGCGCGCACATCGAGGGCGCCGGGACGAACACGATAGTCATCGAAGGCGTCGATGAGCTCGGGGCGGTGCGTCACGAAGTGGTGCCGGACCGTATCGAGGCCGGCACGTATGCGATTGCTGCGGCTGCGACGCGTGGCGACGTTCACCTGCACGGCATCAACCCGGATTACCTCGAGCTGCCGCTGCAGAAGCTCGAAGCGGCGGGCGCCGAGGTCGAGCGAGGTGAAGACGGCGTGCGCGTATCGATGACCGGCAGGCCCGAGTCCCTTGATCTCGTTACGCTGCCCTTCCCCGGCTTTCCGACCGATCTTCAGCCTCCGATGATGGTGCTCCTGTCCCAGGCCAAGGGATCCTCGATCCTCACCGAGAACGTCTTCGAAGCGCGCTTCTTGTTCGTCGACGAGCTGAACCGCATGGGGACTCAGATCAGGGTCGAGGGACATCACGCGGTCATCCGCGGTGTCCAGCGCCTGTCGAGCGCTCCGGTGCGCTCACCCGACATCCGGGCCGGCGCCGCCCTGGTGCTCGGTGGCCTCTGCGCCGACGGGCAAACCGAGGTTTACGACGCGGGTCACATAGAGCGCGGGTACGAAGATTTCGTCACGAAGCTCGCGGGCCTCGGAGCGGATCTCGAGGTGGGGGAGGGCTCGCCGTTTTGACGAATCGGGCGGGAGGAGGCGCCATCGCATTGGCGGTGCTGCTGACCCTCCTGCTCGCCGCGGGCACGGTCGATGCGGCACCTGGGCGCAAAGCATCGCAGCCGGGTCACCGGGCAATGCATTTTCGGGGGCCGGTGACGCTGGTTCCGTCACACCATGCGCCTTTGTCGGTAGCCGGTCTCCATCGCTATTTCGGCACACTGCGCGTGGCTCCCGAGAGCGACGGCATCGTGGCAGTCGATCGCCTCAGCCTCGAGCGATACCTGTACGGTCTCGAAGAGGTCCCTTCGTCGTGGCCCCACGCCGCCCTCGAAGCTCAGGCGGTGGCCGCACGCACCTATGCGCTGTACACGCTCTCTAGACCCCCTTCCGGCGTGGCCGCGACTCATGGGTTCGACATCTGCGCGACGACCGCCTGCCAGGTCTTTTCCGGGGCCGACGTAGTCACCTCGCCCGGAGGGGCGCGCTGGGCGAGCGCGGTCAGACGCACGACGGGGCGCGCCGTTCTCTCTCGCGGCCAGCCAATCCTGGCCAGGTATCACTCGACCTCGGGAGGCCGCACGCTCGACAATTCCATTGCCTTTCCCGGCGAGCCGGACTATCCATACTTGAGGTCGGTGCCGAGCCGGGCGGAGAAGGCATCCCCGCTATATCGCTGGCGAGTGCGTTTTGACACGGATCTATTGACCAGGATTCTTGTCCGAAACGGAACGTGGAGCCGGGGCGATGGGCGCCTGACGCGCGTGCGATCGCGCCCCGTGCCCGGCAGCCCGTATCCCTTGGTGATCCTTCGATCCGAGAGGCGGCGCCTTGTAATGCCGGCGGAGCAGCTTCGCTCGATAGTGGGTCAGTACGCGCCGCAGCTAAAGCCGAGGCGTTACCCATCACCGGCCCGCACCAGCTCGGGACGCTTGCCGGAGACCTTGCCCTCGACGCGCGTCGACATCGTTACGAGGGGGGATGTCGTGGAGGTGACCGGACGGGGCTGGGGGCACGGCGTGGGCATGTCGCAGTGGGGAGCGCGCGGGCTGGCGCTCAAAGGTCTCGGGTACGAGGGCATCCTTCATCACTACTACCTGCACACGAAGGTGGCGTGGGTGCGTGAGCCCGAGCGGGTGGACGTCGGCCTTGCCTGGGGCCTGCGCTCGCTGTCGGTAGCGGGCTCGTTCCGGCTGACCGGGGACGAGCGCACCCTGCAAGCGGGCCCGGGCGTCTACTCGATTCGCTTCGACGGGCCGGGGAGGCTAACGGTGAGGAAAGTCCATGCCTCGGCCCCGCTACAACGTGCCCATCTGCCGGCTGCGTCCGGGACCGGCGGCTCGAGCGGGCACGTTCCGCTGTGGGTCTGGTGCCTGGTGCTGGCGTTCCTCGCGGGCGGGGTCATCTTCGCGACCACACGCCGCCGCGCGGCGTAGGCGGCGACCGTGTTCGGGCCCCGGGCGTTTGGTGAGCGGGCCCCACGCGCCTCGGCCCGGTAGGATGGGGACCATGGGCAAGGCGACCAAGCAGGTAACCGTTGAGGATCAGGTGCGGGACGTTCTCGAGCTCATCCGCCCTGCGATCCAGATGGACGGCGGCGACCTCAGGCTCGAAAGCGTGAGAGACGGCGTCGTCACCGTCCAGCTTCTCGGCGTGTGCGAGGTCTGCCCCATGTCCCCGGTGACGCTTCGCCAGGGGGTCGAGCGCATCCTCAAGGAGCGGGTCCCCGGCATCATCGAGCTGGTCGCGATCGAGGCGTGAGGAGGAGCGGGTCGCGCCGGCGGCGAGCGTCGGCCGGCGAGCGGGCCGCAACTTGAAAACAGAGGCTTTGATCGAGCGCTCCCTGGCGGGCGATCGGCGGGCGATCGGACGGCTCATCTCACTCGTCGAGGACGGTGGCGCCGATCTCGGACGCGTCATGCGCGAGCTCTACTCGCACACCGGAGCCGCTTACTCGATCGGCATCACCGGCGCGCCGGGGGCAGGGAAGTCGACCCTTACAGAGCGGCTAGTGACGCGTGCGCGAGCCGACGACCACTCCGTGGGCGTTCTGGCCATCGATCCGTCGAGCCCTTTTTCGGGCGGCGCTCTGCTCGGCGATCGCGTGCGCATGCAGAGCCACGCCACGGACCCAGGAGTCTTCATCCGCTCGATGGCGACGCGCGGGCATCTCGGAGGACTCTCTCTTGCGACGCCTGAGGCGGTGCGCGTCCTCGACGCCACCGGGCGCGACCTGGTGATCATCGAAACCGTGGGCGTAGGTCAGGCCGAGGTCGAGATCACCGACGCGTGCGACACGACCGTGGTCGCTGTGACCCCGGGGTGGGGCGACGCGGTGCAGGCGGCGAAGGCGGGACTCATGGAGATCGCGGACGTGTTCGTTGTCAACAAGGCAGACCGCCAGGGCGCGCGCGACGCCGTAAGGGAGCTGCGACAGATGCTCGAGATGTCCGAGGCAGCGCGCCCACCCGCGATAGTCCAGACGGTAGCCACCAAGGGCGATGGGATCGAGGAGCTGTGGGACGCGATAGCTGCACACCGGGGCTATCAGGAGGACGAGGGTCTGCTGAACGAGCGCCGGCACAGGCGCATAGCGCGCGAGATTCGCGCCATCGTCGTCGAACAGTTCCGCAGACGCGTCGACGGCGAAACCAACTCGCTTCTGGCCCGGCTCACCGCCGAGGTCGCCGAGCGCCGCATCGATCCGTACGAGGCGGCTGCTCGTCTCGTCGAATCTCTGTGAGCG
>JBBSGD010000110.1:0-4688 GCA_038254435.1 Actinomycetota bacterium
CATCATCGGCCACTCGATGGCCAACTCAAGCCCTTACTTCAAGGATTTCGAGGGCTGGCGCAACACGCACACCGACTGGCTGCGGCGTGACGTGAAGGTCTTCAAGGGCCGCCTCCGCAACTACCTCTGAGCGGCTGGTGCTCGTCCAGGCGATCCGCGTGACGCGGCCGGCGGCTCGCGAGCTCGTAGAGGTTGCCGTCCGGAGCGCGCAGGTGAATCCACTCCCAGTTGCTATCGCGCCCCGGTGATCCGACGATCTCGATCCCGGCCGTCTCAAGAGCGTCGAGTGCCGATGCAACGTCGTCGACCTCAAAGAGCGGAGCGTGCCGGCCGTCACATCATGACTAGCCTTCCACCCGGGCCGCAGCGCCGGTGGACGAAGGGGCCGGCTGATCGCTCGTGCAGAAGGCGCAGCGTCTGGCTTCGGCGGGGATGCTGCTGAGGCACTCGGGGCACACTTTGGTGGTGCTCACGACCTCGGGCTCGGTCTTGCGGCGGGCCATCAACGAGTTCATCGGCTTGACCACGAAGAAGAAGACCGCTGCGGCTATCAAGATGAACGACACCACGTCGTTGAGGAACACCCCGTAGGTAAACGTGCCCCCGCCCAGTGTGAACTTGAGCGAGCTGAAATCCGTGCTTCCGGGAATGGACACGATCGGGGTCAGGATGTTGGTGACGAGCGAGGTCACCACAGCGACGAAGGCGACGCCGATGACTATCCCCACGGCCAGATCGACCACATTGCCCCGCAGCAGGAACTCCTTGAAGTCCTTCATCGGCCTCCCCTTCTCCCTTGTTCACCTCGGCGCCGGGCGACAGCCGGGCAGATGATACCGGCCCGAGCATCCCGCACCGCCGTCTCTTTTAGCTGTTTCTTAGAAAGTCGCGCCACAATGTAGCCATGATGGCATCCGCGAAAGTCCTGATCGTCGACGATGACCCCGCCGTGCGCGGGTCGCTGAGGCGGGCGCTTGCCTCTGAGGGCTACGAGGTCACCGTGGCCTCAGACGGCGGCGAGGCCATCGCCGCGGTCGACGATCGCGATCCCGACGCGATCGTCCTCGATGTGATGATGCCCGTGCTCGACGGCCTCGAGGCCTGCCGGCGCCTGCGGGCCGCCGGCAACCAGACTGCCGTTCTCATGCTGACGGCGCGCGACACGGTCTCGGACCGAGTTGATGGTTTGGACGCGGGCGCCGACGACTACCTGGTGAAGCCTTTCGCTCTGGAAGAGCTGCTCGCTCGTCTGCGCGCCCTTCTTCGTCGCACCCTCGGCCCCGAGCCGTCCGACGCCGTCGCCTTTGCCGACCTCACCCTCACTCCGGAGACCCACGAGGTGCGCAGAGGCAGCCGCCCCATCGAGTTGACGCGCACCGAGTTCTTGCTCCTCGAGCTCTTTATGCTCAATCCGCGTATCGTCCTCACCCGGTCGGTCATCTTCGAGCGCATCTGGGGCTACGACTTCGGGCCGTCATCGAACTCTCTCGAGGTCTACGTCGGGTACCTGCGCCGCAAGACCGAGGCTGCCGGCGAGCCTCGCCTCATCCAGACGGTTCGCGGAGTGGGATACGCATTGAGGCGGCCGTGAAGGAGCTGGCGCGCAAGGCGGCGTCGCTGCTTGCTCCTGGGGGCCTCAAGCGCAGGCTCACCACGATCTCGGCCCTCGCAGTTGCCGTCGCAATCGCGCTCGCTTCGATCGTCGTGTTCGTCATCGTGCGAAGCGAGCTGCGAGGACAGGTGGATGAGTCCTTGATCTCGGCCGCCGCGGCGGGCCACTCCGTCACCGACGAGGCCGGCCGGCGGCTCTTCGTCCTTCCGCGCGCAGCGCTTGGAGGGCCGCGCGGCTACGCGCAGCTGATCGCGATCAACGGAGCGCGCAGCACATTTCCTTCGGGGAGCGGTCCGGAGCTGCCTGTCTCGCACCGAGTTCTCGACGTCGCCTCTGGTAAGTCGGGGTCTTTCTTCAGCGACGAGATGGTGCAGGGCACGCACGTACGAATGTACACGTCTCGTGTCGCTGCCGGCGTTGCACTGCAAGTAGTCCGCCCACTCACCGAGGTCGACGCCATTCTTGGGCGCCTTGCACTCGTGCTACTGCTTATTGTGCTCGGTGGAGCAGCGCTCGCGGCCCTGCTCGGCCGGGTCGTCGCCCAGGCGACCCTCGCGCCGGTGCGGCGCCTCACCGTCGCCACCGAGCACGTGACGAGCACCAGCGACCTCGCTCGCCGGATCGAGACGGGTGGAAGCGATGAGCTGAGCCGGCTTGCCAGCAGCTTCAACGCAATGCTGGAAGCGCTCGAGAACTCTCTCCGGTCGCAGAGGCAGCTCGTTGCCGACGCGTCGCACGAGCTGCGCACCCCGCTGACGAGCATGCGCACTAACATCGAGATGCTGAGCCGCTACTCGGACATGCCGCCCGGAGAAAAGGCTCATCTGGTGGCCGAGATCACGACCCAGATCGAAGAGATGACGGCGCTCGTGTCCGATCTCGTCGAGCTTGCGCGTGAAGACGAGCCGCTGCACATTCCACAGGAGGTCAGGCTCGATCGACTCGTAGAGCGATCCGTCGAGAGGGTGCGACGCTATCATCCGGTGACGGACTTCAGGCTCGAGACCCAGAGCACCGTCATAAAGGGCCTGCCGGAAAGACTTGATCGCGCGGTGGGGAACCTGCTCGACAACGCCGCCAAGTGGAGCCCGCGAGGCTCGCCTGTTGAGGTGACGGTGACCGACGCCGCGGTGACCGTGAGCGACCATGGTCCGGGAATCAGGGCTGAGGACCTGCCGCACATCTTCGACCGCTTCTACCGCGCCCCCGATGCGAGAGCCATGCCCGGCTCCGGTCTCGGCCTCGCCATCGTCCGCCAGGTCGTCGAGGTACACGGGGGCAAAGTCACGGTCGACAGCACTCCGGGCCGGGGGACGAGCGTGCGTATCGAGCTCGGCTCGAAGGAGACTAGCCCGCGGCAGGAACGCTTTCGCCGGAAGGCACGAGGTCCCGCCTCCGCACCAGCACGAAGGTAAGGACGGAGCCCGTCGCCGCGACAATGGCCGCGATGACGAGCAGCTCGTTCAGGCCTCCGATAAAGGCACTCTCGGCAGCACGGGCGACTGCCCCGCGTGCCGCTTGGGGAACGGACTGGATGGCTTTGCCCGCCCCGCCCGAGGAAACGGCCTGTGCCAAACCTTGTTTCGCCCCAGCAGGCAAAGACACCCCGGACAGGGACGACTCGACCGCAGACTGAACGTGGCTTTGAAAGAGTGCGCCGAGAGCCGCTATCCCCGTCGCGATCCCAACCTGGCGGAAAGTGCTGTTGATACCCGATGCCATACCGCTTTGCCTCGGCGGCACCACGCTGATCGCGAGCGAGGCGAGCGGTGGATTGGTCATGCCAACCCCGATTCCTGCCGCAAGGAAACCCCACAGAAGAGTCGTCCACGATGAGTCGACTCTTATGCCGTGCATCAGCCACAGGCCCAGCGCGACAATCGCCAGCCCCGCTCCAAGCAGAAGGCGCGGCGCGAGCCGAGCCGAGAGCTTGCCCGCGACCGGCGCAACGAGAAAGGACAGGATGGTGACCGGCAGGAACCGCAAGCCGGCCTGCAGCGGCGAGTAGCCGAGTCCGTTCTGTAGATAGAGGGTGAGATAGAGGAACATCGAAAAGATCGACGCCGACAGCGAGAAAGCCGCAACCTGCGCTCCGCTGAAGGTAGGTTTCCGAAAGAGGGACAACTCGAGCATCGGGTCCTTCACCTTGAGCTCGATGACAACGAAGGCAAGCAGACACAACGCAGCAGCCCCGAGCAACCCGAGCGTCACCGCGCTGGTCCAGCCCTCATCGTTGCCGCGCAGCAGCGCATAGACGAGCGAGAACAGAGCGATACTGAAGGTAGCGAGGCCTCCCCAATCGATTCCCGAGGCGCTCGGATCCGAGCTCTCGCGAAGCTTCACGAGCGCCACGACGATCGCGACCAGTGCAATCGGAAGGTTTATGTAGAAGATGGAACGCCACCCGAATGAGTCCGTTAGCGCACCTCCGACGAGGGGCCCGATTGCCACCGACGCCCCGGTCGTGGCACCCCAGATGCCGAAGGCGGTCCCACGTTCCTTCCCGTGGAACTCCTGCGCGAGCAGCGACAATGAGGTGGCGAACATCAACGCCCCGCCGATTCCCTGTACCGCCCGCGCTATGTCGAGCCAGCCGGGACTCTGCGCCAGTCCGCAGCCCAGCGACGCCGCCGCAAAGATCCCCACGCCTATCGTGAACAAGAGCTTGCGCCCAAGCCGGTCGGCGAGCGATCCAGCCGTGAGCAAAAACGCCGCAAGCATGAGTGCGTACGCGTCGATGACCCACTGAAGATCCGTGAAGTTTGCCCCGAGGTCGCGCTGAATGTTCGGCAGGGCGACGTTTACTACCGTGATGTCGAGCAAGAGCATGAAGATGGCCACGCATACGACCACCAGAGTCCACCACTTGCGGTCCATCCCACCTCCGGTTCGTCGGTATCGCCGAGGGTTGCATCTGCTGATGAATGAGTCTGTCAGACGGGTAGGTCAACAGAATCCGTAGACTTGCATTCCGTGGCGTCCTCGCTTTCAAGAACAGTCGCAGTCCTCCTCCTGGGCCTCGCGCTGGGCGCGTGCACCTCGAGCGGTCCCGGGGCATCGGCACCGTCACCCGCAC
>JBBSGD010000111.1:0-4626 GCA_038254435.1 Actinomycetota bacterium
CCGTCGAGATCGCGCTCAAGACCCAGCAGATCATTGCTTACGAAACCGGCGTCACCAACGTCATCGATCCGCTGGGCGGCTCGTGGTTCGTTGAGTCGCTGACCGATGAGATGGAGCGTGAGGCCGAGGATTATTTCGCCAAGATCGATGCGCTCGGCGACGGGTCGATTCTCGACGGGATGCTGCGGGGAATCGAGCAAGGTTATTTCCAGAAGGAGATGGCAGACGCGGCTTACAGGTATCAGCAGCTGCTCGAGAGGGACAAGAAGGTGATCGTCGGCGTCAACCGCTTTACGCGCACCGTGCAGGAGATGCCCGATGTCCTGCTGATCGGACCGGAGATCGAAGAGCGGCAGAAGAAAGCCATCGCCGAGGTGCGCGCCAACCGCGATACGGTCCAGGCCGATCACGCAATCCGAGCCCTCAAAGAGATGGCGGCCGACGAGTCGCAGGCACCGATGCCCGTTCTCGTGGACGCGGCCAAGGCCTACGTCACGCTCGGCGAGATGGTGGCCGCGCTGAAGGAAGTGTGGGGGACCTACTCTGAGCCCCCGATGTTCTAGGTCTGCTCCTGACCGGCCGGAGGCATCCACGGAGGCTCCGGGCCGAGCTCCGCGGCGAGCCCAAGCGAGGCCAGCAAGGTCAGAAACGTTCGCAGCAGGCGCGCGGTCACACCCCAGATCACGTGGTCGCCGTAGAGCCACGCCTCGGTTGGATAGGCGCGGCCCCCGTGCTCGAAGCCGGGCCCTCGCCTCATCGAGTCGGTGAGCTGCGATAGGGGAACCGTCAGGACCTCCGCCACCTCCGCGGGGTTTGGCTCGAGACTCGGCTGGGAGTCGATCCACCCGACGATGGGGGTAATGACATAGCCGGTCACATAGGTAGGCATGGAGTCGAGCTCGCCGAGCACCCCAACTTGCACCGGGTCGAGCCCGATCTCTTCGTGCGCCTCGCGCAGGGCGGCCGCAACGGCGGACGCGTCCCCGGGGTCTATCGACCCGCCCGGAAACGAGATCTGCCCCCTGTGGCTGGGCAACGTGTTGGTGCGCAGGGTGAGGATGAGGCTGGGCTCCGGGCGGGCCACTATCGGGATCAAGACTGCGGCGGCGCGAGTGCCGGCAATGCGAGCTCGCTGCGGGGTCATCCGGACCAGAGAGGCAGCGAGACGGTCGTAGAAGTTCTCCGTCATGTGCTGCCATCGTAGCCTTGCGTTCGTTGCGCATGCGAAACCTACGGGAGGTCCAAGTGGGCGAGTTCGTGAAGTTCGAGATAGCCGAGTCGGGGGTTGCCACCGTGCGGCTCGATAGGCCGAAGGTCAACGCCCTGAATGCAGAAGTGGCGCGCGGGATCGGTGATGCCGTGGACGAAGTGGCGGCAGACGAGCGCGTGAAAGCTGTGGTCGTGTGGGGCGGCGAGCGTGTGTTCGCGGCGGGGGCCGACATCAAGGAGATGCAGGGCCTCGACCCGGTGTCGATGTACCGTTACATCGGCGGCTTCCAAAGCGTCTTCGCGCGTCTCGAGAACCTTCCCCAGATAACGATCGCGGCGATAAATGGCTACGCGTTGGGCGGCGGGTGCGAGCTCGCGCTGGCATGTGATCTGAGGATCTGCTCGCAGGAGTCACAGCTCGGGCAGCCTGAGATCCTTCTCGGTGTGATACCGGGAGCCGGTGGGACGCAGCGGCTCCCTCGCCTGATCGGGACGGGGCGGGCCAAGGAGATCATCTACAGCGGGCGCTTCGTTGCTGCCGAGGAGGCGGTCGCGATCGGGCTCGTGAACGAGCTCGCAGCCCCCGGGGAGGTCTATGCGCGCGCCGTCGAGGTGGCCGGGCGCTACGCTGCCGGTCCCTCGGTAGCGTTGCAGGCTGCCAAGCAGGCGATTCAGAATGGGATGGAGGTCGACATCGCCAGCGGCCTCCTGATCGAGCGGCAGGCCTTCGCCGCGCTGTTCGCCACTCAAGACCAGAAGACCGGTATGGCCTCTTTCACCGAGAAAGGTCCTGGCCGCGCCAAGTTCGCCGGACGTTGACCGAGAGGGGCGCGCTTTAATCGTGTTCAGGCTGGGAGAATGGGCGCAAGCGATATGGTGACGGGTGCTTGCTCGAACAAGCACCCGTGATGGTTTGCACGGGGTTCCCGTTCACACTTGTGTAAGGGAGGTCTCAGTTTGAACATCGTGGTGTGCGTAAAGCACATACCCGACCCCAACCTTCCCGGCGAGATGGATGGAGAGCGGCTGAAGCGCGACGGAATCCAGGGAGTGCTCGATCCCGGCGACGAGTTCGGCGTCGAGGCGGGCTTGCAGCTCAAAGAGGCCCACGGCGGCGAGGTGACCCTCGTGTCGATGGGGCCGCCCGCGGCGATCGAGGCCATCAGGCGAGGCCTGTCGATGGGCGCGGACAAGGGAGTTCTCGTGTCCGACGACTCCCTGGCAGCCGCCGATGCTTACGCCACGGCCAAGGTGCTGGCCGGGGCCATCAAGAAACACGAGTTCGACCTCGTCATCGCAGGAGTCGAGTCGACGGACGGATATACCGGCACCATGCCCTCGACCATGGCAGAGTTCCTCGACCTGCCGCAGGTGACCTTCGCCAAGGAGATCACAGGGACCGACGGCTCACTCACCGTACGGCGCCAGACCGCGGACGGCTATCACGTGGTCGAGTGTCCGCTGCCCGCCTTGGTGACCGTCACCGCCGGGGTGAACGAGCCTCGCTACGCCTCTTTCAAAGGCATCATGGCCGCCAAGAAGAAGCCGCTAGAGGAGCTGAGCCTGTCCGACCTCGAGCTGTCCGGGGACGACCTCGGGATCAGGCAGTCGGTGTCCGGGACCAAGCCGGCCGAGGGGCGGAAGGCGGGCGAGATCGTTGAAGACGACGGCAACGGCGCTGCCAGGATCGCGGACTTCCTGCAGGAAGCAAAGGTGATCTAGGCATGGGCAAGGTCTGGGTCTATGCAGAGCTGGGACTCGAGGGCAAGGTCGACGCGACCGCGCTCGAGCTGCTCACCAAGGCACGTGAGCTGGGCGACGCGGAAGCTGTGATCCTCGGCCCCGGCGCCACCGAGGCGGCGGCCACGCTTGGTGAGTATGGCGCGGGCACGGTTTATGCAAGCGACGGCGACGTCTACTCGGACTACGTCGCACAGCCTGCCGCGCATGCCCTCCACGAGCTTGTCAAAGAGCACTCGCCGGACCTCATCCTGTTCGCCCTCGCCTACGATTCTCGCGACGTTGCGGGCCGGCTGTCGGCGAAGACGGGCTCGACCCTGATGAGCAATGCCACTAACCTGATCGATGTCTCCACGGCCCAGACCGCGGTGTTCGGGGGGACTCTCGTCGTTGACGTCAAGCTCGAGGGCAGTCCCAAGCTCGTCATCGTGCGTCCCAAGTCGTTCGCGGCAGAGGCCTCGGGCGGGGAAGCCAAGGTTGTGAGCGTCGAGGTGGAAGTCCCCGACGCCCTAAGGAAGGCCAAGCGAACCGAGAAGCACGAGGAGGCGGCCGAGGGGCCCAAGCTCGAGGAGGCCGGGATCGTCGTCTCCGGGGGCCGGGGGCTCCAGGATTCGGCCAACTTCGAGCTACTCGATCAGCTCGCGGCGGCTCTCGGAGACACTGCCGTGGGCGCGACGAGGGCCGTGGTCGACGCCGGGTGGGTGCCTTACGCCTACCAGGTCGGACAGACCGGCAAGACCGTCAAGCCCGGTGTTTACATCGCCGTGGGCGTCAGCGGAGCGACCCAGCACATGGTCGGCATGAAGGGAGCCAAGCGGATCGTGGCCATCAACAAAGATGAGGAAGCCCCGATATTCTCTATTGCAGACCTCGGCGTCGTCGGAGACGCGCTCAAGGTCGTGCCGCAGCTCATCGAAGAGATCAAGAAGCGCAAGGGGTAGCAGTTGGGGGTCAATGACTGGATTCGGGGCTTTTTTTCTCGCAAGAGGAATCCCGCCCTGGGCGAGCTCGAGAGCTTCATCGCCGATCACAAGGGCGTTGAGGGCTATATCGAGCCGCGCACCGCGACCAGCCCCATCACGCTGCTCTTGGTCGATCGCGACGGCGATCATCTGAGAGCTCCTGTCAGAGAGTCCGAAGACGCGGTTGCCTTCTGCGATCGCTACTCGCTTCCCGTGTACGACGCGTCGGTCATCGGCTATCCCAAGCGGATGCGCGATTTCGAGCGGCGCAGGTCCTCGAGTGAGTCAGAAGCGATGGACGAACGCATTGCAGAGCTCGAGCGACGCCTGCGTGAGTCTGACCCGAACCTCCCCAACGATTGACTTCCCTCGTGCATTATCTCGATCACGCCGCGACGACACCCCTGCTGCCCGAAGTGAAAGACGCCATGCTCCGGGCCTTTGACGCCTACGGCAACCCGTCTTCCGTCCACGTGTACGGACAAAGCGCGCGCCAGATCGTCGAGGAGTCGCGGGAGAACGTGGCGAGCGCGCTCGGCGCGATGCCCGGTGAGATCGTGTTCACAGGCGGGGGGACCGAAGCCGACAACCTCGCGATCAAGGGGGCCGTTCACAAGCTGACCGCGCACGGCAACCACATAGTGACGACGGCTTTCGAGCACCATGCAGTCCTCGACACCGTCGAATGGCTGCGCGCACGCGGCTTGCAGGTCAC
>JBBSGD010000112.1:0-4405 GCA_038254435.1 Actinomycetota bacterium
CCGTTCTCCTGTTGCATAGACAACGTAGGTGTACTTGTCGTTGTGCACACCGCAGTAGGTGGGCACCGTCTTCTCGAACGCGTTCCCGCCGCCCCGAACGTGCTCGATCAGCGAGTCGGTGCGCCACGGCTGGTCCCGGCCAGAAAGGAACGGCACGAGACTCTGGCCCTCTGCACCGGGGGCGGCTATGCCCGCCAGGCCGGCAAGTGTCGGCGCGAGGTCGATGTTGACCACTAGGTGATTGTCGGTACGTTGTGTGGTGAGTGCGTCGTAGCGGATGATGAGCGGGATTCTCAAACTCTCGATGTAAGGCACCACTTTGTCGCCGGAGGTGCCCTTCACGCGGTGCTCACCCCACAATAGTCCGTTGTCCGAGTGGCAAACACGAGCACGGTGTTGTCGAGGCGCCCGGTGTCTTGAAGCGCCTGCGTTATCTTTCCGACCGCGTCGTCGACAGAAAGCAGCGTCTTGTATTGATTCGTGCGGAACTTCTGGGGGTTGTACGTGCTTGTCAGAGGAGCCAGGGCCCGCATGTAGGCGGGCTTGTCGGACATGTCAGCCTCGTTGTAGGAAGGAGGCGACCAAGGCGCAAGCCCGAGATCAGTCCGTGCGTACTTGGCTGCCGGAGTCGCAGGTCCATGCGGTGCGTTCGGGGTGAAGTAGAGGAACAGCGGCTCGTTAGGAGGGGTGTTGCGGATGAACGAATCCGCGTAGTTTCCAAGCACATCGGTCTTGTAGTCGGCGGCCGTCGTTCCGTAGTAACGCTCCACGCCCTTCTCACTCACCTTGTAGTTGAGATAAGCGTAGGTGTTGTAGGTGAGCGCATCCCATGTGTCCCACCCCGGCGGGACATAGGTAGGATCGTTCTCGTAGCCGTTGAGGTACTTGCCGACGAGGCCGGTCCGGTAGCCCGCGTCGTGGAGCCAGGTTGCAATGGTCGAACTGTCTTGGAAGGAAGCGAAGCCACCGTACCGCGGGGTGCTGTTCCATACATGGGTCGTGTGCGATCGCTGCCCGGTAAGGAAGCTGGCCCGGCTGGGGCAGCACCACGGGTTGTCAACGACTGCATTGGTGAACTTGACGCCGTGGTCTGTGATGGCGTTCTGCACCTGCGGCATCTTGTCGAGCGCGTCGAAGCGCTGATCGTCGGTGAGGATGAAGACGATGTTGGGCGGTCCTGGCGGGGGCGCAGCGTGCGAAGAGCGCGAGGCAAACGGGGCAACGGTGCATAGCAACGCCGCAAGGACTACCAGTCCCAACATGCGCTGCCGTGGCAAGAACCTCATGGGTGTCGGCTTCCCCTTGATCCGGTCGCTTTGCGCAACTCCCGCAAACTACGTGTAATGCGCGTGCCGACATCTTACGGCATATGCCAGAAAATGCTAATTACCGCCTGGGGCCACCTCCCTATGGCTCGCCGGCTGGGCAACTCTCGAAGCCCTCACCGGGCGCTGCGGCCTCGAGCTCGTCGAGGCACGCGTCGAGGGTCTGACTGATCACATCCGCCTCGTGGGTGGTCAGCACGAGCGGGGGGCGGATCTTCAGAACGTTCCCATCCGGCCCGGTCGATCCGACGAGGACCCCGCGTTCCTTCATGCGGTTCGTCAGGGCATGGGCGAGGCGTGGAGTGGGCCGGCGCGTGCCCCGGTCGTGCACCAGGTCGACGCCGATGAGAAGCCCAGCCCCTCGCACATCGCCGATCGAGCGATGGCGCTTCATGACCGTCTCGAGACTCGAACGTAGGTGGCGTCCGACGACGCGTGCCCTGTCCTGCAGACCTTCTTGCTCGAGGACGTCGAGCACGGCGAGCGCCGCCCGGCACGCGACCGGGTTCCCTCCGAAGGTGCTGAACACGTCGCTGTGGGATGCAAAGCGCTCGGCGATCTCCGCCCGCGTCACCACCGCGGCAACGGGATGCCCGTTTCCCATGGGCTTGCCGAGCGTGACGAAATCCGGGGCGACTCCCGCCGCTTGGAAGCTCCACAGGTGGGAACCGCTGCGGCCGAACCCGCACTGGACCTCGTCGGCCACGAAGAGGCATCCGGCCCTCCGGACGCGACGCACGAGCTCCTGCAGGTAAGTCGCCGGAGGAGCAAAGATCCCATCGCTCGTGAAGAGGCTGTCTGCAAAGAGGGCGGCGGGGCGAAAGCCGCGGCTCTCGAGCGTCGCCACGGCTTCGTCGAAGTGCGTCGCGTAGCGCCCTGCCCCCCCTTGTTCCTCGCGACGGTGGGGGCCGCGGTACCCGTCGGGTGCCGGAATGGTAGCGATGTAAGGGGCTCGTTCACTATCGCCCCACTCCTCCGGGGACAGGGCGGCCGTGGCCGTCGTTACCCCATGGTAAGCGTGGGCTGTGACGATGCCTCCTGCCCGCCCGGTGTAGGCGGTGGCGAGGCGCCAGGCGATGTCGTTGGCCTCGCTGCCCGAGTTGAAGAACATCACCGTGTCGAGCCCGGGAGGCATTGTCGCCACGAGCCGCTCGGCGAGCTCCACGACGCTCTCGTGCAGGTAGCGCGTGTTGGTGTTCAGGGCGCTGCTCTGCTCGGCTATCGCGGCGACGACGCGGGGGTGGCAGTGCCCGGCGACGGGGACGTTGTTGTACGCATCGAGGTAGGCGTTGCCCTCGTGGTCGAAAACGTGGCTGCCGTCGCCCCTCAGGAGGTGGAGGGGGGTCTGGTACGACAGAGGAGAAAGCGCAGGGCCGAGGGCGCGCCTGCGGCGCTCGAGCAGCTCCTCAATGGACGGCCGTGGACCTGGATCCGAGGATTCCGGCGCCCGCAGGCACGCTGCCCTCATGCAAGCCTGCACTTTGGGCCACGTTAGTGAGTCGAAGTGTTCGAGCAGCCGCCACGCGATCTCTTGGTTGGCGGTGATGTAAGCGGCGTTCTCGGGATAGCGGATCACACGCCAGTTAGCGATCAGCACCAAGGCGGCGAGCCGCGCCAGCACGAGATCGGCCAGCACATCAGCCTCACCCTCCTCTATCAGAGAGATCGAGGTGTAGCCATTGATCACCTGCCGGGAGGCCTCGAGTGGATCGGAGGTGTGCCACGTCAGCGAGACGAGAGCGATGGCAAGGTCGCAGATGACGGCGGTGTGGGTGAGGTCGCCGAAATCCACGATCCCGGTTACCCGCTGCACGTCGTCGAGAAGGACGTTGTCGAGGGTCAGGTCGTTGTGAATCAGTTGTGCTCGCAGGCTCGGTAAGACGGTCCTAACTCGTTCCTCGAATCGCTCAAGCACCTGTTCCACGAGGTAGCGGCGGCCCCCGGGGACCGCTTCGAGCAGAGGGCGAAGCTGCGGCGTGTGCTTGAGGTCCCACAGGATCCTGTATCCGCCGGCTGGATGGAAGAACCCTCGCAAGGCAAGTCCCATGCGCGCGACCATCGACCCAAAGCCCCGCCGCGCGCTGGGGCTCAGCTCAACCGTGTCCACCGCTCTGCCGGGAACGAACGTGAAGAGTCGAACCAGTTGCTTGTCTCCTCCGGCCCCCTCTACCTCTCCGTGATAGCCGCCCTCGAGTGTCGTAAGTGGCTGCATCACGGGCAGACCGGGATCCTGGTGGGCGATGTGCAGCATGGCCTGAGTCTGCATTTCAAGCACCGCGGGATCGTCGGCCCCATTGGAGATCTTCAAGAGGAACGAGCGCTGTGCGTCGGACGTGAAACGAAAGTTCTGGTCGCGCTCGCTGTCAAGTGGCGAGGTCGAGCCCGTCAGCCCGAAGATCCGCTCGGCGATGTCCGCAGCCTCCCCAGGGGAGAAGGCAGGGGGCCGTGTGTCGAGAGGATCGGCTGGCGATGGGCGCGTCGGAGGCTCCATGAGAAGGGAAGACTAGTAGCCCGCCATCGCCTCGACGGAACCCCACGTCGCGCCGATGAGACGAGTCGGAGCCCTGCTCGTCGTCGGTCAAACCCGCGTGCTGCCTGCGACGCCCCAGGACGCACACAGCCGACCGGCCAAGCGCTGGCCCGGCAGGCGAAGTTGGTGCAACGTTCTTTCGCGGGGGCCCAGGGCGCCGCATACTCACAGCGATGAGCCTGACTCACTATCGCTTTACGAGCGTGTGGACCATTGCCGGCCCGCCGGGGGAGGCCTACGAGGTGCTGAAGGACGTCACCTCCTACCCGGGCTGGTGGCCGGAGGTAAAGCATGTCTCGCGCGTGGCCGGCGGGGACTCTTACGAGCTGCGCTGCCGCTCGTTGCTTCCCTACGACCTCACCTTCGTGATCCTGCGCTCCACAGAGGACGAGGCGGCCGGCGTCTTGGAGGCATCGATGCGGGGAGACCTGGAGGGCTTCTCCCGCTGGACCGTAACCGGCACGCAGTCGCTAACTCGACTCGTTTTCGACGAGGAGGTAATCACCAACAAGAGCATGCTGAACCGGCTCGCCCCGCTCGCCCGTCCGGC
>JBBSGD010000113.1:0-4384 GCA_038254435.1 Actinomycetota bacterium
AACCACAGTCTCATGATGCGGCATGGTGAGAATGGGCTGCGCACGTATCTCGCGGGCTTTCGTCACGGGCGCATGGGAGAGTCCCGGTCAGGGTGACCTCGCACGCGCGTTCCGGTGCCGGCTAAGCGCGCTCTCCCCATGCCCACGCGGTTCCCATTGAAGGGGACCCCTTCCGCCTCGAGAAGACTGCGCTGCAGGTGCCCTTTGGCCAGTGATCCATCTGCCCGCACGATTCGGTGCCAGGGCACGCTGGGATCGTCGCAGTGGGCGAGGACCGCGCCTGCGTGACGCGGCGCGCCAGGGCTGATGTCACCGTAGGTACGAACGAATCCGGCCGGAATCTCTCGCACGCGCTCGAGAATTGTGTTCTCGGTGGGATCGACGCGCTGCATGTGGTCAAGGATACGGCGGTCCCAACTTGCAATCAGAGCCCACCGCTCCACGGTCTACGCGACTACGGTGGTCGGGGCCGGGGAGTGCCCGGGCCGGGTGAGGCTCTCGGCAGCGGACGGCGGCGACGTCGAAACGGTCCAGCGGTAGGTACCTCGAGGCGCTCACTCCGCAATCGGGCCGAAAGAGGCGGCGTAATGACCGGTAAGGGCGGCTGATGCCCTCGTAGCGCTGAACGGCGAGATGACTGGGACGACCGCGCCGGTCCTGAGCCGCCTGGCGCCTAACGGAGTTCAGCCTAGCCGTAAGGCTGGCCTGCGCAAGCACGTCAAGATGAACCGTGCAAGAAGGCTAGGTTCCCGCGACGGCGGCCTGAGGTTTCCCCGGGCCGGGGGTGAGAAACGACTTGAAATTTCGCCACTACACGGACAGAGCGGTGACCCTGGCAGTCGACCTCGTCAACACGAGGCAGGCGGTCACCGGTGAGGAAGAGCTCGGGCACGAGGAAGCACTTGCCTCTTTCGCGGCAGCGCACGGTCTTGCCGGTGAGCCGTCATCCGCGGCGGAGCTGGCGGACGTGCGCGTGCTCCGCGATCGCCTCAGGGACGTGTTCGGTGCCTGCGGAGAGAAGGAGGCGGCCGGGCTGATCAACTCCCTCCTCGAAGATGTCGGAGCCGCTCCGCGCGTCGTAGCGCACGACGGCTCGCCAACCCACTTTCACTTCGAGCCGGCAGGCTCGGGCATCGTCCGGCGGCTGGGGACCACCGCCGTCATGGGCCTTGCGGTCGTGCTCTGCAATTACGGGAGCAAGAGGCTTGGGCTGTGCGCGTCTCCCATGTGCCGGTCGGCATTTGTTGATGCATCCAAGAACGCCCGCAAACGCTATTGCTCGGAGACCTGCGCGACCCGGGAGAACGTCGCCGCCTACAGGGCGCGACTCAGGCAGGCCCGGTGACGTGAACGTTCCTCGTCGCGCCGCAGACTCGGGCAGGGTCCTCTACATCATGGGGCGCGGACGTAGTGGCAGCACGATCTTTGCAAACATCCTCGGAGAGGCCGAGGGGTTCTTTTCGGCGGGGGAGGTGCGTTACCTGTGGGATCCGGTCCTTACGACGGGCGGGAGCTGCGGGTGCGGTGAGCCCGTATCGGTCTGTCCTGTGTGGTCCCAGGTGCTCGGCCGGCTGACAGACCTCGATCTCGAGCAGGTGGTGGCGTGGCAGCAAGAGATAGTGCGGGAGCGCAACCTCTATCGGATACTGCGGCGCGAGCCGGACCGTGCCACAGGGTGGACCGCCCTCGACGGATACTCGGCGGCAATGGGCCGCGTCTATCGCGCTCTTGAAGCGGCCACGGGGGCGTCCGTCATCGTGGACTCGTCCAAGCGCCCCTCGTACGCGGCGGTCGTGCGTCAGATCCCCGGCCTCGCGCCCTATTTCGTGCATCTCGTGAGGGACCCGAGGGCGTCGGCTTACTCGTGGCGACACCGCAAGCACGCCTCGGCGCGGGACCGGGGCCGGGACGTCACGCGCCGTAATGCCGCCGACAGCACCCTTCGATGGACGCTGCTCAATTTCGGGGCCGAGGCGGTTCTGCGCCGTCATGGGACGGGGGGCTCGATGTCGTTGCGTTACGAGGACTTCGTGGCCAAGCCGCGCACCACCGCCGAGCGAGTCGCTCAGTGGGCCGGTCGGCGGTCCGCGAGACTGCCGTTCCTCGACGAGCGAACCGCCCGGCTCGGTGCTAACCACACCTTATCCGGCAACCCGGCGCGCTTCTCGAGCGGTACCGTCACGCTGCGCGATTGGGAGGAGTGGCGCAGCGAGCAGAGTCGCGCCGACAAGCTGACGGCTACCGCACTGGCTCTTCCTTACCTGCGGCGCTACGACTATCCGCTGCGGTCCCCGAGCTGAGAACGGACGCGCAGGGTTGATCATCGCCAGCTTCAATATCCGCCACGGCAGGAGTATCGGCGGGCGAGTCTCGATCGAGCGCTGCGCACACGTGCTGCGACGAACGGGAGCACATGTGGTCGCGCTGCAGGAGGTCGACTGCGGCATGGAGCGCAGCGGCCGGGCCGATCAAGCCGCGCGCATCGGCGAGCTGACCGGCCTGCACGTAGTCCACGGTCCGACACTCGTTCAAGGTGAAGAGCGCTTCGGAGTAGCGATTGCCACCCGCGATGTCGCCACCGTCGACTTCGAGCTCCTGCCGCGCGTGGCGGAACACAGACGACACGGCGTGCTCCTTGCCCGCATGCGAGATCGAACAGTCGCTGCGACCCATTTGTCGTCACGCGCCTCTGCCAGGGTGCACGAGATCGAGTCGCTTGCCGCCCTCATGGCGCGCGTGGAAGGTCCGTTGGTGCTCGCCGGCGACCTCAACTGCTCGCGTGCCGGGCTTGGGGCATTGAGCGCACTTGGTCTGCGAGGCGGCCCGGCGCGTCCGAGCTGGCCCTCCTACCTCCCGGTGCGCCGGCTCGACCACGTGCTCGCCGGGCCGGGACTGCGCGTCGAGCGCACTCGAGTGGTGCCGTCGCTGGCATCGGATCATCTTTGCGTGGTAGCGCACGTGGGTTGGGAGGCCGGCGACTACGATTCGGGCTCGACCTAGCGTGCGAGGGGCACAAGAGAGGGGACTGGTGGCGAGCTGCGTCCTGGCAATCGACCAGGGGACCACGGGCACCAAGGCGCTCGTGGTCGACGACAAGGGAACCATTACTGGACGCGCGTACGCGGAGCTTCGCCGGCACTACCCTCGTCCGGGCTGGGTCGAGCAAGACCCAGAGGACATCTGGCAGGTGACCCTGAAGGTAATAGGGGCCGCGCTCGCAGACGCAGGCACCGAGGCGCGCGGGCTGAACGCGCTCGGCATCACCAACCAGCGCGAGACCGTCGTCATGTGGGAGCGGGCAACGGGCCGTCCGGTAGGCAACGCGATCGTGTGGCAGGACAGAAGGACGGCGCCGGTCTGTGACGAGCTGAGAAACGCCGGTCACGAAGAGAGCGTGGCCGACAGGACGGGGCTCTTGCTCGACTCCTATTTCTCGGGCACCAAGGTCGCGTGGCTTCTCGACAATGTCGACGGACTTCGCTCCCGCGCACAGCACGGGGAGATCGCATTCGGGACCGTAGATTCGTGGCTCGTGCACAAGCTCACCGGGGGCAAGCTGCACGTCACCGATTACACGAATGCGTCGCGCACGCTGCTGTATGACATCTTCGAACTTGACTGGAGCGACGAGCTACTAGAGATGCTGCGCGTCCCGGCCGCGTTGTTGCCCGAGGTCTTGCCCAGCTCCCACATATGTGCCCACACCGATCCCGACGTATTCTTCGGCGCGCGCGTCCCCATAGCCGGTCTCGCCGGAGACCAGCAGGCGTCGCTCTTCGCACAAGCTTGCTTCGAAGAGGGACTCGCCAAGAACACCTACGGCACGGGCTCGTTTGTCTTGATGCCCACAGGCTCAGACGCGCTCAAGAGCAGCAACGGGCTGCTGTCGACCATCGCGTGGCGTATCGGAGACGAACCGGTGGAGTACGCGCTGGAAGGAGCGATCTTCGTCACCGGGGCTGCCCTCCAGTGGCTGAGAGACGGGCTCGGGATCATTGAACACGCCGGCGAGACGGCGAGCCTCGCCGCGAGCGTGGACGGAAACGAGGACGTGTTCTTCGTTCCGGCGCTCACCGGCCTCGGCGCCCCCCATTGGGATCCTCATGCGCGCGGCGCACTCCTTGGGTTGACCCAGCGCACGACCAAGGCCCACGTTGCCCGTGCGGCGCTCGAAAGCATCGCCTACCAAACGCGCGATGTCGTGGAAGCCATGGAGCGTGACTCGAACGTCACGCTCAAGGAGCTGCGTGCGGACGGCGGCGCAGTGGCCAATCGGTGGTTGATGCAATTCCAGGCGGACATCCTCGGCGTCCCCGTGCTGGTGCCACAAGATACGGCCACGACGGCCCTTGGATCCGCGTACCTTGCCGGCCTCGCAACGGGG
>JBBSGD010000114.1:0-4346 GCA_038254435.1 Actinomycetota bacterium
CACGAGCCCAGGGAAGGGAACTTGGCCTGGGGGCGGCTCGTGTGGGAGGCTCTGCTGATCGGCACGATGCATCGAGGTTCGGGAGGGTTCTATGGATGTGCAGGAGCTGCTCGCGCAAGCGAAAGACGCAATGAACGTCACGCGGGTATACGGCAAGCCGTTCGAGAAGGACGGAGCCACCATCGTTCCGGTGCTGCGGTGCGGGGCGGCGGAGGGGGCGGAGGCAGTGGAAACGGGGCCTCGGGTGACGGCGGGGCCGGCTTCGGTTTGACGGCTCGGCCGGTCGGCGTCTACGTAATCAGAAGCGGCCAGGTCACGTGGCAGCCGGCCTTCGATCTCAACAGGACGATCTTCGGCGGTCAGCTCGTAGCCATCGCCCTGTTCCTGATGCTGCGCTCGGCCGTCAAGCACCGGGGCAAGACTAAGCGCACCAAGCTGCGCGCGAAGAGCTGACCGGTGCCACGAGCCCTTGGTTTCCTTGTCTTTATTGCCGCGGGGTTGATGACTGCCAATGCGGTCATAGAGTCCCGCAAGACGTGCGGTTGCTCGGCGCAGTGCTGGTGCAGGCGACCCGGTCTCCGGCACTTCCGCTGAGTACTGCCTATGGGACACGTGTGACGCCGCAGGGATAGGTGTCAGCGTGGCGGAGATGACACTGCCGACAGCGGAAAGGAAGCGGTCCCGATTCAGCGCGCCGGCGGGCTTCTAGCGCGTCGTCCAGGCATCCGAGGTCCACAGCAGGACAACGCCTATTACCCATCCGAGGATGCGCACGATTATCCCTCCGACGGGCAGGAGGATCAGCGCCCACACCTCGAGAGCGCTACAGCGCGCGCGGGGCTCGTGAGCCTCGGGTGCGATCTCTGAGGCATCCCCAAGCTGGTCGAGGACGGCCCGCACCTCGCCCTCGGAATGCACGGCGCCTGCCGAAGGGCGTCTTCGATGTGCTGACCGATCTCGTTGACGAGCTCCTTTCGTCTCTGCCGGGGCAGCCGGTCAGAGAACCTTCGAGCTCGGCGAGATAGTGGTCCACGAGGCGCCCCCTTGTGGCCCTCATGGCTCGATTCCCCTCTCCACTATCCGATTTACCGCACCGCTTCAGCGGTGCCACTCGTGCACGAAGTCCTCGAAAGAGCTGCTGCCTCGCTGTGTCAGGTGGTAGTAGCGGCGTGGCGGTCCGGACATGGATTCGCGCCACGTCGTCTCGACCAGGCCCTCCCGCCGGAGGCGCCGAGAAGCGGATAGATGGTCCCTTCGCCGATCACGATGCCGTCGATCCCCCCAGCGCCCGAACGAGATCGAACCCATAGCGCTCCTCTTGCTTGAGCAAGGCGAGCACGCAGTGAGGAGGGCTTCTAGGAACGTTGCCGAAACGCGGGCTCAGTGACGAGCCACTCGGAGCGCAGGAGACCCATCATCACGAGGTCGACGTAACTGCCGTTGCTCCAGTCGTGCTCGCGCAATAGTCCCTCCTCGACGAAACCGCAGGCCCGGTAGCAGCGCAAGGCGCGCTCGTTCGTGGCATGAGCATCTAGCCAGATGCGGTGGAGGTTGTGATGGTTGAAACCGTAGCTGGCGAGCAGCTCGACGGACTCGCGCCCGAATCCCCGGCCCCAGTAGTCACGCTCGAAGATGATAATGCCGAGCGAGCAACAGCGCGCCTGATGATCGAAGTCGCGTAGATCACAGATGCCGATGAGCTTGCCGTCCACCTCTATCCCGAACAAACAGGGGCTGTCCTTGTCGTCCGCGGTCCTGGTCTCGAACGACTTCTCGATTGCTGCAAGGGAGTGCGGTAGAGGTGGGTCGCCGCCGCTCAGCAGCTCGATTTCGAGGTCGTTGGCCGACTGCCACAGCGCAGGCAAGTCCGCTCGTTCTACGGCGCGTAACGTGATCCGCTCTCCTCTCAGCATGGTCGGCATGGTAAGCCCCAGGGGATCGATCGGGGAGCGCACGTGACGGCCGGACACGACGCCGCGGGCGCGCGACGACGGCCGCCTGAAAAGACGACCGTCGGACGGTTGACTGCTAGAGCTACTTCTTGCCGGTAAGGCCCTTGGCTGCGTCTTTGACCTTTTCGCCGGCTTGCTTCACGTTGCCCTTGGCCTGGTCGCGCTGACCCTGGGCCTCGAGCTCCTCGTCTCCGGTCGCCCGGCCGGCGCCTTCCTTGGCCTTGCCTTTGAGCTCTTCCGCCTTGTTGCGAGTCTTGTCCTCATTGCCCATGCCGGCTCCTTTCTCGGGGGACACCCCCTTATTGTCCCCGTTCATTACCCCCCTCGGGCCCTTCTATGCGCAGGCCACCGGATCGTGCGGGGGCGGTCTTCGGCGAGGACGACATGCGGCTGCTCTGAGTCCGGAGATGTTGCGCGCTGCCGCGTCGATTGAGCGGCTAACATTCGCGGATGCCCGAGCTTCCCGTCACCGAACCACTCACCACGACCATCGAGGAGCCGCCCGGCTCGCTCGAGGCCGTTGCTGCGGCGTTGACGCCCGGGGAGCTGGCCGCCGTTGCCGCCGACCATCCAGAGTGCCTGACGGCGTGGGCCGAGCTCGGGGAGGTGGCGCTCCGTTCTGGCAGGGTGGTCGACGCCTACGCCTACTTCCGCGTCGGCTACCACAGGGGCCTCGACCGCATCAGACGAGCCGGATGGCGAGGTATGGGTAGGATTCCGTGGGCCCACGAACCCAATCGCGGCTTCCTTCGCTCTTTGCGGGGGCTCGGCGCTGCGGCCGGGCGCCTTGGCGAGAGCCAAGAGCAAGCGCGCTGCAACGACTTCTTCGCCCAGCTCGCTCCCGACGCTCCGGCGAGCGCCTCGTAGCCCACGTTCCCTCGCGCTACGACACTCGGTACTCCGGCACGATCTCGGCCACGAACTCTTCGACCCTGTCGTTACCTTCGCTCGGCCAGCCGACAATCAGGTAAGAGAAGCCGGCGCCGGCGAGGCCCCTGATGGTCGCGCGCACCTCGTCCCACGGCTGGGAGATGGATAGCGAGCTGGAGCGCCGAATCGATGCCGGATCGCGTCCTGCCGTCTCGGCGTGATCGTCGAGCAGCGCCGACTTGCGCTCGAGCTCGGCAACGGAGCCGAAGCCGTGCCACACATCGGCGCGGCGCGCTATCAGAGGAAGCATCGCCTTCTCTCCACCTCCTCCAATCCACAGGGGAGGGTGGGGCGTCTGCACGGGCCGGGGACGATAGGTGGCGTCATCGAGCCGGTAGTACGAGCCGATGAAGGACACCGCCTCCTCGGTCATGAGCTTGCGCATCACCTCGATGCCCTCCTCGAGGCGCTTCACGCGCTCTCCTGCGGACGGGAAGTCGAGGCCGAGCTCGGCATGCTCTTGTGCGTGCCACGCGGCCCCCACGGCCAGCTCCAGGCGCCCGTTCGAGACGTGATCGACGGTTACGGCCTCGGTCGCGAGGATCGAGGGCGGCCGGTAGGTGATGCCCGTCACGAGGGCTCCGAGACGGATCTTTGTCGTGGCCGCAGCAAGCGCCGCGAGCAGCGTCCAGCCCTCCAGGCACGGCCCCTGCGGATCTCCGTACAAGGCCTTGAAGTGGTCGAACACCCACGCTCCGTCGAAGCCGGCCTCTTCTGCCCACAGCGTGCGGGCGAGGATGTCGTCCCAGGTGAGCTGGTGCTGTGACACGTCGATGCCAAACCTCATTGCTCGTTCCTTCCTGCGATCAGAGTGCCGCGTCGAGCCACTCTGCGACCTCGGTTGCGAGACTCTCGTACTTGGCCCAGAAGAAGTGATTGGCGCCGGGCATGGCGCGGTACTCGGCACCCGCGGCTCGAGCCCACCTCGCGCCGGCGCCGCTATCCACCACGTCGTCGCGCGCCCCGATCACGACCAGGAGCTTGAGATCCCTTGGAACATTCGCCGGAGAGGGCAGCCCCTCGGTCACGTCGGGCTTGCGCTCTGCCGAGGGAGCGATGGCCACGCAGGCAAGAAGATCAGGCTCCTTCATGGCCAGCTTCATCGCTACTCCCGCGCCGAAGGACCATCCTGCCACTGCGCGCGGCATCTGTTCGTAGTTCGTCCGCAGCCAGTCGAGCCCGCCGCCCGCGTCGCTCACCTCGTCTATCCCCGTGCCCGGCTCACCCTCGGACGCACCGATGCCGCGAAAGTTGAAGCGCAGGACCGCCCAGTCATGCGCCAGCAGCTCGTCCCGAACCGCCAGGAGAAGCGGCGCGTCCATAGTCCCGCCCATCTTTGGATGTGGATGGCAGAGCAGCAGCGCCGCCTTTGGGTCCGGTGGGCCATCGAACGCCGCCTCCAGCGCGAGACCATCGCGTGACGAAAGCGTCACAGGTCGCGAAGCTCCTTCGGTCACGCGGCAA
>JBBSGD010000115.1:0-4318 GCA_038254435.1 Actinomycetota bacterium
TCTGGCCTCGGCGATGGACGCAGTGGTGTCGCCCAAGACCGCAGTAGAGGTGGGCAGGCTGGGCGGCCTTGCGGTCCTCAATCTCGAGGGCCTCCAAACTCGTTACGAGGATCCCGACGCGGTGCTGGCCGAGATCGCAGAGCTGCCCGAGGACCTCGCCACGGCCCGCATGCAAGAGCTCTACGGGGAGCCGGTCAAAGAGGAGCTCATCTCGGCCCGCATCCGGGAGGTTAAGAACGCCGGCATGACCGCGGCCGCGTCCCTCACTCCGCAGCGTGTCGAGCGTTATCACAAGCTGGCGCTCGAGGCAGAGCTCGACATCCTCATCATCCAGGGCACCGTGGTGTCGGCCGAGCACCTTTCGACGAGGACCGAGCCGCTCAACCTCAAGCGTTTCATCTCGACTTATGAGCTTCCCGTCATCGTCGGCGGCTGCGCGTCGTACTCAACGGCCTTGCACCTCATGCGTACCGGGGCAATGGGCGTCCTCGTGGGCGTGGGGCCGGGCGCGGCCTGCACCACGCGCGGCGTGCTCGGCGTAGGCGTTCCCCAGGCGACGGCCATAGCCGACGCAGCCGGAGCACGCATACGCCACCTCGACGAGACCGGGCGCTACTGCCACGTCATCGCCGACGGGGGCATGCGAACCGGTGGGGACATCGCCAAGGCCATCGCCTGCGGTGCCGACGCAGTGATGATCGGCTCGCCTCTGGCTGCGGCGCGCGAGGCTCCCGGCCGGGGACATCATTGGGGCATGGCGACGTTTCACCCCACGCTGCCGCGGGGGGCGCGCGTGCTAACCAAGACCCTCGGGACGCTCGAGGAGATCCTGACGGGACCGGCCCACGAGAACGACGGACGACTAAATCTCTTCGGAGCGCTGCGCACCAGCCTCGCCACGTGCGGCTACGCCAACATCAAGGAGTTCCAGAAGGCCGAGGTCATGGTCGCCCCGGCCCTCAAGACCGAGGGCAAGGCCCTGCAGCAGGCCCAGCGAGTGGGGATGGGCAGCTAAGAGCCTGCCCGTGCCGCCCTGCCCGGCACCGGCGCTCGGTGCTATCCCAGTTGCCGGGCCTCTCTAGGGGCGATGATTCGCTTGTAAAGTAGGCGGTAAGGGCTATTCGGCTTGGAAAGTCAGGCAATGATGGCGACCAGGGGTGGTAGGCAAGGCTAAGTCACGATTTTGCCTAATGTTGGGTTGACGCCGCCAGGGCAGAGGTCTATACTTCTGTAGGTAAGCAGATCTACTCGCTTAGGGAAGTGATGCAATCGTGCTGATTGGCCTTGTTTTATTCGTTGTAGTGATCATAGGTCTCGACCTCGCAGCAACGCGCTTCGGGGCGGACAGCAGAGACGGAGACGACTGGCTGGTGCATCGCTCGTAGCGGGACCGGCAGCAACGGAAGGTGACGCGACATGATGATTCAAGTGCTCTACAAGCTGGACCCGGCCCTCGCACCGGTGCGGCGCATCCCCCTCGCCGCGCGGCGCGTGCCGGCCAGGTCGGTCAGGCGAGGCCGGTAGCGATGGCTGCCGGCCTCGACCGGATCGACCGGCGCATCCTGCAGCTCCTGCGCGAGGACGGCCGCATGTCTCATGCCTCCATCGCCAAGCAAGTGGGGTTGTCGAGCCCTGCCGTGCACGACAGGGTGCGAAAGCTCGAGCAGCAGGGTGTCATCGCCGGCTACTCGGTCATCCTCGATTCGATAAAGCTCGCCCGGCCTCACTGCGCCTTTGCCTTGGTGACCCTTTCCGAAGGAAACGAGTTCGCCGCGGACGAGCCGATCGTGGCGCGCATTTGCGAGGAGCCCGATGTTCTCGAGCTTCACCGCATCGCGGGCGAGGACTGCTACCTCATCAAGGTGAGGTCGGCGACCAACAAGGCGCTCGAGCTCCTTCTACGGCGCATCCGCATGATCCGGGGTGTGGCGCGCACGCGCACGACCATCGTGCTGTCCACCGAGATGGAGTCGCCCACGATCGCGGTTCCCGACGAAGAGGTTCCGGAGGTCGTCGAGACGGCCTGAGCGCATTTGCGTTTGAGACGGTTCGGCGGGCCTGTAGCATCCCCCTGCCGTTGCAGAGCGCCATCGAACCGTTACCTCATCCGCCCTCACCAAAGGACAGCAGAGTTGAGCGAGCCGCGCACCGTCGAAGCTCTCGTAGCTCTTGGCCAGCGCGTGCTCGCCGATTCGAGCCACATCTTCGAAGACCACGACAACCGCCGCGAGGCCCAGGAGCTGCTGGCTTTCTGCCTGGCGGTGGATCCCGAGGACCTCGACGAGGACGACTCCCCGCCGCACCGCACGCGTGAGCGATATCTGTCCTTCGTCACCCGGCGAGCCGGC
Source organism: Actinomycetota bacterium (assembly GCA_038254435.1). Lineage (GTDB taxonomy): Bacteria > Actinomycetota > CADDZG01 > CADDZG01 > WHSQ01 > JBBSGD01. Next base: position 2,349 of record JBBSGD010000115.1, read on the forward strand.
GGTGAGCCTTTGCCCTTTCTCACCGGCCGCATCGAGTTCTACGGCCTCGACCTCGAGGTCCGGCCTGGTCCGTTCGTTCCGCGCCCGTCATCCGAGCTGACCGTCGCGCGCGCCGCCCGGAAGTTGCGCCGGCGCAAGTCTCCGGTTGTCGTCGACGTATGCACGGGAGCGGGACCGATTGCCATCGCGCTGGCCGATGAGTTTCCCGGCGCCGAGGTCTGGGGAGCCGACATCGACGCCGGCGGTCTGCGCCAGGCGCGCCGCAACGCCCGTTCCCTTGGGGTGGCAAACGCGATCTTTCGTAACGGCGACATGTACGAGGGGCTGCCGCGCCGGCTGCGCGGCCGGGTGGACGTCATCACCGGCCACGTCCCCTACGTGCCGCTCGATGAGATCGAGGATCTCCCCTCGGAGGTGCGTGAGCACGAGCCCCTCTACACACTGAGCGACGAGATGGGCGGCGACGGGCTGGGTCTCATGCGCCGCGCCGTGGCCGACTCGGTAGAGTGGCTCAAGCCGGGTGGCTGGCTCCTGCTGGAAATCTCCGAGGACCTGTCGGGGCGCATCAGACGTCTCGCACGCAGGGCCGGGCTCGAGGACAAGGGGGTCGCGTCCGACAGCGACCGCCTCAGTGTCGTGGTCGAAGCACGCAGGCCCTAGCAGCGGCCTCGGGGGAATACCGGGCGTTGCTCGAAGCCCGGCCGTCGAGCCCAAGCAGGAGCCGTCCGATGACACCGGGTGCGTCGGGAACCCGCTCGTAGTTGGGAAAATCGCACACGGAGGCAACGACGAGCCGGCCGGCGCGCCTTGTCAGACCGATGCCGAAGAGAGTTAGCCCGAGCTCGCGCCGGCATCGAGTGGTCACCTGGCGGAGCTCGGGAGAAGGTGTGTGAAGGACCGCACCTGGGGTGCCGTCGCCCCGTGCACCGTCGTCAACCGCCCAAACCCTGTCTCCGGCAACATAGAGAGTGACCGCCATGTCCTCGGGTCTTACATGAGGCTGCGCGAGAGTGATCCTCGACCACTCCACATCCTCGAGCTGCTCGAAGCGCTCGATAACATCGAATTCGCGGGGCGAGCGGCCGCTCAAGGGATGGAGCTCTACCGGCCACCAATCGGAACCCAGGTCCACGAGGTCCTCGGGGCGGCGCGCGAGGCGCGAAGGGAGGCTCGGGACGCCTGATCTTGACAGAGCCAGTGCAAGCGTGAATCGGTTGCGTACCCGCACGATGTCCGACCAGCTGTTGACTGCTCGAACACGTTGTTTCTGAAGCGATCGCCAGGTGACGAGCGTGGCGGGGTCTTGGGCTCGAACCAGTACGGTGTCGGTCGAGCCGAGCTCCCTCGCACGCGCAGCGCCGGGGGCGGCTCGAGCGGGCGTCGAAGCGAGGCCAGACTCGTTTTCGATCGACACGGCTCTCACCGGGACGCCGCGGGCGCCGAGCCAGTCGATAACAGCCGAGGGCATCCTCTGGCCGAGGGAACCGCAATCGGTCAAGACCCAAAGCCCCAACGACTGCCTCCTTCCTAAGCCTGCGCAGGCCGCGCATGCTCATCTCAGGCTGGCAGGTCATGCTTCATAGAGCAATCGGTCGCAGGTCCTAGGACCTGCGCGGCCGCTCCTGGTCCGACCCCGCCTGCATCCAAGGCCGGGAGAGAGGCGCGACTAGTTCTTTCTCGCACCACCGTCCTACGACTTATGCCCAATGGCGCCTTGGACCGTGCAGCTGTCAGCCTGCTCTCATGAGCCCGACACACACGGGTGAGATCAAGGAGGAAGGCGATGCGTAAGAGTTTTCGACTGGCACTGGCGGCGCTACTGGGGGCCGCCCTAATGGCCTCTTCGGCCCCCGCTTTCGCTAAGGACGGCGATGTGATCAAGCGGGGAACGTGCAGCGCGGGCAGCACCTACAAGCTGAAGCTCAGCCCGGAGAATGGAAGGATCGAGACGTCCTTCGAGGTTGACCAGA
>JBBSGD010000116.1:0-4292 GCA_038254435.1 Actinomycetota bacterium
TCAACATCCGCTGGTCGCGATCACACGGGATGAGGTTCTTTGCCACGGGGCCTCCTGAGCTCGGTTGGAGCTCAGTCTTGCAAACTCACGCTCCGAACGCGAGCCTTTGGGAGGTTATTGCGACAGGCTCCATTTGCCCGTCTACCACCCACTCGGCCCACAGACTTGGCTGCAAGCCCCCTGCGAGAAGCTCAGCCGTGAATCTTTACGAGCTCCCCGGCTCCGGGGAACACGCTGTTCACCGAGACGTATGCCGCGCCGTGCGGGCTAACTCCCACGCCCCCGGGGGCCTGGAGCTTCCCCTTTGCCAGCTCGGTTCGGCTTGAGCCGTCGGGGGACAACCGGTAGAGGGCCCCGGTGAGATCCGGGTTCGGACCCGCCAGCTGGCCGAAGCCATGCCTTAGCAGCTCGGCCACGTAGAGGCTGCCGTCCGGGCCGAAGTCGAGGCCGATGATGGTGTTGAAGCCTCTGGCCCACACCGTCGGCGCTTGTCCCGGAACCACTCTCCAGACGCGCGCTTTGTTCTCTGGAGCGCTTTCACCAGCGAGCTCGCCGACGTAGTAGGCACCGTCCGGTCCCACGGCCACCGAGGTTGGGACCGCCTGCACGGAGTTGCCGTTGAAGATCCGGTCGGGAAAGACGGCAAGGAGATGAACCTTCCCAGAGGGGGTCACCTTCAGGAGGTCGTTACCCGCCGCATCGGCCACGAGCTCGCGGCCGTGGTCGTAGGCGACCGAGTAGGGGTCCGAGTCGATCCCCATCCCGTCCGGGTCGTGGGCGTATTCGAATCGATTGATCCTGGCCGCCACCGACTTTGATCCTGAAGGCGCGATCTGCAGCAGGTTGCCCGACTGTCTCGCAGCCCGGGCACCCAAAAAGTCGCGCACCTCTTGCTTGCCTCCCGCTGAGGTCATGATCGTGAACAGCGAGCCATGGCCGAGGGCCATGTCATCGGCGCCGACTGTGAACGAGCCGTCCTTACCTCCGAGGGAGAGCAGCCCTCCGACGATCCGCTTCTGGTGGCCGTGCCGCACTCTGGTTATCCCGCTGGTGAACCCGAAGCAGCCGCCGCCGGAGCAGTTGGAGCCGGCACGCCCGGCCTCGGCCACGTAGACCGCTCCGGAGTGACCGACTGTGACGCCGCGGGGATTGTCGAGGCCCTGGGCAACGACGTCAAGGGACGCGCCGGCCGCCTGCGGCGATGCGTGGGAGGCGGCCCTCTGCATCGCCCTCATGGAGCTTGGTGCCAAGCGGTGCCCGGCGGAGGCCGTGGCCACGGTGGGCAAAACGAGCGCTGTGGTGGCGAGGCATGCCCCCGCGAGGAGCCCTATTCTCTTGTGTCGCATCTTCTCTCCCTAAGTAGAAGCACACAGGTCACTCGAAACTATAGTTGCGGCCTCCTTCCAATGGAAGGCGGTTGGTACTTCTTGGTGGTTTCGCTCGCGAGGGCGGGCCCTCTATCGACCGGGCCGGGTCGCCCGCCGGCCGACGCGGTTTGGGATCGACCTTCGCTTCCCCCTTGCCGCTCGCCCCCTAACCCTTCATGCTGGTTGTTGCAACCATATGGATCGCTAGGGGCGCGGGGAAGCCATTGCTCACAAAGACGCGGGCCGGAAGAGGACCTCATGAAGCGGGCAAAGGCGCCCCTCATCAGCGGATTACGGCCCGCCTTACATCTTCTGCTCCAGGAATCGCGCTCGACCCCATGCGAAAGATCATCTCTTGATAAGCCCGGTCGGTAATCCGCACGGAAAGGAGCAGGGATGAGAGGAACAAAGATGGGGCGAAACATTCGTTTGATCGCGGTGGTGGCTCTCATTGGTTCTGCCGTCGCTTTGCAGGGGCCGAGCTCGAGCGCTGCGCCGAGCGTGATGCAAAGAATCGCAAGCGGTCAGCTTCATGCCGCCGTTCTGCACGTCAATGGTCACACCAAGACGCTGCCGTTCCTAACCCATGGGGCTTTCTCGACAGGTGAGGTCGGCCCCGGGCAAACCCAGCTCGGCCCCTCTGGGAGCACGAGCCCAGGTATCGCGGTCGGCTCGCTCGGATGCCGGGACCGCAACCACGATCGCGACGTGCGAGTCAACCAAGACTGTACCTACCGGCGCCAGGCCGAGGAAGACATCGCCTACAACCCCGTTAACCCTCGCAACCTCGTGGCGGGCATGAACGACAGCATCATCGGCTGGAACCAGACCAGCCTCGATTTCTCGATCGACGGCGGTCGTCATTGGGGGAGTGTCGGCACAGCGCCGTTCCGCTACCGTCTCAACGCGCCCGATGATCTGCTGCCAACCTCGAGCGACCCCAACAGCCACACGCTTTTCGGGGACCCTGGGACCCTGCATTCCTATGACGCGTGCAGCGACCCCTATCTGGCCTTTGACTCGCGCGGGCGAGCTTTCTACACCTGCGTCGGCTTCGACATCGCCAGCAACGCCAGCCTGGTTTTCGCGGTGCCGTCGCCCCCGGGGGCCAAGGGTTCTTACTTCGACCAGGTCTACCCGCCGTTCGGGCTTACCCCGCCGCAATCTGGGCGGGAGCACGTCATCGTCGAGGACAACAGCCTGGCAGCATTCGCCGACGGACCAAAGCTTGGGGCCGACTCTTATCGCACCAGCCGCAACAGAGACAACGTCTATGAGACGTGGACGAACTTCGATTTGACTTGCGGTAAGAGCGGCGATCAGTACTGTGAATCGCCGATCTACGGGTCGATGTCCACGGACCATGGTTTCACGTGGTCGACGCCGGAGCGGATCAGCGGAGCGAATCCCGGGCTGTGCCGGTTCGGCAACGCCTTCAAGAAGTCGCTCAATCCGCATGCATGCAACTTCAATGGTCACTCCGACATCGCCGTTCGACCCAACGGAGACCTTGGAATCACATTCGAGAACGGGAACACACCTACCGTCAATCAGCAGATCCTGTCGCTCGAATGTGACCCCTCGGGAAGCTCGTCTGCCGGTACCGCGCACCTCAACTGCGACACGCCGAGGAAGGTCGCAAGCGAGATCCTCAAGAACGCGCCCGAGTGCGCGGGGATCGGATTTGGGTGCTCCCCGGGAGCCTTTATCCGTGTGCCTGCCGAGACTTCCCAGCGGATCGCCGTGGACCAGTCAAACGGCGACCTTTATGTCACCTGGTACGACTACCGCTTCGGTGAGTACGACGTCTTCTTGTCGCGATCTACCAATGCCGGACGGTCGTGGAGTCAACCCCGCAAGGTCAACCCCGACAGAGGCACGGACCATTACTCTGCTGCCATCGACGTTAGGGAGCGCGACGGTCATTCCAGGATCGGTGTGAGCTACTACAGGACGGGCCGGGTGCCGAATGAGAACCACTCGCCGCCCGGAGGCTTCGCTCCGGGAGATCCGGGCGTGGGCAAGCGGTTGTCGGACTACGTGCTGTCCGGCGGCACCGGCCTCAGCACACCGTACGGGTTCAGAGTGCTGTCGCCAAAGTTCCCGGCGCCAGACGGAAATCAGGCCGGATTCAACGGCGACTACAGCGGTCTGACCATCACCCCCAATGGACAAGCCCACCCGGTTTGGTCCGACACACGCAACCGCGTGCCGAACCCCGGCTTCAACAACGCCGGCGTCGACGAAGACGTCTTTACCATTACTCACAACTTACCCACGGGGGGATAAGCGAAGACCTCCAAAAGCAGTGCGGGTAGGGGCCGAGCTGACCCGGCCCCTACCCGATCTAACGCCCGCGCAGAGTTGCCAAGCCAGCACCTCGATGTCGAACCCGAATACCGCGACCTCCTTGTCATCGGAGAGCTCCGGTGGTGAAGTGGACGAAAGTCATGGTCCTCGATCGGGAGGTGCGTCTGATGTTCGCTCAGGTCATCAAGGGCAAGGCCAAGGCCGAGTCCGCTTTGCGCACGCAGTTCGAGCGCTGGGCCAAGGAAGTGATGCCGGGCGCAGAAGGATTCCTTGGCTGCACAACCGGGGTCTCGGGAGACGGGACGTGGCTCACGGTGGCCCGCTTCGAGTCCGAGGAAGCGGCGCGCCGCGCCAGCAACAGACCGGAACAGGGCAAGTGGTGGGGCGAGACCGAGCAGTACCTCGAGGACGTCACGTTCAACGACTGCGCCGAAGTCGACGAGATCCTCGGCGGCGGTTCCAACGACGCGGGTTTCGTCCAGGTGATGCAAGGACGGGCAACGGACGTCGACAAGATCCGCTCGATGGGCAAAGAGATGGAGCCGCAGCTCAAGAAGATGCGTCCCGACGTCTTGGGCGGGATTGCGGCCTGGCACGGTAAGGGCGGCGAGTTCA
>JBBSGD010000117.1:0-4253 GCA_038254435.1 Actinomycetota bacterium
CGCGGAGTCCACGAGGTACACGATCGGGTGCTCGTGGGCGCGGGCGAGCTCGATGATGCGGATGATCTTCTCGACCGTGCGGGCGCCCCACGATCCCGCCTTCACCGTCGAGTCGTTGGCCATGATCGCAACCGGCCGTCCGCCTATCGCGCCGACTCCGGTGACCACTCCGTCCGCGGGAAGATCTCCGGCAAGGGCGTTGACCAGGAGGCCATTCTCGACGAGCTCGTCGGCGTCGTCCAGCAGCAAGGCAAGACGATCTCGCACGAAGAGCTTTCCCTGCTCAGCCAGCCTGTCGTGGTACTTAGGGGCTCCCCCCGAGCGGGCGCCCTCCATGGCCCGGGTGAGATCGTCCACTCGGCTCATCGGCCGGCGCTTCTCCCCGTTATCGCCGAGCCCTCAAGGACTGTGAAATCGCGCGCGTCGGCGACCTCAGAGGAGCGCTTCCGCGTTCGGCGGAACCACGATTTACGGCGCGCTTTGCGGCGCGCCTGAACCGCAGCATTCGCTTGCTGGTGCAGCTGCGCGACCCGCAGCCGCTCGACCTGGTCGGCCACTCAGGCCATGTGGCCTATGTGCGACAGTTGCTGCACCGGCTTCTCCCCTCTATCTAGTCCCGCTAGTCCGTTGTCCCGCACGCACGTGCAGCCGCCCCCAACAGTCCGGCCCGGTAGTCCGGGCCCGGTCCACGCTCAGCCCATCCTATGGCGAGGGACTGACTAGTCATCCGGAACCAGTTGCTGCACCTCTGCAACGTTGAGCGCGTGCTCGGCTCCGTCTGCGGTTCGCAGTTGCAAGGAGCCGTCCGCCAGCAGCCGCTCGGCCGTCCCGTCCAGCGAGCTTCCGTCGGGGAACCTGGCGCGTACCCTGCCACCGAGGAGCTCGGAACGATGCGCTGCTCTCGTGACAAGGCGGGCGGGTTCGAATTCGAGCAGCGCGTAGGTCTCCTCCAGGTACGCCAGAACGGCGGCTAGCACGACCTCCCGCCCCGGAGCCGCTTGCGCCCCCCCAAGTTTGGCGACTGCTGCCGAGATGCTGGTGGCGCGCTGGGCGATCTCGGCGGGCAAGTCCTCGTCTCGCCACCCGCAGTTGATCCCAACCCCACACACCGCGACCTCGACGCGCCGAGACTTTGTCATCGTCTCCACCAACATCCCTGCGAGCTTGCGACCTTGGATCGTCACGTCGTTGGGCCACTTGATCGTCACCGGAAGCCCGCTCGCCTTCTCGATTCCCTCCGCGCAGGCGACACCGAGCGCGGTAGTGAGGAGTCCAAGTTGCTCGACGTCGAGATGCGGCCTCAGAACGAGCGAGAACTGAAGCAGCATGCCCGGCGCGGATACCCACGTCCGGTCCCAGCGCCCTCGCCCCGAAGTCTGGTGATCGGCGAGCACGAGCGCTCCCTCCGGCGCTCCCGATGTCGCCCAGGCGAGAGCTTCGGCGTTGGTGGAACCGAGCGACTGAAAGACGCGCAGCGGGTGCCCAAAGCGTCCGGTGAGGACGTCGCGCAGCACCACGCCATCGAGCGAGCGGGCCATGACCATGACTCTAAGCTCGGGGGCGGTCCCCGTGCTCTTGCGTCGTGCCCTGCGGCGCCTTCCGACCGGCGCCTTGCCCCGCCATTTAGGATGCAAGGCTGTGTTCAAGAAACTGCTCGTGGCCAACCGTGGCGAGATCGCCGTGCGCGTGATGCGCGCCTGCAGGGATCTCGACATCGTCCCCGTCGCCGTCTATTCAGACCTCGACGCAGATGCCTTGCACGTACGCGTTGCCGACGAGGCCTACAACGTGGGGGCCGGGCCGGCCTCCGACTCCTACCTCAAGATCCCGGCAATCATCGACGCAGCCCGCAGCGCGGGCGCCGACGCCGTCCATCCCGGATACGGCTTTCTCGCCGAGAACGCCGATTTCGCGCGCGCGGTCATCGATGGCGGTCTTGCATGGGTGGGACCGGCGCCGGAGATCATGGACAAGATGGGTGAGAAGACCGCCGCCCGCAAGATCGCGGACGAGGCAGGGGTGGCAACCGTGCCGGGGACCAAGGAGCCGGTGACCTCGGCCCAGGAAGTCAAACAATTTGCGTCCGACAACGGGCTCCCGCTCGCGATAAAGGCGTCGGCCGGGGGTGGGGGCAAGGGCTTCCGGGTCGTCACCTCACAAGAGGGGATAGAGGACGCGCTGTCGGGGGCGTCGCGCGAGGCGCAGAGCTACTTTTCTTCGCCGGACGTGTACCTCGAGCGCTACCTCGAGCGCCCGCGCCACATCGAGGTTCAGGTCCTCGGCGACGCCGAGGGCAACGTGCTGTCGTTTCCGGAGAGGGACTGCTCGCTCCAGCGGCGCCACCAGAAGCTGGTCGAAGAGTCGCCCTCTCCGGGCCTCGACGAGGACGTTCGCGCGGCGCTGATGGAGGCGGCGGCGACGCTCGGCCACCACGTCGGCTACCGCAACGCCGGGACTTGTGAGTTCCTGCTCGAGTCCGACGGCAAGTCCTTTTACTTCCTCGAGATGAACACCCGCCTGCAGGTCGAGCACCCGGTCACCGAGCTGGTCACGGGTCTCGACCTGGTCACGGCGCAGATCCTGGTGGCGGCCGGCGAGCCCGCGGGCTTCGGCCAGGACGACATCGCGCTCAAGGGTGCCGCCATCGAGTGCCGCGTCAACGCCGAGGACCCGGCCAGAAAATTCATGCCTGCGCCCGGGCGCATCGGTAACTACCGCGAGCCGGCCGGTCCCGGGGTGCGGGTCGACTCGGGCGCCGAGCCGAACGCACTCATACCGCAGGCTTACGACCCGCTGGTCGCCAAGCTCATCGCCTACGGCGCGGACAGGGAAGAAGCGCGCCGGCGCCTGCTGCGCGCCCTCGCCGAGTATCGAGTCGAGGGAATCAAGACAACGATCCCCTTCCACCGCTTGATGCTCGCCGACGAGCGCTTCGTGAGCGGCCACTATCACACCGGAACCGTCGAGAACGAGATGGATCTCGATTCGCTGGCGCAGGAGACAGCACCCGACCCCAAGGTCGGCGAGCCGGAAGTCGCGATGCGACAGGTAAGTGTCGAGGTCAACGGCAGGCGGTTCGAGGTCACGCTGCGCGAGAACCTCGAGACATCCGTACGCGCTACCAAACCGAAGCCGCCCGAACGGGCAGCCTCGTTTAGGGGCGGAGCGGGGGAGGAGCTGTCGGCGCCCATGCAGGGAACCATCGTCAAGGTCCTCGTCGAGCAGGGGCAGGAGGTAAGCGCGGGTGAGCCCGTGTGCGTGCTCGAAGCGATGAAGATGGAGAACTCGATCCTCGCCCACGCTACCGGGGTCGTGCAAGAGATCAAGGTGTCAGAGGGGCAATCGGTTGAGGCCGGAGCACCTCTGGCCGTGATCCGTTGACCCATCCTTGCTGATCCGGGAGGTGCAGCCCCACGAGCTCGCGCGGGCGTCCGATCTGACGCTCGCCGCCTACCGGGGCGTGGCGGCCCCCGGACCGCTCGGCCCCGGCTCCCCAAGCGGCCGGCTCAGCGAGGACTACACGACCGAGCTTGCAAACGTTGCAGACAGGGCCGCGCGGGCAATCGTTCTCGTAGCGGTCGAGGACGGCGAGGTCCTCGGCGCCGTAACCTTCGTGCCGGGCCTCGGGCCTTATGCAGAGTTCGACGACGCGCAGGCCGCCGGCATGCGCATGCTGGCCGTCGTTCCCGGCGCCCAGGGCAGGGGGATCGGCGGGGCGCTGGTAAGAGAGTGCCTCCGGCAGGCGCGGGAACGCGGGCGCACGCGTCTCGTGCTGCACACCACGAGCTGGATGCGCGCCGCCCGCCGGCTCTACGAGCACATGGGGTTCAGACGGGAGCCGGGACTCGACTGGGAGCCGGCGCCGCGCGTCGAGCTAATCGGCTACGCGTATGACCTGAAGGACGAGCCCGGTCCCTAAGCCCGCGTCCGGTCCTCGACTCCGTGCGGATGCCCGTATGTGGACAGGAGATCGAGAAACGGAACCGCGTCGAAGGACTCGGGCCCGAGCACTCCCCGCCCCCGCCACTTGCCCGTCGCGATCAGCTCCAGCGCGATCACCGGGTTGAGGGCGGTCTGCAGCACTACCGCCTGGGCGCCGTAACGGGACATGCACTCCTCGTTGTCGACGACGTGATAGACGTACGCCTCCTTGGGATTGCCGTCGGTGCCCGTGCCCGTTACCCAGGTTCCGGCGCAGGTCTTGCCGCGCATGCGATCCCCGAGCGAGGCAGGATTGGGGAGTGCGGCTGCGA
>JBBSGD010000118.1:0-4173 GCA_038254435.1 Actinomycetota bacterium
GTGCACGGGGTGCACGGGGTGCACGGGGTGCACGGGGTGCACGGGGTGCACGGGGTGCACGGGGTGCACGGGGTGCACGGGGTGCACGGGGTGCACGGGGTGCACGGGGTGCACGGGGTGCACGGGGTGCACGGGGAACCGGGAGCCGGGAACCGGGAACGCCGTTGACGCGCCCGGCCGTCCGGGCATCTACTGAGAACGATACGGGCTTGGGCCGAGGGGAAGCCATTTCGCCCGGACATGACCGGATCGCCGTGCAGCAGAGAGGATTCGCAATGGACACCTTCACGGTGGCAGCCGTTCAAGCCTCGCCCGTCTTTCTCGACCGGGACGCAACCGTGAACAAGGCGTGCGCCCTGATCAAAGAGGCGGCGGCCGCCGGGGCGCGGCTGGTCGTCTTTCCCGAAACCTTCGTGCCGACCTATCCCGACTGGGTCTGGCGGCAGACTCCGTGGAGCGACGATCGGTGGTGGACCCGGCTTCAGTCCGAGTCGGTGGTCGTGCCCGATGCGGCCACCGATCAAGTGGCCGCCGCCGCCGGCGAGGCACGCACCTATGTCGCCCTCGGAATCAACGAACGAGAGCCCCACGGCAGCACTCTCTACAACACTCTGCTCTACTTCTCGGCCGATGGGGCGCTTCTCGGAAAGCACCGCAAGCTCGTTCCAACTGGCCCCGAGAGGCTCGCCTGGGGCATGGGCGACGGCTCCACTCTCGAAGTCTTCGACACCGACATCGGACGGATCGGCGGCCTCATCTGCTGGGAGAACTACATGGCCCTCGCTCGCTATGCGCTCTATGCGCAGGGTCTCGATGTCTACCTCGCTCCGACGTGGGACAACTCGGAGACCTGGACGGCGAGCATGCGGCACATCGCCAAGGAGGGTCGCGTCTACGTAATCGGAGTGGCTCCGTGTCTGCGTGGATCGGACGTCCCGCCATCGCTGCCCGGCCGGGACGAGCTGTACGGCGGCGACGACGACTGGATGTCCACAGGCCGTTCGGTGATCGTGGATCCCTCGGGCGATGTCCTGGCCGGGCCCTTGATCGGTGAAGAAGGCATCCTCTACGCAGAGGTCGATGTCGACGCGGCGCGAGCCATCCGCCACCAGTTCGACCCGGTAGGCCACTACGCCCGGCCCGACGTATTCGAGCTCAGCGTGAACACCGCCCCCCGCGCGGCGGCAACCTTTGGAAAAGGGCATCCGCCGGCATGAACGAGGCCGCGGATGCGCGGGGGGTCAGTCTGCTCTAGGGTCCCGGGAGTGACCACCGGCCCATACACGACGCAGCCCAATCCGCTCAAGCGCAACAGCGCGGCCCTGACTCACGGAGTTACCCGCGCCGGAGCGCGCGCCATGCTCAAGGCCGCGGGCTTTTCGGACGAGGACCTGACCCGGCCCCTCATAGGCGTGGGGACCATGTGGATCGAGACGATGCCGTGCAACCTCAACCATCGGGAGCTGGCCGTCCAGGTCAAGGCGGGCATCAGGATGGCGGGCGGAACTCCGATGGAGTTCAACACGATCTCGGTGGCCGACGGCGTGAGCATGGGCACCGAAGGTATGCGCGCATCGCTCGTGAGCAGGGAGGTCATCGCGGACTCCATCGAGCTGGTAGCGCGCGGGCACTTGTTCGACGGCCTGGTGTGTCTGGTCGGGTGCGACAAGACGATTCCGGCTGCCGCCATGGCCCTGGCGCGACTGAATATCCCGGGACTGGTCCTGTACGGAGGCTCGATCGCTCCGGGCCACTGGCGCGGGCGCGACGTGACGGTGCAGGACGTCTACGAGGCAATCGGGCGCAACGCCGCAGGGGATCTGTCCGACGACGACCTTCACGTTCTCGAGGGGCTTGCTTGTCCGGGAGCGGGAGCGTGCGGAGGTCAGTTCACCGCCAACACCATGGCCACCGCGCTCGCCTTCCTCGGTCTCAGCCCCGTCGAGCTGAGCGAGATCCCCGCCGCCGATCCGGCCAAGAAATCCGCCGCCAAGCAAGCCGGGCAGCTTGTCATGACGCTGGTGGCCGAGGACCGGCGCCCGCGCTCGATGATCACGCGCCGGTCGCTCGAGAACGCTGCCGCCTCGGTAGCGGCGACCGGCGGCTCGACGAATGCGCTCTTGCACCTCGTAGCCATCGCGCACGAGGCGGAGGTCGAGTTCACGATCGACGACTTCCACGATGTCGTCCAGGCAACGCCCACCATCGCGAGCCTCAAACCGGGCGGAGACTACGTGGCAACCGACCTCTACGCAGCGGGCGGACTGCCGCTGGTCATGCGCGAGCTGGTGGCCGGCGGACACCTGCACAAGGACGAGGTCGCAGTCGACGGCAACACCCCGGCGGACCTCGCGGCCGGCGCGAGTGAGCGCTTGGGGCAAGAGGTGGTGGTCAATATCGGGGACCCATTGAAGAAGACGGGAGGCATGGCGGTCTTGCGCGGCAACCTTGCGCCCGAAGGCTGTGTAGTCAAGTTGTCCGGGCACGAGCGCCTGGCGCACCGGGGCCCTGCCCGCATCTTCGACTCAGAAGAAGACTGCTTCGAGGCCGTCACGAAGCGGCTGATAGTTGCCGGCGACGTCGTGGTGATCCGCTACGAGGGACCGGCAGGAGGGCCCGGGATGCGAGAGATGCTCGGCGTTACGGCAGCGCTCATCGGAGAAGGGCTGGGCGACACTGTTGCCCTCGTCACCGACGGGCGCTTCAGCGGCGCGACTCACGGGTTGATGGTCGGGCACGTCTCCCCCGAGGCAGCGCGCGGGGGGCCGCTGGCCGCCCTGGAGGACGGCGACACGATCGAGATAGACGTGCTGGCGCGCGAGCTGCGCGTCCGGCTCGACGACGACCAGCTCGCCAAACGTCTGGCCGGGTGGGCGCCTCCGCCGCCCCGCTACACCGCGGGCGTCTATGCGAAGTACGCGGCGACCGTGTCGAGCCCGTCGCTGGGAGCCGTCACAACCCCACATGCTGGTGGGACAGGCCCTATCTAGCGAGATGGTGTCCGCATCTAGCAACGTGGTGGCACGGCGTAGCATGTCGGTGTCACCACGGATATGACCGGGAGAGTGGATATGCCAGCGCTTTCGTATGCTCATGGGGCATCCGGGGTCCCGCTTCTCGGTGAGACCATCGGCGCGAACCTCGCTGCCACGGCGCAGCGTTTCCCCAACAGTCCGGCCGTCATCTCACGCCACCAGGACCTTCGCTACAGCTATGCCGAGCTCGACGAGCTGGTAGACGTCGTGGCGCGCGGCCTCATGGCTTGCGGCCTCGACAAGGGCGACCGCCTCGGCATCTGGAGCCCCAACTGCGCCGAGTGGGTGGTGGTGCAGTACGCGACGGCGCGCGCCGGAATCATCCTCGTGAACATCAATCCGGCCTACAAGTCCTCGGAGCTGGAATACGCGCTCGAGCAGTCCGGCTGCCGCGCGCTCGTGGCCGCAACCGAGTTCAAGTCCTCGGACTACCGAGACATGATCGGCGAGGTGCGCACCGGCACTCCGGAGCTCGAGCGGGTCATCTTCCTCGGGACCGAGGACTGGGTTCGTCTCTTGGAGGACGGCCGGCGGCTTCCTGCCGAGGAGCTGACGGAGCGCGCCGTCTCGCTTCAGTTCGACGACGCGATCAACATCCAGTACACGAGCGGAACAACGGGGTTCCCGAAGGGCGCGACGCTGTCGCACCACAACATCCTCAACAACGGATATTTCATCGGCGAGTACTGCGGCTATACCGAGCACGACAAGGTCTGCATCCCGGTGCCCTTCTATCACTGCTTTGGAATGGTCCTCGGAAACCTCGCGATCACGACGCATGGTGCGGCCATCGTTCTGCCCGATGCCTCCTTCGAGCCGGTCAGCTGTCTCGAAGCCGTCGCCGAAGAGGAGTGCACCTCGCTCTATGGGGTTCCCACGATGTTCATCGCAGAGCTGGGACATCCCGACTTCAACAACTTCGACCTCAGCTCTCTGCGGACCGGCATCATGGCGGGCTCGCCGTGTCCGACCGAGGTCATGAAACAGGTGGTGTCGTCCATGCACATGGAAGAGGTGACCATCTGCTACGGGATGACCGAGACGTCACCGGTGTCGACCCAGACAGGGGCGAGCGACACCCTCGACAAGCGCGTGGCAACCGTGGGCCGCGTGCACCCTCATATCGAGGTCAAGATCA
>JBBSGD010000119.1:0-4170 GCA_038254435.1 Actinomycetota bacterium
AAATCACTTCGGACAGAATGATTACGGAAGGGCAGGACACGATGGACGGATCTAAGAGAATGACTTCCCTGACCAAATTCGTGCTGCGCCACCGCAGGTGGGTGATCGTCTTCTGGCTGGTCATGCTTATCGCCGGCGGCACAGGAGCCGGGAAAGTGTCACAGCGCTTGAGCGCCGACTTCTCACTGCCGGGCCAGCCCGGTTACGAGACGGCGCAGAAGATCATGCACCTCTACGGCAATGGTGGCGGGCAGGCGCCCTCGATCATCGTTGTCACACCGCCTCCCGGTGGGACCGCGCAGGCCGACTCGCGGCGCATCGCGGCTGCTTTCGACTCGCTGCGGGCGGCAGACCCACGCCTCCGAGTTGTCGACTACGGCGACACGCACGACCAGCGCTTCATGACTTCGAGAGGCCGCTCCACGTTCGCGTTGATGTTCGCCCCGTTGCCCCAGAGCTTTTCGGCGCAGCTCGCCTCCCAGCGCGCCGTTGCAACCGTGCGATCGGACCTGCCCCCGGGGTTCCACGTCGGCGTCACCGGACTCAGTGAGCTCTCGACCGGCGGCAACACCGAGGGCTCGGGCGTCCTCGCCGAGACGCTGATTGGGGCGGCCGGAGCGATGGCGGTGCTCGCCTTCGTCTTCGGCTCTTTCCTCGCGCTGCTTCCGATGCTCGTCGCCGCAGTGTCCATCGTCACGACCTTGCTCATCACTCTCGGTTTGACCTACGTCACGTCTATCTCTTTCGTCGTGCAATTCCTCATCGCACTGGTCGGGCTCGGTGTGGCGATCGACTACTCGCTCCTCGTCGTCACTCGGTGGCGCGAGGAGCGCGCACGCGGACACGACAACGCCACTGCCGTCGTCATGGCGATGAACAGCGCGGGCCGGGCGGTGCTCCTGGCCGGGCTCACGGTCGGCATCGGGCTCGTCGCGCTGGTGGTGCTGCCTGTTCCGGGGCTTCGAAGCATCGGCTTCGGCGGGATGCTCATCCCCCTCGTCTCGGTGGTGGTGACGATGACCCTGCTGCCGGCCGTGCTGGGAGGCATCGGTCCCAGGATCGACTGGCCCCGCTTCCGGCACGAGGAACGCGTCAGCCGCCCGTGGTCTGCCTGGGGACGCGGGATCGTCCGGCACAGGCTTGCTGCGACGGCTCTTGCCGTCGTGATCCTGGGGGTGCTGATCGTGCCCTTCTTCGGCATGAAGGTGGGAGAGACGAGCCCGAGCGCCTTGGCCAAGAGCGGCCCGGCCCACGATGCATATCGAGGACTCGTCTCTCGAGGCGTGCCCAGCGGAGTCCTGACTCCCTTCGAGGTCCTCGTGCAAGAGGGTGATGCCAGACAGGCGGCCGCCCGCCTGGCGAGCGCTCCGGGGATTGCCGGCGCCGCCGTCCCGACCCGGAGCGACAGCAGCAAGGCAGGTACCGCGGTGGTGATCGCCATCCCGGCAAGGGCGACGTTGAACTCCTCGAACAGCGACGCGGTCACCGCCGCGCGCCGGGCTCTCGGCGGTCTCGACGGCGTCCTCGGAGTCACCGGTGTGGGCGCCATCCAGCTCGACTATGTGAACGCGGTGTTCGGTCACTTCCCCCTCATGCTCGCGGTCATCGCAGTGCTCACCTTCCTCCTGCTCGCACGCGCCTTTCGGTCGGTGCTGCTCCCCGCGAAGGCAGTCCTGCTCAACCTGGCCTCGCTGGCGGCGACGTTCGGTGCGATCACTTGGTTCTGGCAGGAGGGACACGGCTCCGAGGCCTTGTTCAACATCCCCGCGACCGGCGCCATCACCTTTTGGGTGCCCCTGATGATCTTTGCTTTCCTGTTCGGACTCTCGATGGACTACGAGGTGTTCATCCTTGCGCGGGTTCGAGAGGAGTACGACCGGACCGGGTCTACCGATACCGCCGTGGTCGAAGGCCTCGCTCGCACCGGTCGACTCGTTACCAGCGCGGCGTTGATCCTCTTCCTGGCTTTCTCCTCGCTGGCGTCAGCGCCGTTCACCGATCTGAAGGTCTTCGCCACCGCGCTCGGGGCCGGGATCCTTCTCGACGCCACGATCGTGCGCGCCCTGTTGCTCCCCGCGACCGTGGCGGTGTTCGGCCGATGGAACTGGTGGATGCCGGGCCCGCTTGCGCGCCTGCTCAGGGTGGATCCGGCTCCGCTCCGTGCGCCTCCGGCACGAAAGCCTGCAGAGGAAGGGTCACCGGCACGCCTCTAGTGCCATCCGGCATAACAGAGGATTGCGTCAGGCCGCTAGATCCATTCCCGGCGCTTGAACACGACGTAGAGGCTTATTGCCGTTGCGATTATGAGAAAGAGGGCGAAGAAGAAGCCTCCGAGCTCGCCGGCCGCCGGGATCAGCGCGAAGTTCATCCCGTAAAGACTCGTGACGAAGGTTGGGACTGCGATGATTGCTGCCCAAGCGGTGAGCTTCTTGGTTACTTCGTTGAGGGCATGCGATTGCTCAGCGCGGTGCAGGTCGAGCACGGCCTGGGATAGGTCCTCGACGCTGCGCACGCCCTCACCGATGCGTAGCAGGTGATCTTCGACATCCGCCATCAGCGCGGCCACGCGAGCGTCGAGACGCGCGTCACCGCCGGCTCCGGTGAGACCCCCGATGACCCGGCCCACCGGGAGCGCAAAACGGCGCAGACGGGCAAGCCGCTGCTTGAGCGAATAGAGCTGACGCTGAATGGGAGCGAGTGGTGTGTCGAGAGCGATCGCCTCGAGCTCCTCTATCTCGTCTTCGAGGCGATCGGTAATGCGCTGGTAGTCGTCGACGACGACGTCAAGGAGCGTGTAGAGCAGGTAGCCGGGCCCGGCCTTCAGCTCGACGTGCGCCGCGCGCCAGCGCGACTCAGCTTCCTTCAGCGTCCGCGTCGAGGCCTCGTGAATCGTAAGCACATAACGGTCGCCGACGAAGCAGGCAACCTGCAAGGCGTCTATCTGCCCGTCCTTCTCGTCGAGCTGGTGGAAGACCACGAAGAGGTGACCCTCGTAGGTCTCGAGCTTGGGGCGCTGGCGCAGGTTGAGGGCGTCCTCGACGGCAAGCGGATGCAGCCCGAACTCCTCCGCCAGCGCGGCGATTGCGTGATCGTCGACTTCGCCGGCGTCGACCTTCACCCACAGCAGCTTGCCGCTCTCGGACCTGAGGTTCGAGATCCTGGAGAAGTCGCTCACCTCAGCCCAGCCGGTTGCTTCCGAGTGGCAGACGGCGGTGATCATTGTTAGACGATACGGCGTACGGCCCCTGGGGGCAGGACCGGTACGCTGTCGTGACCGCGATCATTCCCCACGAGGAGGCGATATCGGATGGCTCAAGCCATCGACGCCCGGGCGGGACACGTTCAAGACCAAGAGGTTGCCCGGTTCAAACGCAGGACTCCCAAGTCGAGTGCGCTCTACCAGCGCGCCCTTAGGTCCATGCCCTTCGGGGTGACCTCGTCCTTCCAGGTGGGCGACCCGTACCCGATCTATCTGGACAGCGGCGCCGGCAGCCAGGTGACAGACGTCGACGGTAACTCTTACGTCGACTTTCACAATGGCTTCGGCTCGATGGTCGTGGGCCACGCCCATCCTGTCGTGACGGAGGCGATCCAGAAGGCCGCGGCGCGAGGCGCTCACTTCGCCGCCACGACCGAGGATGGCGTGCTCCTCGCCGAGGAGGTCAAGCGCCGCTTCAATCTCGACAGGGTCCGCTTCGTGAACTCGGGCACCGAGTCGACGATGGATGCGGTGCGCCTCGGACGGGCGGCAACCGGCAAGCCGGTGCTGCTCAAGATCGAGGGCTCGTACCACGGCCACCACGACGCCGTCATGTTCTCGGTGGTGCCGTCGATGGACTCTGGGGGCGGCGGCGACAGACCGTGGACGGTTCCCTACTCGCGCGGCATCCCCGAGGGCGAGGCCGCCTTCACCAAGGTCGTGCCGTTCAACGACGTTCCCGTCCTCGAGCAGATGCTCGCCGAGCACGGCGGCAGCATCGGGGCCATGATCCTCGAGCCGGTAATGATGAACGCCGGCATCGTCATGCCCCAACCCGGTTATCTGCAGGCGGTGCGCGACCTGTGCACCAAGCACGGGGTCGTGCTGATCTTCGACGAGGTCAAGACCGGCGTCACGATTGCGCCCGGCGGAGCCACCGAGTACTTCGGCGTGCAGCCCGACCTCGTGTG
>JBBSGD010000120.1:0-4135 GCA_038254435.1 Actinomycetota bacterium
AATCGCAAAGGCAAGAGCAAACGGTTCCGTTTCGCCACCGGCAAGCGCCCCGACATCAAGCGGGCGGTAGTGAAACTCGCCGAGGGCGACAAGATCGAGATCTTCGAGCAGCAGGCATAGGGAGAGTAAGCATGCCTATCCGCAAGGCCAAGCCGACATCTCCGGGACGCAGGTTCCAGAGCTATTCCGACTACTCGGAGGTTACGCGCTCTACTCCCGAGAAGACGCTCCTCGCTCCAAAGCCCAAGAAGGCAGGGCGCAACAGCTACGGGCGGGTTACGTCGCGTCACCAGGGTGGCGGTGCCAAGCAACGCTACCGGGTGATTGATTTTCGGCGCGACAAGGATGGAGTGCCGGCGAGGGTTGCGCACGTGGAGTACGACCCGAACCGCAACGCGCGTATCGCGTTGCTGTACTATGCAGACGGCGAAAAGCGCTACATCGTGATGCCCAACCGGGTGAAGGTCGGAGATGTGCTTCAGTCCGGGGCCGGCGCGGACATCCGGCCGGGCAACGCCCTT
This sequence comes from Actinomycetota bacterium, assembly GCA_038254435.1. GTDB lineage: Bacteria > Actinomycetota > CADDZG01 > CADDZG01 > WHSQ01 > JBBSGD01. The sequence goes on from JBBSGD010000120.1 coordinate 522, forward strand.
CCGCTTCGCAACATCCCGGTAGGAACGGTGGTGCACAACATCGAGCTCAAGCCCGGCGCCGGCGGAAAGATGGCCCGCTCGGCAGGCTCCTCGGTGCAGCTCGTCGCCAAGGAAGGCCAGCGCGCGACGCTGCGTCTTCCCTCGGGTGAGATGCGCATGGTTGGAATCGACTGCCGAGCAACGGTGGGTGAGGTCGGAAACTCGGAGTCGGAGCTGATCTCGATTGGCAAAGCGGGCCGTGCCCGCCACAAGAACCGCCGCCCCAAGGTGCGAGGTGTGGCGATGAATCCGGTCGACCATCCACTCGGGGGCGGCGAGGGCAAGTCTTCCGGCGGTCGCCACCCGGTGAGTCCGTGGGGCAAGAAAGAGGGCAGGACGAGGAAGAAGAAGCAGTCCGACGCGCTCATCGTGCGCCGACGTCGCAAGAAGAGAGGCCGGTAGGCGCATGCCGAGAAGTCTGAAGAAGGGTCCGTTCGTCGACGACCACCTCATGGTCAGGGTGGTCTCGATGAATCAGCGCAACGAAAAGCGTGTCATCAAGACATGGTCTCGACGTTCGACCGTCGTTCCGGACATGGTCGGGCACACCATCGCGGTTCATGACGGGCGAAAGCACGTGCCGGTATACGTAACCGAGTCGATGGTCGGCCACAAGCTCGGAGAGTTCGCCGCAACGCGCGCCTTTCGGACGCACGGCGGTTCGGCCGAGAGATCCACGAGGATCCGTTGATGGCAAGAAGGATTGCTCCGGGAGCCCAAGAAGACATAGCGACTGCCCGTTACATTCGGATGTCGCCGAGCAAAGCGCGACAGGTGGTCGATCTCATCCGAGGCAGGCACGTAGAGGATGCGCGCCGGGTCCTCAGGTTCTCCGAGCGCTCGGCCTCCGCTCCGGTCGCCAAGGTCCTCGACTCGGCGATTGCTAACGCAGGGCACAATCGCAGCCTCCCCGAGGATGAGCTGTTCGTCGCTCGGGCGTGGGTGGACGAGGGCCCGACCTTGAGGCGCTACCGGCCCCGTGCTCTCGGACGCGCGACGCGCATCCGCAAGAGGACCTGCCACATCTCGGTGGTGGTGGGTCGGAGCGAGGAGCTGGTCACCGCTCCTCCTGCGCCCTCCAAGACGACGACGCGGCGCCGCTCGGAGCAGGGATCCGGCGACGCCAAGAAGACAACCGGGCGCGCTCCCTCGGCTACGAAGACTGCGGCGAAGAAGACGAGTGGCAAACCGGCGGCACAAGAGGGTGCTACCCAGACGACGACCGCCAAGAAGTCGACCGCCAAGAAGTCGACCGCCAAGAAGTCGACCGCCAAGAAGTCGACCGCCAAGAAGTCGACCGCCAAGACGAACGAAGGGGAGGGAACCTAGATGGGTCAGAAGGTGCACCCCTACGGCTTCCGCCTCGGGATACACACCGACTGGAAGTCTCGCTGGTTCACCGAGAAGCAGTACCAGGAGTACTTGATCGCAGATCTTCGCATCAGGCAGTACTTGCTGGCCGAGCTTCCGCACGCCGGCATCAGCCGCGTCGACATCGAGCGCACACGCGAGAGGGTGCGCGTCGATGTGCACACCGCCCGGCCCGGAATTGTGATTGGGCGGCGGGGATCGGAAGCGGAGCGCCTGCGCAGCCACCTCGAGTCGATGGAGTCCGGCGTGCATGGCAAGCCTACCGACGTGAGGCTCAACATCATCGAGGTCAAGCAGCCCGAGCTCGACGCGCAGCTCGTGGCCCAGGGCGTGTCGGAGCAGCTGGCGAGCCGCGTGTCGTTCCGGCGGGCCATGAAGAAGGCGGTCGGCACGGCGATGCGCAACGGCGCCAAGGGGGTGCGTGTCCAGTGCGGCGGACGGCTCGGTGGCGCGGAGATGAGTCGCACCGAGTGGTACATCGAAGGTCAAATGCCCTTGCACACCCTGCGCGCCGATGTCGATTTCGGTCTTGCCGAGGCCCGCACCACCTTCGGGCGCATCGGCGTGAAAGTGTGGATCTACAGGGGTCCCTTCCAGGACCTCTATGCAGCGGCCCGCGACACCGCCCGGCTGAGGCGCGAGGCTGCGCTCGCGGCCGGGGAGACTGTGGGCCGGGGGGCGGACGATCGCAGTCGCGCCCGTCCGTCCACTCGTCCTCCCCGCCCGGACAAGGCGGCGGCCGGGGGCAAAGCCCCCGAGACCAAGGCCCCGGCTGCCACGCCGGCCTCGGTTCCCCAGACCGAGGCTCCGGCTCCCGAGCCGGCTTCGGTCCCCGAGCAGGTGACACCGGCCGAGAGCGTGTCGGCCAATCCTGAGCCTCAGGCGAACGATGACTCGGCGGGTGAGGGCTGATGCTGCAACCGAAGAGAACCCGCCACCGCAAGCAGCAACGCGGGCGCATGAGAGGCCAGGCCAAGGGCGGCACTACCGTCAACTTCGGTGACTTCGGCCTGCAGGCGGTCGAGCCGGGATGGATCACGAACCGGCAGATCGAGGCGGCTCGTATCGCCATGACCCGTCACATTCGGCGCGGCGGGAAGGTGTGGATCAACATCTTTCCCGACAAGCCGGTAACCAAGAAGCCCGCCGAGACTCGCCAGGGCTCGGGCAAGGGCAACCCCGAGCACTGGGTCGCAGTCGTGAAGCCGGGCCGCGTCATGTTCGAGCTCGCGGGCATCCCGGAGCCGCTGGCCCGTGAAGCAATCCGCCTCGCGGCCCACAAGCTGCCCATCAAGTGCCGGTTCGTGGCGCGCGAGCAGGTCCTGGAGGTGCAGTGAGTGTGGTGAAGGCAAACGAGGTCAGGGAGCTGCCCACCGAGGAGATCGAGCACCAGCTAGGGGAGACGAGGGAGGAGCTCTTCAACCTCCGCTTCCAGAATGCAACGGGTCAACTAGACAACTACCAGCGGATACGCCAGCTCCGCCGAGACGTGGCTCGGTTGAAGACGATTCTGCGCCAGCGCGAGCTGGACGAGGGAGCGCGCGAAGGGGATGAAGGCGCATGAACGGAGCCGACGCGATCGAGACCGCAGAGCAACGCGGTAAGCGCAAGTGGAGAACCGGGCGCGTGGTGTCCGACATCCTCGATAAGACCGTCGTGGTCGAGATCCAGGATGCCGCCCAACATTCGACTTATGGGAAGATCGTGCGCCGCAACACCAAGCTCAAGGCTCACGACGAGAACAACGAGGCAGACGTGGGTGACACCGTCCGCATAGCGGAGACACGGCCGCTGTCCAAGTCCAAGCGCTGGAGAGTCGTCGAGATCCTGGAAAAGGCAAAGTGATTCAGCAAGAGACAAGGTGCAGAGTTGCAGATAACACAGGCGCCCGCGAGGTGCTCGTGATAAAGGTTCTCGGCGGCTCGCGCCGCCGTTACGCCGGGATCGGCGACATCGTCGTGTGCGCAGTCAAAGACGCGATCCCCGGCGGCGTGGTTAAGAGGTCCGATGTCGTCAAGGCGGTCGTTGTGCGCACCGCGAAGGAAAACCGGCGCGGGGACGGGTCATACATCAAGTTCGATGACAACGCAGTAGTGATCGTGGACGGTCAGATGCAGCCGCGCGGGACCCGCATCTTCGGCCCCGTGGCTCGTGAGCTCAGAGAGAAGCGCTTCATGAAGATCATTTCGCTTGCCCCGGAGGTC
>JBBSGD010000121.1:0-4099 GCA_038254435.1 Actinomycetota bacterium
AGAACCGCCTCGGGGTATGGCGCCTCGCCTGCTATCTGGCTGTTTGACTCCATAACTGCCAACCTCCTCGCTCAAGAGCCTCGCGGGCCTATAACGACATCACGTATCCGGGTCGAACCTACGGCAAGAGAGCCGCGTGGGCCGAGTGCAGTCGGGCTCCTTGAGGAGAGCTCTAGTCTCTCGACGCGGCGGTGGACGGTGGCTCTGCAGCGCTTCCCTATCGCGTTGAGGACGCCGGACGGTTCGCAACCTCAGCCCTGAAGGGTGCCAATAGTCGTGTCGCGTCGCTCGGGAGGCCTGGGAGGAGCGGCGGCATGGTTCTCTCCTTTCTCTATCTCGCGTTCAGGGCTGTGCTCGGCGCACTCGCTCGGAGTCGGCGCAGCTTCGACCTGAAGGACATCGAACTCCTCGTGTTGCGGCATGAGCTCGAGGTTCTGCGCCGCCAGGTGGCGCGGCCGAAGCTACGTCCTGCTGATCGCGCTCTGCTCGCAACGGCAGCCTTTCACCTGCCGCGCCCGTTGCGCGATGCAAGGCTGGTCACTCCACGGACGCTGCTGCGTTGGCATCGGGCGCTTGTGCGGCGGAAGTGGCGACAGCCTTCCGGGCGGCGTGGTCGCCCGCCGCTTACCGTTGAGGTTCAGGAGTTGGTGTTGCGGCTCGCACGCGAGAACCCGCGCTGGGGCCACCGGCGGATCTGCGGATGGTAAGGAGGGGGTCGACGGTTCGAGTCCGTCAGAGGGCTTACACAGAAACCCTGCTAAAGCGATGCTTCTGTCGCCCCAACGGCCAACGCAATCGGATGCGAAGGTACAAGACGGGTACGCGACGCTCGCGGTCGACACTGCTTAGAGTCTGTTCTTGAACGACTGCACGAGGATCTCCACGAAGTCATACGGGCATCAGGGCGCTCGCGCGTTCACTGCGACGCGATACTCCCGCCGCGACGGAGCATCGTAGGGTGCGCGGGTGGATATCGAGCTCCCGAAAGATGAGAGGCTGGCGGCACCAACTCCTTTGGAAGGGAAAGTCATGACCCGTCTTGAGCGCCTTGCACCTCTCACCGGGATCGTTGCAGTGGTCCTGATCGTCGCCGAATTCGTCGTCACCGGTGAGACGCCGACCGTCGACGACCCGGCGCAGAAGGTCGTCAGCTACTGGAGCGGCAACGGCACCATCCAAGGGATAGCTTCGCTCCTTTTCGGGCTGGCCGCTGTCGCGATCGTCTGGTTCGGTGCCAGCCTTCGCGCGGCGCTGCGCGAGGCCGACACCCGCGCCGATCGGCTCGGCTCAATCGGCCAGGCCGGCACGGTCCTCATCGGTGTCGGGCTTTCCATCTACGCGGCTTTTGGACTAGCCGCCAGCCACTCCGCCGGCGACGTCCCAGCCTCCGTCACCCAGACGTTCAACGTACTGAACCGCGAGGACATGTTCGTTCCGCTCGCGGTTGGCAGCGCGCTTCTGCTGCTGTCAACGGCCGTTGCCATCCTCCGGCATGGTGGGTTGCCGCGCTGGATTGGCTGGGTGTCGCTGGCCCTGGGCGTAGTCGCCGTCGCGTCGCTGATTCTCGGCGCAGTTGCCGCTCCTGGGGTCGGGTTCGTGGCCTTCCTGGCGTTAGTTCTCTGGATACCGGTCGTTGGCATCCTCATCTATCTACGCCAGCCGGCCGCAGCCGAGACGACCGGCTAATCGTTCGAACACGCGGCGATGCCACCGGCCAGTACGTTCGCAACGACCAGGCCGCCGAAATCGATCCTCTCGCAGTCTCCATCCCGTGGCTGCAGTTCTCGGTCTCATGCTGCGGCGGCCTGGTATTCGTGGATGAGTCCACCGAGCAGGTCACGTCGTCGGATCGCTGGCGCTGATGTGACTGGAGTGGGCGGCGCCGCCACTCGGCGCGGCTCTGGGGGCCCCATTGACCCCCTCTCTACAGAGAAGAGCTCAACCCGGCGGCCAGCGCACTTGACGGGGCGGGAGACCCTTTTGCCACCAGCGATTCCCCAAGAGGGATGGAGCATTTATGGAGCCCAGCGGGCGCAACCGGTGGCAACCGGTGGCAAATGGGACGGCGCCGAAAACCGCTCAAACAGGCCGATCCGCAACCGCTGGCAACCTACGGCAACGACCGGGACAACGTGGGCGCGCAGCGTACACGACCTATGGGGCCCCGGGCGGTTCCGCGGCAGGCGACTTAGAGCTCGTTTCAGAATGACCACGCGCTGGCTGGGTGTGCTGGGCGAGTGCGAGGCTAGGACGCAGGCCGCGTTCATAGCAGCGCTATGGGCGCGACCGAGGACAACGCGTCGCGCCGTCCAGCGCAGCCAGACGGCCCGTGCTTCATTTTGAGACGGGCTCTTAAGGACGGTTCCAAGGACAGCTTTGATGTGATCGATGTAGGCGTCGAGAGGTTCGGTCGCGGTTCGACGACGCGGCGAGGCGATCGTCGGCGGCTCGAAAGTCGAGCGGTAGCCGAGCGCCGCCTCAGAGGCGCCCGGCCCTCGCTCCTGTCTCACGCTGCGATCTTCTCCAGCAGCGCGTCGATGCGTGCGAAGCCGCTCTTCGCGCCCTCCTCGACGCCGTACTGCATCGTGGTGTCGCGCTGCTCGGTCGTCTCGAAGCGCATCGTCTGCGTCAGCTTCGTCTGCTCGCCGAGATCCTCGAACTCGAGCGTCTGCAGATGGTTCTGGAACGTCTGCACGAGGCGCGCGGGCGGCTCCACCTCGCGGAACTCGCCCTCGACGACGCCGAACGCGGTGCGGAAACGGTAGGTGCCGCCGGGACGGACGTCCATCTCCTCGACGACGGTGCCGTCGCCCCACCATTCGGGGATCAGCTGCGGATCCGTCCAGACGGAGTACACGTGGTCGCGCGGCGCGTCGAAGATCCGCTCGACCCGGATCTCGAGCTCGCTCGGCGTGGTGACGGTGGTCTCGTTCATCGTTCAGCTCACCGCTTTTTTCACGAGGGCGCTGATCTTGGCCTCGTCGGCTTTGGTCAGCTCCTTGAGCGCGAATGCGACCGGCCACATGGAGCCTTCGTCGAGGTTCGCGCTGTCGTTGAAGCCGAACATCGCGTACCGCTCCTTGAACTTCTCTGCGTTACGGAAGAAGCAGACGACCTTGCCGTTCTTCGCATATGCGGGCATCCCGTACCAGGTCTTCGGCGAGAGGTCTGGGGCGCCCTCTTTGATGATCGCGTGAAGTCGCTCGCCGATGGCGCGATCGTGTTGAGACATCGCGGCGATCGCGGCGCGCACGGCGGTCTCCCCATCCGCCTTGTCTTTGTTCGCGCGCGCATCCGCCTTCAGCTCTTGGGCGCGCGCTTTCATCGCGGCCTTTTCCTCGGCCGTGAACCCTTCTTTCTTGTTGGTGCTCTTGGCAGGCTGCTGCTTGCCCTTCTTTGCCGTGGTGCTCATCGTGCTCCTTTCGTGCGTTCGACGACCTCGGCGAAGCGGTCGAGCCGCCGCAGCCACGCGCTGATGCCCTCGAAGGCGTAGGGCACGAGCGTGCATCTGCGGGTACGGCCGACCTTCTCAGTTGTGACGAGTTCCGCCTCCTCGAGCAGCCGGATGTGCTTCTTCATCCCGGTCAGCGACATGCCGAAGGGCTCGGCGAGCTCGCTGATCGTCGCGCTGCCCGCGCCGAGCCGTTCGAGCACGGCACGGCGGGTCGGGTCGGCGAGGGCCGCGAAGGCGCGGTCGACGGTCGTAGGATACTGAACCATTGAGTTCAATATTGCAGACACGTCCGAAAAGGGCAAATGGGGTGCGGCGATGCGCCTGCTCGCGGCCGCTGCGAGGTTCGATACACCGGCCGCCCGACCGCTGTCCTCGCGAGGCCGATACCAAGCTCAAGCCCCCAGCCGACGGCAGCGCCGGGTTATGAGCCGTGGAACCGTCCCGATCGGCGTCAGGCCGGGTACTCGTCCTTCCGCCAAGCGCGGGCCTCGGAGGGCTGGGCTCTCGGTGTTCGCTCGAGCAGGAAGCTGTAGTACGGCGCGACGAACGGATCGGGCGCCATCACGGTGTAGGTGTGGTAGACGGTCCCGTTCTCGCGCGCGAAGGCGATCCAGCTCGGGCCCTCGCGCAGCCCGTCCTTGAGCT
>JBBSGD010000122.1:0-4042 GCA_038254435.1 Actinomycetota bacterium
CACGGTCACCCTCACAGACGGCAGGAGGATCCCGCTCCTGGGCTTCGGAACCTGGCAATTGCGCGGGCGCTCCGCTTACGAGTCCGTCACCACCGCACTCGAGGTCGGTTACCGCCACCTCGACACCGCCACGAGGTACCGGAATGAGACCCAGATCGGGGCGGCGCTTGCCGACTGTGGCATCCCGCGCGAGGAGATCTTCGTAGCGACCAAGCTGCCTCCCGATGAAGCCGGGAACGAGAGACGCACCCTCGAGCGGAGTCTCGAGGCCCTGCGCACAGACTACGTCGACTTGTGGCTCGTTCACTGGCCTCCCAAAGGAGCCGGCATCCCCACCTGGAAAGCATTCGCCGAGCTTGCCGGCGAGGGCCTGGCTCGTTCCATAGGCGTCAGCAACTACAGCCCCGCACAAATCGACGAGCTCATCGACGCAACTGGAGTCACCCCGGCCGTCAACCAGATCAAGTGGAGTCCGTTCCTGTTCGATAGAGACCGGCTCGAGCACAGCCGGGCGCGCGGTGTAGTGCTCGAGGGCTACAGCCCGCTGCGAGCCGCTAAGCTCGATCATCCCGTGCTAGAGGAGATAGCGCAGGCGCACGGAAAGTCGCCGACGCAGGTGATCCTGCGCTGGCATCTGGAACATGAGGTGGTGGTCATCCCGAAGTCGGCGCGCAGGCAACGGATCGAAGCGAACTTCGACGTTTTCGATTTCGCCCTTCGCAACGAAGAAGTGGCTGCCGTCGACGCCCTGTCCTGAGCACTCGGTGCGCCTAGCCGTTGCCTCGCTCCGCAGGCACCTCCCGCGCCGTCTATCAGCGGTGCGCGTATCCTTCCGAAGATGCGGACGACAGTAATCATTGCCATCGTCTTAGTGGCTTTGTACGTAGGCTTCATCTGCGTGCTCCTGCTACTCGGTCGCCGGTCGAGCGCTCGAGCAGTGGCGGGTTTCGTGCCCGACTGCGTTGTGCTGTTCAGACGGTTGCTGGCGGACAAAGATCTTCCCGCCTCTAAGAGGTGGCTGCTGGGTGCAGCAATCGCCTACCTCGCCCTCCCCTTCGATCTCGTGCCCGATTTCATCCCGGTGGCCGGCCAACTCGACGACGCGATCCTCGTCGCTCTAGTCCTGCGCTCGGTGCTCAAGAGCGGTGGGACGGACACGATACGCAAGCAGTGGCCCGGCCCCGAAAGCTCACTGCGAATCGTGCTGAGGCTGGCCGGAACCCGGTAGACCAGAGCCTGCCGAGGGGGACTCTGCGACCTTGTTCCGTCGTGCCGGCAGACCTTGACGCTCTTACTGAAATCGGATCCAGGAATCAGTGAGCCAAGCGTTCAATGAGCAAACACCTCCGACGCCCGAATCGGGAGCAGCTCAAGCTGCTCCCGATCCATGGGGCGCTTCGAAAGACTCCGCCTACCCCTGTGCTATCCCTGCGCGTGCCGAACGAGCGGCGGATTGCTGGTCGGTGGCTTGTTCGTGAAACCGATCACCGGACAGTTGATGACGAACCCCGTCGCTCCAAAGGGCGCGCCGCCTACTCCCGTGATTAGATCAGGCCGCGTGGCAACCAGATTGAGAAGCCTGTTCTCGTCGGTCTGACGCTTGTTCAATCCTAGCCTGACCGCCTTCTTGGTCCATTGACCGATCTGCGCGTCCCAGAGCGGACTGTAAGCATTGGCATGGCGCGGGTCGGCAAGCGACGGGAAGTCGCCTTGAATGTTGAGGGCGTCCCCACCGGTCCGCAACGCGTTGATTAGTGGCTTGTTCCGAAGGCTGGCGTCCTGCGAGGCGTGGCCGTCGAGGATTAGATGAGCAAGGCCTTGAGACTGCGGGTTGTGCGGCCCTGTCTGACCATTGGCGAACGGGAAGATGCGCTCGCGCGCCGAGCCCAGGAAATCATCGCCGCCGAGGAAGGACGTGCGATTGAGCAGCGGAACATAAGTGGCTCGTTCGAGCGTCGCCGCTACCGGATCCGATGATTCCGTGCTGATGTAGAGAATGGGCTGGCTCGCGTCAAAGCCGTGAACCAACAATAGGTCGACGGAAGCCTGCGAGAATTGACCCGCTCGAACCTTCTCAGCCCGGTGGACTGCAAGCACCCGGTCTGCCGTGTTCGAATGATGAACGACGTCAAATGGGCCTTTACCGGTGGCGACGATCGGCGCGTTGTACACGACTCTCGAACCTCTGATGCGAATGAACGGGCTGTAGTGAGCGCCGCCTACCGCTCCCGGCCTTGCCGTCTTCGGTGGGAATCCGTGAGGTCCGGCCGTCAGAACCCGTGATGGCTTGAAGTTGGGTATTCCTTCAAAGTGAGCAATGCCCTCATGGAACTTGTTGTGCGGCGGCGTTCTGAGCGAGACCTCCTGAACGCAGGCGGGGCATCCGACTCCCATGTTGTACAGCTTGGGCGCATAGTTGACGTTGAGATCGTGGGCAAGGCCGAAATCGGAAGCCTCAGTGATCACGTACCACACAGTCCGTCCATTGAACCTGCCCTTGTGCAGGGGCAGCCTCACCGTGTCGTTGCTGAGGTTGACCTGTAAGGCGCTCCTGAGAAGGATCTTGCTCTTTGGGAGGAGCCCACTTGTCTGATTGCCGGACAGCGTCGCCGCCTGCCCGGAGAACGTTGGAGCCACGAATGCAGCGGCCAGAGCTACCAGAGCCCCCACTGCCAAGCGTCGTACGTACTTGGGTTTCTTCATCTGACCCTTCCTTGTCGAGCAATTGGGCACAATCACGGCACGAGCTCGAAACACGCTTCGCGTAGCGTCGCCAAGGGGAAGCACAGCGCAGGTCCTCCAGGAGCCACGGCCGGAGCGTCACTCGAACGGTTACCAGACTTGATTCACCAAGTCGTTCGTTTGCTTACAGCTTGCTCTCGCCTCCTCCCGGGCTTTAGCAATCACCATGCCGATATGAGGTTGGTCGCCACAGAGGAAGACTCATTACGCACAACTCGCAAACCCTCTGCTTACGTTTCTGTGAACGAATGGCGGATGTGTGGATCAGGTTGAAGCCGAGGAAGCCAGTCGCGAGACTTAAGAGCCGCGGGGCATGGTACGCGTAGGTAGTGAACGTAGTTCGCACGCTCGGGCATGGGACGCTGGCCGGATCGGACTTCCTCGCGTTACTACGGGGCGCGCAGATAGAGGCTGTTGTCGACGTTCGCCGCTATCCGGGCAGCCGTCGCCACCCCCAGTTCGGTCGGGAGACGATGCAGGAATGGCTTGCCGCCGCTGAGATCGACTACCGGTGGTGCCCCAACCTGGGAGGAAGGCGCCGGCCGGATCAAGCTTCGCCAAACCAGGCGCTGCGCAACGACCAGTTTCGAGCCTATGCCGACCACATGGCCGGTCTCGAGTTTGCTGCGGGAATCGACGACCTGCTCGAGATTGCACGCTCTCAGCCCGTAGCAATCATGTGCGCCGAAGCGCTGTGGTGGCGTTGTCACCGGCGCCTTCTCGCCGACCACCTCGTGTTGGTCGAGGGGATTGACGTCGAGCATCTGTTCCATGATGGACGTCTCGTTCGTCATGACCCGATGCCGGAAACAAGAGTAGAAGGACGTCACGTGGTCTATCGCGCCGGGTAACGGCCCGCTCAACGCTGGTCTGGTCCGCTACGGCCCAGAGCGTCCAGCTTGGGAAGATTCTTACGCTAATACAAGTTGGTGTTAGAATCTCGGGCCATGAGCTCTTTCGAGGATGCGACGGACGCAGCAGGACTCCTCGCCGATGACGCACGAAGAACGATGTATCTGTTCATCCGGGCACAGGGCCGGCCGGTAGGTCGAGATGAAGCGGCCGCTGTCGCCGGAATGTCTCGCAAGCTCGCTGCCTTCCACCTCGACAAACTGGTCGAAAAAGGGCTGCTCTCCGCGCACTACTCGCGGCTCACGGGAAGAAGCGGCCCCGGGGCAGGAAGACCGTCCAAGCTATACGAACCCTCGGATGCGGAGCTTGTGCTTTCGATCCCCCCCCGCGCCTACGAAATCGTGGGGGACATTCTCGTCGACGCGATCGACGCCGCGTTCGCAGGCGA
>JBBSGD010000123.1:0-4038 GCA_038254435.1 Actinomycetota bacterium
CGGGCGACGATGTCGATGCTCATCCCTCCTCAAATGATCAACACGATGATCGTCGAGGACTTATGGAACGACCCCATTCGCAAGTACATGGCCCCGGCCTTCAAGGACCGCAACGCGGAGTGGCCGAGCCACCCGATGTCCCAGCGCGACAGCCTGCACGAGGCCGACATGTGGGCCGTCGAGGGCCTCACGCACCGCTATCCAACCAAGGTCCTCGCCGAGCTGCTCACTACCTGTCCGCAGTACTGCGGGCACTGCACGCGCATGGACCTCATCGGCAATAACGTGCCCCAGGTCGTCAAGCACCGCTTCGAGATGAAGAACAAAGAGCGTTACGAGGCGATCCTTGAATACCTACGCAAGACGCCCTCGGTTCGTGACGTCGTCGTGTCGGGCGGGGACATAGCCAACCTTCCGATGAAGCAGCTCGAAGACTTCATGATTAAGCTGCTCGACATCGAGAACATCCGCGACATTCGCCTTGCCACTAAGGGCATTATGGGCTTGCCGCAGCACTTTCTTCAGGACGATGTGCTCGCAGGGCTGGAGAGAATCGCCCTGCGAGGCAACGAGCGCGGGGTTGACATCGCCGTGCACGCGCACGTCAACCATGCGAACTCCGTAACGCCGCTGGTTGCTAAGGTGACGCGCAAGCTGCTCGACATGGGTTACCGGGACGTGCGCAACCAGGGGGTGCTCTTGCGCGGGGTCAACGACAGCCCGAAGGACCTGCTGGACTTGTGCTTCGCGCTGCTCGACAACGCAAAGATCATGCCCTACTACTTCTACATGTGTGACATGATCCCGAACTCCGAGCACTGGAGGGTCAGCGTGGCGGAGGCGCAGAACCTCCAGCACGCGATCATGGGATACATGCCGGGGTTCGCCACGCCGCGCATCGTATGTGACGTTCCCTTTGTCGGAAAGCGCTGGGTCCACCAGCTCGAGTCCTACGACCGCGTCAAGGGCATCTCTTACTGGACCAAGAACTACCGCAACGGCATCGAGATGCAGGACTCCGAGGCCCTGAACCGCACCTACGAGTACTACGACCCGATAGACACGCTCCCGAAAGAGGGCAAAGAGTACTGGCGCTCCTATGACGCGGCGCACGAGAACCAGAGTTCGGCCCTTTCCCTGCAACCGGTAACTATCAAGTAGCCGATGGAGAGGTTCGGAACCCACCGCTCGCTACAACCGAGGGGAGTGCTGCCTCAGCAAGCGACGGTGCTCGATGCGATCTCACCGCTTGCGGACAAAGAGCTTGCGATCGACGTCGAGCTGCTCAACATCGATTCTGCCTCGTGGACCCAGCTGCGCGCCGAGACGGGCACGGACGCGGCTACGATGCGCGCCCGGCTTGCCGCCATCGTGTCCGCTGCAGGCAAGATGCACAATCCGGTGACGGGGTCGGGAGGCATGCTCGTGGGACGCGTCGCCGAGCTGGGGCCCAAGCGCACGTCGCCCGTGGTGGGAACGCGGATCGCAACACTCGTGTCCCTGACGCTGACGCCGCTGGTGCTCGAGGAGATCGTTGCGCTCGATCCCCGCTCAGAAAAGGTGCGCGTCAAGGGGCGGGCAATCCTCTTCGAGTCGGGGGCCTATCAGGAGGTGCCGTGCGACTTGCCCGATGAGGTCACCCTCGGTGTGCTCGACGTCTGTGGGGCACCCGCGTGGATGGCCAAGCTGGCGCGCCCCGGTATGCGGGTCGCAGTCGTGGGCGCTGGGGGCAAGTCGGGCATGCTTACGTGCTCGCAGGCGGTGCGCTCGGTCGGCCCCGACGGGCGAGTGCTGGGGCTCTGCTATCCACGGGACACCATGGAAGCCGCCAAGGACGCGGGTGCCGAGGCCGTGCTGGTCGACGGCACCGACCCCATTGCCGTGCTCGAGTCCGTCACCGGCGCGCTCGCCGGAGATCTCTGCGACCTTGTGTTCGTCTGCGCCAACGTCCCAGGCTGCGAGGGCGGCGCGATCCTGGCGTGCAAGGACGCCGGCAGAGTCGTGTTTTTTTCCATGGCCACGTCTTTCACGGCGGCTGCCCTCTGCGCCGAGGGTCTCGGTAAGTCGTGCGAGCTGACCATCGGCAACGGGTTCGTTCCCGGTCACGGAGACGTGGCTCTGGACCTCGTGCGCAGCGAGCCGGCTCTTCTGACAAGGTTCGGCGGATGAGAACGATCTTCTCGGGCGGGATGGTCCGTTGCGGCGGGGACTTCTCGCCCGCGGACTGGCTGCTCGTCGAGGACGGCGTGATAGCTGGGGTGGGACTGGGCACGGACCGTCCGGCCGCCGACAGGACGGTCGATCTTGGGGGAGCAGCTCTCCTTCCGGCCTTCCGGGACGCGCACGTTCATCTTCCGGCAACGGGGCTTCAGGCCGCGGGGCTCGATTTCCGCGACGAGCGCTCTGCCGCGGCTATCAAGGGCGCGTTTGCCGAGCGAGCTGCACAAGCCAAAGAAGGCGTGCTGTTCGGGGGAAACTTCGAGGATCCGCTCGACGCGGAGCTCACGGGGACCGACCTCGACGAGGCAGTGGGGGACAGGCCTGCGCTGCTGGCGCGCGCCGACCTTCACTCCTGCGTGGTGTCGAGCAACTTGCTTGCCGAGCTCGACCTCGACGGCCTTGTGGGGGTGGACCGTCGCGAGGATGGGAGCCCCACCGGCTACCTGCGCGAGCAGGCCGCGTCGCAGGCGTGGGCGTGGTACGACCGCCACCTGACGGCGCAGCAGCAACAGGATGCCGTCGAGGCCGCCGTAAAGCTCGCTTATTCCAAGGGCGTTGCCGAGGTGCACGAGATGTTCGTGGTCGAGTGGCGCGGCTGGGCCGCGGCCGAGGCATTCGCACTGGCGATTCGCGATGTCGCTCTGGACGTGGCCATGTTCCTCGGCACCGACGAGATAGCGCGCGTCAAAGAGGCCGGGCTGCCGCGCATCGGGGGCGACTATTTCCTCGACGGCTCATTCGGCTCGTACACCGCGTGGTTGACCGACGCCTACACCACGGCCCCGCCTGCAGGATCTCCCGAAACGGGCATCTCCTATCGCGATGGACAAGAGTTGTTCGAGTTCTTGCGCGCGGCCCAGACCGAGGATCTCCAAGTCGGCGTGCACGCTATCGGCGACGCCGCGATCGAGCAGGCCATCTCGACTTGGGAGAGGGTGGCCCAAGAGGTAGGTGCGGCCGGGGTAAGGGCCAAGGGCCACCGCATCGAGCACTTCGAGTGTGCCTCCGACGACCACATCGCGAGGGCGGCTCGGCTCGGTCTACGAGCCAGCGTCCAGCCCGCCTTCGACAAGTACTGGGGAGGCGAAGACGGGCTCTACGCGCAGCGCATCGGCTGGGACAGAGCCGCGAGCATGAACCGTTTCGCGACGATGCAAGGGGCAGGGCTGGTGATGGCGGCGGGCTCCGACAGTACGGTGACGCCCCTTGATCCCTTCCTGCAGATGGCCTCGCTGCGCGACCATCACGTGCCTGCCCAGCGGCTGGATCCCGCGGAGGCCCTGCGCATGACCACGACCGGGCCGGCGGCGATTGCAGGGCACGAAGGGCTAAAGGGAACGCTTGCCGAGGGACTCGAGGCAGACCTCGTGCTGCTCGATCGTGATCCGCTCGAGATCGCAACCGACGAGCTAAGTGACACCGAAGTTCTAGGCACCTGGATAAAGGGGTCACGCGTGTGGCCGCCTCACGACGCGGAGGGCAGGTAGCGATGAAGAAGACCTCTACCGAGTTCACCAGGCCCCTCGGACGCCTGTCGATCGACACTTCCACGGTGCAGGAGTGCCGGACGCTGGCCGCCGAGATCGCAAAGCCAATCGGGGAGCTGTCTCAGTCCCACACCACCGTGTCGATCGAACGGGCCTGCCTTCGCTTTGCCGGCGTCGACGGGGTAAAGGGCGAGGGCGCCGAGGCCGTGCCCATGCCAAACCTCGTCGTCGACGCGGTGAAGGATGCGATCGGGCTTGGCAAGGGCGCGCTCGTTCCCTTCTGGCACGCCGTGCTCACCGGCGACGGCGGCGTGCAGTCGACCGCAGAGAC
>JBBSGD010000124.1:0-3956 GCA_038254435.1 Actinomycetota bacterium
CGCAAGTCGTTCGGCTGGGCTTTTTCGGTAGGCATAGTGGTGCTCGGGCTCATCGCGCTGCTCGACCCCGCGGATTTCGGACGTCCTTCCACGAACACGCTCCGAACCGGATGGCCTGCCGCCGCAGTCGGCGCGCTGGTCGTAGCCGGCCTCGCCCTCTTCGCTCTGACGCACAAACGCATGCGTGCATCGTTCGACACCGTGAGAGAGCCGTTCCGCCGCCCACTCGACGGCTCCGAGGCATACGAGGGCGCCTCGGCGGCGCTCGAGGACTGTCCCCAGTCCCTGCAAACGCGGTTTGCCTTCGGATGGGTGTGGGGGCCGGGAGCCCTCGCCGTCGCGGGCACTACCTTCGCCTGGGCCGCTGCCTTCTTCATTCTCGACGCACTCCTATCGCGCCTCACCGTGGGCTGGCAGCAGGGCGCGTTCTTCGGGGCCGACATCGTGCTGTCACTGCTGTGCTTCGCGCTGGGCGCCGGACGCCTGCGCACCTGGAAACTGGCCGTGAGCGTCTATCGCAACGCAACCATCGGCTACCGGTGAGCGCTTCATATAGCTCCCGCCGGGCGATAATTGAGGCATGAGCAAGAACACGATCAAGACCTATGTGCTGATGGCCGCTCTGGGCGGCCTGATAATCCTTGTCGGTGCCTCCTTGGGAGGCGGCACGGGAGCTGCGATCGGGCTTGGGATAGGGCTGCTGTTCGTCGGCGGCTCCTACTGGTTCTCAGACACAATCGCAATCAAGGCGGCGCGCGCCAAGCCCGTGGCAGAGGAGGATGCTCCCGCGCTGTACCGCACGGTGAGAGAGCTGACCACCGCCGCAAACATGCCGATGCCCAAGCTCTATATGACTCCGGACATGCAGCCCAATGCTTTTGCCACCGGACGAAACGAACATCACGCTGCAGTCGCCGTCACCCAGGGCATCACGCAGCTTCTCGACGAAAACGAGCTGCGCGGGGTGCTCGCCCACGAGCTGTCTCATGTCAAGAACCACGACATCCTCATCGGATCGTTCGCAGCCGCCATCGCGATGGGTATCACGTTCGCGGCCCGAATGGTCATGTGGGGAGCGATGTTCGGTGGCTTCGGCAACCAGAACGACAGGGGCGGGGGCGGCAACATCATCGGCCTGCTGGCGCTGACCATCCTCGCCCCGATCGCCGCGCTGCTCCTACAGATGGCGATCTCGCGGTCGCGCGAGTACGAAGCCGACCGTTCCGGAGCGCGGCTGTGCGGGACGGGCGAGCCGCTCGCCCGGGCACTCGAGAAGCTCGAGGCCGGCGCCAAGCGAGTTCCCATGAGTGTCGACCCTGCCCACGCGTCGGCCTACATCGTGAACCCGCTGTCGGGGCGCAAGGTGCAGTTCGCCAACATGTTCATGACGCACCCGCCGACCACTGAGCGCATCAAGCGACTGCACGACTGGCGCCCGTAGCGGTCCCTTTCAGAGCAGCTTCAGCTGCTCGCCGTCGAGGCTGGCGCGTGCACGCCGTGCCCGGTCGGCACCCCGCACGTCGCGCGGCCTGCGCTTGTCCTTGATTCCTCCTCTCGCATCTACGAGGCGGTTGACTCGCCCGGAGAGGGCCTTGCGCTCGTTCGGGGCTGCATAGGCAGACTGGTACATATCCCGGTAGCGCGGCATGAGATCCGGATAGTTGTCCGCCAGCCACTGCGTGTAGACCTCCTTGATGCCGTGCCTAAGGTGGAGCAGGATCGGCGAGACGTGGGTGGCGCCTGCGTCGATCGCAGCCTCGACGACGGCTCGCAGCTGATGCTCGCTGTCCGAGATTCCCGGCAACACCGGCGCCATCATGACGCCGCAGGGAATACCTGCTGCGTTGAGTCGCGCGACGGCCTCGATTCGCTTCTTGGGATGGGGGGTGCCGGGTTCGCTGCGGCGCCACACGTCCTCATCGAGCGTTCCAATGGAAAACGCCGCCGACACCTCGGCGACCTCGGACGCGGCGACGAGCTTGTCGAGGTCGCGCAGGATCAAGGTCCCCTTCGTGAGGATGGAGAACGGGTTGCGTTGTTCGGCGAGGATATCGATGATCCTCGGCATCAGCTTGTAGCGACCCTCAGCGCGCTGGTAGGGATCGGTGGCCGTGCCCATCGCGACCGGATCGCCCTGCCAGCGACGAGCCCTGAGCTCCTTGCGCAGAAGCTCTGGAGCGTTGACCTTGACGACGATCTTGCTCTCGAAGTCACGTCCCGCGTTCATGTCCATGTAGGTGTGGGTGACGCGAGCGAAGCAATTGTGACTGACCATGCCGTCGGCGATGAAATCTCCCGTGCCCGTAGTGATATCGAACATGGGTACCTCCATGCCCAGAGGCTCGATGGTTTCGACTCGCAGCCGAGCGCACGACTCGATCGCCGCGCCCGCGATGCTCTGCGTGCGCATGACGGCGGGGTCCACGGTGTGCCAGAAGCGCAAACGTTGGCCCACACCGCCTCGCAGCCTGACGCAATGCGCCGCCGCTTTGCCGGCGCCGGATTCATTCGCTTCGACGACGAAATCGAAGCCGAGGTCTCGGAGGCACGCGCGGATTCGTTCGACAACGATCTGGTCGGCTGTCGGTATACGCAGGGCGCCACTGCTCCGGCCGCCCGACGCGTCGAAGATCCCGGCAAGGAAGCCCTTGCACCAGCCGGACGACGGAGCGCCGGGCCATTCGATAATCCTGAGGACTGTTTGGCGCGTCCCGCGTCTCGCTGCAAGGAGGACCGCCATCGTCTTCCTCGGGCCTGCGGCGAGCCGGAGCTCGCGCGCGCCGACTCCGAAGTCCACCAGGTAGTCCTGCGCCCTGTTCAACGCCTCGATGTCTGCGCGCGCGACCATGCCGCGGGGAGCCCGGGCGATCCTGCCGCCGCGCCCACCGGAGTGGGACGCGGGGGAGCCGCCTCCTCGCACGAGGCCGCACAAGTACCCCCGCTTGTAGTCGGGGGAGGGTTTGGGGTCGTCTGCAAACCTTCCGGTGCCCACGAGAGTGTCGTCGATGATCAGGTGCGCCCGCGCGAGGGGACCTTCGCGCGCCCCCGTGACGTGCTTCCAGCCCTCGTCGCTGAGGAGCCGGTGATCCCCGCTGGCGATCAGGGACGTCCCGTCCTGCAGGGTCACGCGATAGGCAGGCCTTACGGTCGACCAGTGATCGAGGACGGGTGTGACCTCGTAGCGTCGCTGCGAACCCGCGCGAACCGTCCCGTAGACGAGGTCCCCGGTGCGAACCTCCGCCAGGGCCCGGGTGTGGCCGTCCCCCATGAGAATGGGGGTCTCTCCCCCCAGACAGTAAGAGCACGCGTGCGTGCATCCCCGGTAGGGGTTTAGCGTCCAGTTAAAGGGCAGGTACCCCCCGCTCACGTGGTTGAGGATGGACTTAGCCTCGACCTCGATGAACTCGATTCCCCTGAAGTGCGGCGTGTCGAAGGTGCGGCGTGCGATGACGCCGGCGATCACCTCCTGGACCGGACCCTTACCGGGGGCCGTGTCATCCATAAGCGCGACTATAGAACATATGTTCGATAGTGCAAGAGGCCGGGTGACCGGGCTATCTGTTCTGCGGGAACCCCAGATCGACGCCCCGCTGTTCTGGATCGGGCCACCGCGCCGTCACGGTCTTGGTCCTCGTGTAAAAGCGGACACCCTCCATCCCGTGCACGTTCGAGTCTCCGAACAGCGACGAGCCCCACCCGCCAAAGGAGTAAAAGGCCATGGGCACCGGGATCGGCACGTTGATGCCGACCATGCCCACCTCGACGTCGTGCTGGAACCTGCGGGCTGCGCCCCCGTCGTTGGTGAACACTGCGGTGCCGTTCCCGTAGGGGTTGTGGTTGAGGAGCTCGATGGCCTCTTCGAAGGTGGCCGTGCGCAGCATCACGAGGACCGGGCCGAAGATCTCCTCACGGTAGATCGACATCTGGGGGGTAACGCGATCGAACAGACACGGGCC
>JBBSGD010000125.1:0-3893 GCA_038254435.1 Actinomycetota bacterium
AGAGGAAACGTATGGCCGGCAAGAGCCACAAGGACGCCATGAGATGCCTCAAGAGGCACCTTGCGAGAGTCGTCTACAAGCGACTCGTTGCCGACCAAGCGGTGTTTCTCTTGACATAGAAGCCTAAGAAGGTCAGGTCAGGTCAGGTCAGGTCAGGTCAGCGGCCGGATTGCGGTACCAAGTCATTCAGCAGCTTTTCGCGTTGTTAGGGGGCATGTTTGAGCTTCTCGCGGACTATCCGCGGACTCTTGAGACAGTCTCACGCCCGCGAGCCTTGAGCGTGTACGAGTCACCCTCGTGCACGGCTCCGAGCTGCTCGTCGGTGAAGTCCAACCCGGTGTTTTAGGTAGGCGGCCCCGACTACGCGGCTGGCGACGAGGCACGGCGCGCCTCAGTAAGGCGCACAAGAGAAGGGCCGGCTCAAACAGGCCGGCCCTTCTCGATCGATGAAGATCACAATGACCCCGTCAGAACCGCGGGCTAGGATGGCACCCGCTACACGGCGATGGAGCTCGCCTTTCGTGTGCGCTGGGCACTGATGGCTCCTACCGGATCTAGGTGGGACGGTCGCGGCCGGCGTGTAGAAGGGACGTGAATGGCGAGCGAAGCAGAGCGGGAACGGCGGAGGCTCCGGAAGGACCCACGGGCCGGGGCGGCGATCCTCTGCACCGCCGTGCTGTGGGGTGTAGCTACCGCCCTGGCGACCCAGGGCTCTTCTCCAGGAAGCGAGACGCACAACACCTTCGCGCTCTTCTCGTTGCCGTCGGTTCTTGCCGGTGCCCTTGCCGTGACCATAGCCATTGTCGGTGTGACGGCGGCTGCCTACCTCCTTTACCTGTTCTCCTGGAGGAGGGTCAAACGGAACCCCAACGACGACTACACGATCGAGCGCGAACACATCTCGACACTGAAGCAGATCGGCCTTGCAACGATGGCGCTCGCACCCGTGGTTGGATTGGTCGTGGCGATGCTCTTCGCACGGGGCCATGGTCGTCAGCCGTCGTCGGTCCCGCGTGGTGGAACACCGGGCCATGGAACGCTTCCCGGCAGTGCGAATGTCGCTCACCACGTCATCTCCTGGCCGATCGTCACGATCGTCGGCGCCAGCCTCGCCCTCGTCGCGCTCGCCCTCGTCGCTTGGAAAAGAGGTAGCGCCTACGTGGTTTTCGACGATGGTTCCGCGCCCGAAGCCCTGACGAGCGAGCTAGATGCGGGCGAGGAGGACCTGGATTCGATCAGAGACCCGCGACTGGCAGTCATAGCTTGCTACCGCCACATGGAACGAGCCGCCGAGTTCTCAGGCACGGCCCGGCGGGCCGCCGATACGCCGTTCGAGCTGCTTAATCGCATGCTGGAGCGACTCGGGGGAGCCGCCTCAAGTGCTCGGCGCCTGACAACGATCTTCGAGGCCGCCATGTTCAGCTCTCGCGCGATCGGCGAGGCCACGCGCTCTGATGCTCTGCGCGCTCTGCGTGCGGTGAGATCCGACATCGAGACGAAGAGATGAGATTGCTAAAGCGTAGCGTCGCAACTGCAGGAACGGTTGCGGTCCTTGCACTCGTCACCGCGCGTTTCATCCCTGACGCCTCAGGGACAGTGATCATCGTGGCAACCCTCGTGGCGACGGGCAGCCTTCTTCTCAACGGACTCGGAGAATTGCGTCGGCTCGGGCAAACTCACGACGAGGGGAACCGTGATGTTGCGTCTCCTTCCCGCCGGCCGGGGGATCTCGCTCGCTTCGAGACTCTCTTTGGCTGGACCGCCTACGACGCCCGGGACTTCCGGTACCAGCTTCGGCCTACTCTTCGCCGGCTCATACGCCATCGGCTGCTGGAAGTTCGGGGAGTAGACATCGATGATCCGGCGGTCGATGAGGACAGGTACATCCCCAGGCACCTGAGCTGGGTTACAGAAGCCGATGGCTGGCCAGAGGGAGGCGGACGCGCAATCCGCACCGCGGACCTAGAGGCGATCGTCGACTCGATAGAGGAGCTCAGATGATGACGCTCGAAGAAGCGCGGCGATGCGCCGGGGGTGTGCTGGACGAGGTGGGACGAGCGATCGTCGGCAAGCGGGATGTCTCAGAGCTGGTTCTCGCCTCAATCCTGGCGCGCGGCCATGTGCTGGTAGAGGACTACCCGGGGCTTGCCAAGACGCTGATGGCGCGCTCTTTCGCCAGTACGCTCGGACTGACTTTCGGCCGCGTTCAGTTCACCCCCGACCTGCTTCCCGCCGACATTACCGGCTCCTTCGTGTACGACCAAAGGCGCAGCCAATTCGACTTCCGGCGTGGCCCCTTGTTCGCGAATCTCGTTCTGGGAGACGAGATAAACCGGGCTCCGCCGAAGACCCAGGCAGCACTTCTCGAAGCCATGCAGGAACAGCAGATCACCGTCGAGGACTCGACCTACCAACTCGATGACCCCTTCATCGTCATCGCCACCGAGAATCCGATCGAGTTCGAAGGAACCTATCCGCTGCCCGAGGCGCAGCTCGACCGCTTCATCGCCCGGGTGACAGTCGGGTATCCACAACGAGATGAGCAGTGGGAGATCCTCCTGCGGCGTATCGAGCGCAAAGCCGAAGAGATCGAGTTGCGGGCAGTCGTCGACACCGAGCGGCTCCTCCAGATGCAGAGGACCGTGGAGGAGGTCGAGGTCGACGAGAAGATCGGCTATTACATCGTCGACCTCGTAGAGGCGACGCGATCGCACGGGGACGTGGACGTTGGCGCGAGCCCACGCGGCGCATTGGCGACCTTGAAGCTGGCGCGCTCTTGGGCCTTGCTGCGAGGACGGGACTTCGTTACCCCTGAGGACGTGAAGGCCGTCGCCGTTCCGGCGCTCGCCCATCGTCTGACCTTGCGCCCTGAGTTGTGGGTCAGGCGCGTGGGAGGCGACGAGGTCGTGGCCGCCATCCTGGACGAGCTTCCCGCTCCGAGCGCCCGTGAGCTCGAGCACCAGGTGCCCCAGCCTTTGAACCACGAGCGGGAGTGATGCGATCGTTCCTTACGGCGAAGTCGTCCTGGGTGGCCACCGTGGCGGGAGCGGGGCTACTGATCGGTCTTGCTACGCGGCGCGCCGACATCGTAGCGCTCGTGGCCCCCTTCGCGGTAGCGCTCATCGCCGGGGTTCTCGTTCCGCCGCTGCCCGCAATCGCCGCCGAGATCGGCGTCGAGCCGGCGAGATGCGCACAGGGTGAGCGGGTCGCCGCCACCGTCCGCCTCAGCGCCACGGACGCGATCGAGGGGGTGACTGCGCGGTTGCTCCTTCCGCGTGAGCTGGTGGCCGAAGGGCAGGGTTTGGGCGCGATGGATCTGCCGGCAGGAGCGTCGAGGTCGGTCACCGTCCCGCTCGTCGCGCTTAGATGGGGAAACGTGGAGCTTGGCCCCATCATCGTCACGCAGCGTTCCCCCGGCGGCTTCATCGAACAGCGCGCGTCGATCGAGGCTCGGGCGAACGTGCGCGTCTATCCGAAAGTGGGAAGCGTGCGCCGCGGAGTCCGCCCCCCGCGCACGCAGGTTTTCTCGGGTGAGTACGTCGCCCGCCAATCCGGCGAGGGGATCGAGTTCGCGACGATCCAACCGTACTCGCCCAGCTTCGGTACGAGACGAATCAACTGGCGCGTCAGCTCGCGCCGGCGCGACCTCCATGTAAACGCGTTCCATCCCGAGCGCAACTCCGACATCGTGCTGTTCCTCGACACCTTCGACGATCTGGGCCCCTACGGGCACGGCAACCTGGATAAGACGGTGACGGGCGCGGCAGCGCTTGCCTTCTACTACCTGAACCACCGCGACCGCGTGGGCGTGGTCGGCTTCGGAGGTGTGCTGCAGTGGCTCTCTGGGTCGATGGGTCGAAGGCACTTCTACCGCATCGTTGACTACCTGCTAG
>JBBSGD010000126.1:0-3816 GCA_038254435.1 Actinomycetota bacterium
CGAACCCGCCGTCCGCCTCGCGCGCGAGCGGCTCGACGCAGTGGTCGCGACGCGCGATGGCTTCAAGCTGGCGCTGACCGATCTCAAGCAGCGAGGTGAAGGCCAGCTCTTCGGCGCTCGCCAGTCTGGGCTCCCGCAGCTTAAGATGGCGCGCGTCCTCGAAAACCAAGACGTCGTCAAGCTCGCGCGTGACCTTGCAGTGCGGATTCTCGACGAGGATCCGACCCTCGGGGCGTACGAGAACATCGCCCTTGCGCGCGAGATGCAGGCGCGCTTTTCGGAGGAGGCCCTGGACGTTGTGCAGTCCGGCTGAGGCGCCCCAGGCGCCGGGGCTGGTGCAGGAAGGGCAGGTTCGTTTACCGTCACAGGATGCGTGTGATTGCAGGCAAGGCCAAGGGACGGCGTTTGAAGTCCCCCACGACGGGCACCCGGCCCATGACCGACCGCATGAAAGAGTCCCTGTTCTCGTCGCTCGGGGACTGTGACGGCCTCGCCATCCTCGATCTGTTCGCAGGATCGGGCTCCCTTGGGATCGAGGCGCTGTCGCGTGGGGCGGAGCGCGCGGTCTTCGTCGAGAGCGCGCGCGACGCAGTCATGCGCCTCGAGCAGAACATCGAGGTTACCGAGCTGGCGGGTCAGGCCGAGGTGATGTGGACCGACGTCAACCACATCCTCGATCAGCGCAGCATCGGACGAGTCGACTTGATCTTCGTCGACCCCCCCTATTCGACACCGGCGGCCTCGGTGCGGGGCGTGCTGGAAGAGCTGGTCATGGGCGGCTACCTGGCGGACGACGGGCGTATAGTCGTGCACCGGCCGACCAAGGAGAAGCCGGTCGAGCCGCTCGGCCTGGAGCTCCAGTGGCACCGTGAGTACGGGCAGTCACAGGTCTTCGTGTACTCGCACGAGCAAGAGGACGGCTAGATGCCCAAGGTGCTGTGTCCCGGCTCCTTCGACCCTCCTACCAACGGCCACATCGACGTCATAGAGCGCGCGTCACGGTATTTCGAACAAGTGTCTGTGGCCGTCATTGCCAATCCATCCAAGAACCCACTGTTCAGCCTCGAGCAGCGCACCGAAATGCTGCGCAGCGTGCTCGCTCACCTCGACAATGTCGCCATCACTTCGTTCGGCGGCCTGCTCGTCGACTTCGCGAAAGACCGGGGCATCTCGGTAATCGTCAAGGGCCTGCGGGCGGTCTCGGACTTCGAGTATGAGCTTCAAATGGCGCAGATGAACCAGGCCCTCGCACCCGGGCTCGACACCATGTTCGTCACCGCTAAGCCTGCGTGGGCATTTCTTTCGTCGAGCCTCGTCAAGGAGGTCGCGAGGCACGGGGGGGCCGTCGGGGGGCTCGTCCCGCCGGTGGTGGCCACGGCGCTGGCGGAGCGCTTCGAGCGAGCGTGACACCCCTTTGACATCGGCGCGAGAATCGCTCTCGGCGGCGGCGCCGCAGTGCGCCGGAGATGGGTCACCGATCAGGACACATTCCACCCGCTCGGGCGGGCTTCACGTGAGAAAGGCAGGCGGCAATGGACCTCATCGAGCGGATCGAGGAGCTGCAAGTGCTCATCGAGGAGGCCAAGGCGGTGCCTTTGTCCTCTAGCGCGGTGGTCAACCGGGAAGAGGTCCTCGAGCTCCTCCACCAGCTCAAGGAGGAGGTTCCCGACGAGATCCGCCAGGCCCGCTGGATGACGCGTGACAAGGACGAGCACATCGCCCGGGCCCGCAAGGAGTCCGAGCGGATCCTCATCGAGGCGCGCGAGCAGCGTGACCGGCTGCTCTCGCGCACCGAGATAGTGCACGCGGCCGAGCGCGAGGGAGAGCGCGTCGTGGACGAGGCCAAGGAACGGGCCGGGCGCATGCAGGCGGAGGCGGAGGACTACATCGACCAAAAGCTCGCAGCCTTCGAGATCCTGCTCGACAAGACGATGTCCACGGTCGTGAGGGGGCGCCAGCAGCTCCAGGGCGAGCGCGCGGTTATCGCGCCGCTGCCGGCCGAGGGCGAAAAGGACTTCGCCCAGGGCGACGATAGGCCCTTCGACGCGGCGGAATTCACTCGCTAGAGGCTCGCCCTGCCCCCATAACCTGGGAAAAAGGCCTTCTCTGCTAGACTTGCCGGGTTGGGCGCGCGCTGGGCCGCGCCACCTCCACACTGATTTCAGAGTTGAAGAGGACGCGCTCTTGCAGGGTTTGATCTATTCGGTGGCCGGGATCCTCGGTCGCCCCGGGGAATACCGAGACTTCGAGGTGACTGCGCCCCTGCCCGGCGTGGCCACGGGTCTCGCACGCCTGGGTGATCGGCCCGTCACGGCGCAGCTGCGGGCCGAGAGCGTGGTCGAGGGGGTGCTCGTCACGGGCGCGGTGAAGGGCAGGGCCACGGCGACGTGCGCGCGCTGCCTGAGGCCGCTTGCGGTCCCGGTCGAGCTCGAGCTATGCGAGCTCTTCGGGGGACCCAGGCACGAGGTGACAGGGGATGGGGACGCCTATCGGATCGAGGGGCTCGAGATCCATCTCGAGCAGATGCTGCGGGACGCCTGCGCCCTGGCTCTGCCGCTCAACCCCGTATGTTCGCAAGGCTGCAAGGGGCTCTGCGCGACCTGCGGAATCGATCTCAACGAGAGCTCATGTGACTGTGCCGAGCAAGACATGGATCCGCGTTGGGCGCCGCTTGCGGCCTTGCGCGCCAAGCTGGAGACCTAGGGAGGACCAATGGCGGTACCCAAGAGGCGCAAGACGCGCTCGAAGATGCGCATGCGCCGAGCGCACTGGAAGGCAACTGCCCCCACTTACTCGTCCTGTCCCCAGTGCCGCCAGCCCAAGCTGCCGCACAGGGTGTGCCCGAACTGCGGGTACTACGCCGGCCGCCAAGCCGTCGAGACAGAATAGGAGGGCGTGTGGGTCTCGCCGATCTTGGCGTGCCTGAGGAAGGCGGCCCGCTCTACGAGCTGGCGCTCACGCATCGCTCTCACGCTTTCGAGCAGCCCGACCCGGGCGAGCACAACGAGCGGCTCGAGTTCCTCGGGGACGCGATCCTCGGTGCCGTCGTCACCGACTTCCTCTACAAGGAGTATCGAGACTTGCCCGAGGGTGACCTCGCACGTCTGCGTGCCTCGGTGGTGAACTCCAATGCCCTGGCGGAGATCGCTGCGGCGCTCGAACTCGGGCCGTGGCTGCGCCTTGGCAAGGGTGAGGAAGCGTCTGGGGGCCGCTTCAAGGCATCCCTTCTGGCCGACACCCTCGAAGCGGTGATCGGCGCCGTCTACATCGAGAGGGGCATCGAGGCAGTTCGTGCCTCGCTCCTGCCGCTCTTTGTGCCGCGTGTACGCGCCGCGCTGGAGGCCGGCTCGCGCTACGACGCCAAGACGGCGCTGCAGGAGATCGCGGTGCGCGATACGGGAGTCTTGCCCAGCTATCGCCTGGCCTCCAGCGGGCCCGATCACGACAAGCGCTTCACGGCCCAGGTCTACATCGCCGCCGACCTGTGCGGCGAGGGTGCGGGCCGGAGCAAGAAGGAAGCCGAGCAGAAGGCCGCCGCCGCTGCCCTCGGGCGTCTCGTACCGGCCGCTACGACGGCGCGCGCCGACATTCTCGACGAGGGGGGACGCGGTGCCCGAGCTTCCTGAGATAGAGATCGTCCGGCGCGATCTCGAAAAAGAGGTCATGGGCCGCCGCATCAAGGACGCGGAGGTCCGGCCCGGCAGGAACGCCATGAAGGTAGTGCCACGCCATGGGCGCCGCAAGGAGTTCAGCGATTTGCTCGAAGGAGCCAAGGTCGAGGCGGTTGGCCGCGTCGGCAAGATCCTCTATCTGTCG
>JBBSGD010000127.1:0-3786 GCA_038254435.1 Actinomycetota bacterium
GCCCGGCACAGCTCGACGACCTCAGCCTTGAACTCCGGCGTGAAGGAGCGTCTCGGACGTTGCTCTCTTTTTTCCATGAAAGACATCCTCTCTGGGGCCGCTGCCCACTTGGTGGATGTCCGTCAAACCGAGGGAAGCCCATACCGCTCCTCGTCGGGTGGGAGGTGGTCTTCGAAACTTGCGAAGTAGTGGCATTGGGGGCACTCGTCGGGTTGCAGTGGCCAGGTCATGGCAACGGGAGAAGACAGGTGGATTCGATGAGTGGGTGATCGGCGCGCACACATGTACGCATGCACCCACTCGGCAAGTTGCGTACTCCGGTCGCCTTCGTCCGCCCCACGCTTTCCATCGCTATTGCTCCCTAGCCATCCGCTTTGACCAGAGGCCATCAGCCCGGGGGGCGGTTAGTCGCGCGAGCCTCATCGCGCGGTGTGAGCTTATGCCAACAGCGGCTCGGACAGCCGGAAATGCTTGCTTGGCGCCGACGACCGTCTGTTATAAATGTCGGCGCCGGATGAGGCTCCGGCTGGGACACGCCCGAACCGCCCGCTAAGGGCTGATGGCCTCTACGAGATGAAGCGACGCTCGTGGAGGTGGTCGTCGGTGGTGCTCACCCCAATCGCAACGCAGGCTCTGCAGGTTCTGACCGTCCTGTGCTTCGTGATCGCGCTGATGTCGGTAATCGCCGTAGTGGCGGCCTTGAGCTAGGAGTAGCTCATGGGATCGATCACCGAAGGAAAGCTCGTGCGCATCTTCCTGGGTGAGCTCGACCGCTCCCAGCGCCGGCCGCGTTACGAGCGGATCGTACGGGAAGCGAAGGCCGTCGGCCTTGCCGGCGCCACGGTGCTCAGAGGCATCGAAGGGTTCGGCGAGGCTGGGCATTTACATACCGTGCGTCTCCTTCGCCTGTCCGAGGATCTCCCCGTGGTGGTCGAGATCGTCGACTCTCCCGAGCGCATCAACGATTTCTTGGAGGACGCCTCAGACCTGCTCGCCGGTCTCACGGTGACCGCCGAGCGCGTCGAGGTCTGGACGGGAGGGGGCCCATGACGGCGAACCCATCAGGTGCGTCCCCTGACCAGGAGGTGAGGTGCGCCCTTGAGTGGATGGAGAAGACAGCCGAGCTGTCCGGCAGAGACGAGGAGGTAGGCTTTACTCAATCTCTGATGAAACGGCTGGCCGAGTCGACGCTCGAAGTCGCCGTGGTGGGTGAGCCGAAACGCGGGAAGTCCTCGTTGGTGAATGCCCTCATCGGTCGGGACGTGGCGCCGGTGGGAGCACTTCCGCTCACCGGTGTGCCGACCTTCATCGAGGACGGGGAGGACGGCTGTGTCGTTGACTTCGAGGACGGCAGATCTGAGATGCACCCGTTTGAGAGCGCGGCACATTACATCTCGGAAGATGCCAACCCCGGCAACCATCTCCGAGTCGAGAGCGTGACCTTGCGGCTACCCTCCGGCGCTCTGCCCTACGGCACAAGGCTCGTAGACACACCGGGGGTGGGTTCCGTCCTCGAGCATGAGACACACTCGACCCACCGCTATCTCCCCAGGCTCGATGCCGCGATCCTTGTGCTATCTGCCGATCCACCGATCTCGTCGGCCGAGGTGGCCTTCCTTGATCGTATCCTCGAACATGCCGCGGCTCTCTTCGTGGTGCTCAACAAGGCGGATTACCTCAGCGATCCAGACCGAGAGCGAACCGTTCGGTTCACCAGGGAGGTCGTGGCGCGTCGAGCTCCATCATGGGATGGGCGCGTCTATGCGCTGAGCGCACGTCGAAATGTCGGTGATCCGGCGGCGCTCGAGCGTTTTCTCGCGAACTTCAACGCCTTCCTGGAGGATCGCAGAGCCGAGACCCTCGTCTCATCGGTGGCCCTCTCCGGAGCACGAACAGGCGCGGCCCTGCGTCGCTCGGTGGAGCTGGAGCGGAGGGCCGCAGGTTTCTCCCTGACGGACCTGGTGGAACGACGCGAACGCATGCAAGCGGGTGCCACAGCTCTTGACCATGACGTCTCAGGGGAACGAACGCTGATCCTCGGCGCGGTCCGCAACGCGCTAGCCCGTTTCGACCGTGAGATCGAGCGCGCTCTGCCCCAGGTGCGAGATGTGATCGTCGCCGAGACGCGCCGCCGGGGGACCGAGCTGGCCGGCCGGCAAGAGCCCCACCTGCTCGAGACTCTGAGATCGGAGAGGGTCGCGCTTCTCGCCGCCGAGGGACGGGTGCTCGCCGAGGCCGCCGAGCGCGCCGCGCTCGGCGATTACCGCCGCACGGTTGAGAGCTCCACGGACCGAGTCGCCTCACGGCTGGCGAGGTTCACCGACGACGTCGCCGGCATCTTCGAAGTAGCGCTGCCCACCTTCCAACTGCAAGCGGAGGCCGATGAGGTTCCGGGAACCGCGTTCACATACGTTCGCTCGGTTGGCTTGTACGACCAGGCCCGCGGCATCGGTTGGCGCCTGCTCGGAGCGAGGGGAGCCGGGAAGGCCATTGACCGCGCCGCGGCCGAGGCCGCGGAGGAGATCAACATGTATTTCGGCAAACGCCGGGGCCGTCTCTCCGAGACGCTGACGGAGCGGTCGCGCCGCTCGGCCGTGCAGCTCGCGCAGGCGGCGGAGGGGTTGCGTCACGGGTTGCTCGACGCGGTGGACCGCGCAGGGGCCAGGATAGCGGAGACAGAGGAACGACAAGCGTCGAGGAACGAGCAGCTCGACGAAGCGGCTCGGCTGCTGGACGCGGCAGAGCGCGTATTCGCAGCTCGATCGGGTGCCCGCCTAAGTGTTGGAGACGGCACGAGTGGCAAGCACCACGCCGAGGCCGAGCGCGGCTAGCCCACAGGCGGCTCCGAGCACGGATAACCATGGGGCGGTGGCGGGCCCGAGGGCTCCAGAGAGCAAGAGGCCGGCCTCTCCGGCCACCACACCCGTCCCCCCTGTGGTCAGCACGAAGCGAGCGCTCCGTAGCACCGAGCCGTTGGCGCTCCCTCCACCCCCCACTTCGATGAGCGTCATCAGAACGAGTAGGCCGAGTCCCATGAGGGGAGCGAGCGGGTCGATGATGCCGCCTGCAAGCAAGGTCACGACATAGGCGGAACCCAACAACACCGTGGCCAGGGCGGCAAGCCACGATCGGTAAGAGGTCGCGCCGGCGATGCAGGCGATCAGTCCGGGCGCGCTCAGGCACAGTACGAAGGGGGTCCAACCCCGCAACGCGGCCGGGTAGGCGAGAAGGCACGCTCCGAGAGCCGTGGCCGCAGCTCGTGGCACGCCCCTCACATCGATCGCACCCGGATAGGACGCCGCGACTGCACAAGGGCTGCCAGCACGACTTGGAGCGCCTCGTCGCCCGTCCACTCGATGACGGGCAGCCCCATGCTGCGCAACTCGTAGGCAAGGGCGTCCCGGTGCAGATGCCAGACGCGGTGGGCGAGCCGTTGCTCCGGGGATCGCCCCGGCTCGATGGAGTCGACGGGCAGCGTGTCGATCACAACAGTGGGGAACCCGCGCGCGGCGAGATCGGTAATGACTCTGAGCACCCGCTCGTCGACCATGGGCGTGAATGCGAAGACCAGAGACCCGGAGGGCAGGATCCTTGGCGGCAGGGTGTCTAGGTCCTTCCATGCGTAGCTGGTTGTTGCGCGCATCCCTAGCAGGTAGTCAACGATGCGGTAGAAGTGCCTTCGACCCATCGACCCAGAGAGCCACTGCAGCACACCTCCGAAGCCGACCACGCCCACGCGGTCGCGGTGGTTCAGGTAGTAGAAGGCAAGCGCTGCCGCGCCCGTCA
>JBBSGD010000128.1:0-3786 GCA_038254435.1 Actinomycetota bacterium
GTGGACCCGGCCCGAGCGCGTCACTAACGCGAACCGGTCGGAGGTTGTGGCGTTCGTGCGGCGACGACTGTGTCTCCCCCAGGAGCGGGACGAAGAGATCGACCGTCTGCTGGGTGACCGCCGGCCCATAGGCTCCCGCTCCGTGGCGACCCTGTGGTGGGACCGGTGAGCCCCACTACGTCTTCGTTATCCGCTGGTAGGAACGATCGATCAGTACGTGGGCTGTAGGGACTACAACCTTCAAAGAGGATGGTCGAGGCCGGCGACGCTGATTGCCCTACCTGATGAAAAGTGCGAACTGGAGGTGCGAAGCTGTTATTGGCGGATTGTCCCAACATCGAGACGGTAAGCCACTTCGCCTTGAACGCTCGACTCTGCCAGGACCGCCCACGAGGCGCTGTCACGTGAACAGCTCGAGCAACTCGTCGATCCCGAATACGCGGCGCTTACCTTGTGATCTCGGAGCGAAACTCTCACACTCGCGAGCATGCCTCCCCAGACCTGCTACACGAAGAGCGGCCCGTACAACATCGCCTATCAGATCGTGGGCGAAGGCCACTTCGATCTTTTGTGGGTCCCCGGGTGGGTGTCCAACATCGAATTGGCCTGGGAAGAGCCGCTCCTCGGTCGGTTCCTGTCTCGGCTGGCATCTTTCTCGCGACTGATCCTGTTCGACAAACGCGGAACGGGCCTCTCCGATCGCGTGCCGCCAGAGGAGCTCCCCACCCTCGAGGAGCGGATGGAGGACGTCGTCGCGGTGCTCGATGCGGCAGGCTCGGAGCGAGCTGCCCTGTTCAGCCACTCGGAAGGGGGCAACCTATCGGTCCTCTTCGCCGCGACGTATCCCGGGCGCACCCTTGCCCTCGCCACCGCAGGCATCTTCGCCAAGCGCGTATGGAGCCCCGACTACCCCTGGGCGCCGACCCTGGAGGAGCGGGCTAAGACCATCGAAACCGTTGAACAAAACTGGGGGGTTGACGCCGACGTCGAGCATCTCGCTCCGAGCGCCGCTCGCGACGACGCGTTCAAGCGGCAACTGGCCACGTACTTCAGAAGAAGTGCGAGCCCGGGGGCGGCTGCCGCCTTGTTCCGGATGAATACCAAGATCGACGTTCGCCACGTCCTCCCGACCATCAGCGTCCCCACGCTGATCCTCCATCGGACAGGCGATCTCGATGCGAACGTGGAGGAGGGACGGTGGATCGCCGAGCAGATCCCCGGGGCCCGGTTCGTTGAGCTTCCCGGGGAGGACCACCTGCCGTGGACGGGTGACCAGGACGAACTCCTTGGTGAGGTCCAGGAGTTCCTCACGGGGGCACGCCCGGCTCCCGAGGTCGACCGGGTACTCACCACGGTGCTATTCACGGACATCGTGGGCTCGACCAAGCGCGCGACAGAACTTGGCGACCGACGATGGGCGAAGCTCCTGGAGGATCACAACGCGCTCGTCCGGGCGGAGCTGGCGCGGTTCCGTGGCCGCGAGATCGACATCGCGGGCGACGGCTTCCTGGCCACGTTCGATGGGCCGGCGCGGGCCATCCGGTGCGCCTCGACCATCGCTGAGGCTCTACGTGGGCTCAGGATCGAGATCCGAGCGGGTGTTCACACTGGAGAATGCGAGGTGACGGGGGACAAGGTCAGAGGGATCGCCGTGCACACCGGGGCGCGGATCGCTGCCCTCGTCGGGGGAGATCCTAGTGTCCTCAACCGTCAAGGACCTGGTGGCCGGGTCCGGCCTTCGATTCGAAGATCGAGGAGCGCACGAACTCAAGGGCCTCCCCGGCGCGTGGAAACTCTATGTCGCTTCGGTGTGAAGGCTCAGGTGACCCACGGGCCGAACCTCAAGCAACTTCTGCCAGCAGGGCGCTCGCCTCTATCTCAACGAGGATCTCCGGATCGACGAATCCGGCTGCCCCGATGAACGTGGTCGCCGGGAGGATCGCCCCGAAGACCTCCCCGTGGGCTCGCCCCGCCTCCTCCCACCGCGACGGATCCTTGAGGAAGACGCGCGTTCGCGTGACGTCCTCGAACCGGCCTCCCAGATCTTGAAGCGCCTCCCCGATAATGCGAAGGCATTCTCGGGTTTGCCCGTAGACATCGCCGCGGGCCAGGATTTCGCCGTCGGGCGCCGCCGCAGCGGTACCGCTTACCTCGATAATGCGGCCCACCCGAATCGCTCGGGAGTATCCGACTATCCGCTCCCACGGCCGGCTCGCTTTGACCACCGCTCGCGTCATTCGATCCTCCCTCTAGGTGATAAGCCTCCAGTGCCGTCACTACGGCCCGAGTCGCGTAGTTGCGCATACATCGCATTTAGGTGGGTCCGGCGAAGATCTTGCAGAGCCAGGACTGTCTTCAAGCTACTGATTTCAGACTACTTAGAAACTAACGCCTACGTCGATCACTGCCGAACCGAGGGCCGCTACACCTTTAGCTTCGGTGGTGATGGGCTTCGGTGGCGCCCGCGCGATACGGACACAGAGGAGGGTGGGAAACCATGGACAACGGCACCCGCGACAAGCTCCTTGGTCGGCTGGCCGAGGCGATCGAGTCCGTCACGACCGCGCACCCGGTGCGGGTCGCCGTCGACGGGCCGCCCGCCGCCGGCAAGACCACGCTGGCCGACGAGCTCGCCGTGGTCCTGCGCAACTGGGGCCGCGAGGTCATCCGCTCCTCGATCGAAGGCTTCCTCTTGCCCCGGGCACAGCGTTATCGGCGCGGCGAGGACTCGCCTGAAGGTTGCTACCGCGACAGCTTCGACTTCGACGCGCTGCACCGGGTCCTGCTCGATCCGCTCGGGCCGGACGGCGACCGAAGGTTCCAGCAGGCGGTCTACGACCGCGACACGGACACCGGGCAGACCCCGCCGAGCACGACGGCGGCCGCAGACGCCGTGCTCCTCTTCGACGGCGTGTTCCTCCTGCGCCCGGAGCTGATCGACCGGTGGGACCTGCGCATCTTCGTGTCCGCCGCGTTCGAGGAGACCCTCACTCGCGCCCGCATCCGTGACCTGGCACCGTTGGGATCCGCCGCCAGGGTCGAGCAACGCTTCCGCAACCGTTACCTGCCCTCCCAACAGCGCTACTTCGACACTGTCCGCCCGACCGATCTCGCCGACATCGTCGTGTACAACGATGCGCCCGAGCGGCCCGCCTGGGAAGTCCGACCACACTGATCAGTGGCACCAGATCCTGATTCGGACGCAGAACCGGCGCTCTGGGACAGGTCGTCCCTGCTACGATCGACGTGTGAGTCTTGAATGGGAGCAAACGATTGTCGACGCGCACGACCCCGCATCGCTGGGTCGTTGGTGGCGCGACGCTCTTGGATGGGTCGCGGTGAACGAAGACCCACATGAGTTCGAGATTCGACCGGGTGCCGAGCGCTTGCCTGGACTTCTCTTTGCGCGAGTGCCCGATCCCAAAGTGAACAAGAATCGGCTACACCTCGACTTCCGGCCGGATGATCGCGACGCTGAGGTCGAGCGCCTACTTGCTCTCGGAGCGACACGCGCCGATGTCGGCCAAGGCGAACAGTCCTGGGCTGTGCTCGCCGATCCCGAGGGCAACGAATTCTGCATACTCGGTTCTCGTGCCACCGCGGCCTGACCGGCGTTTGCGGGATGTCACTTGGCAGGCCCGAGCAGGGCCGGACGTCCAACCGGAACGGCTCGTCGCTCCGGAACACGTAGCTCGGCGGCGGAAGCGGGCTAGAGAGGTAAAAGAGCACGTCAGAGGCCATGAAACAGGCCGGGGTAGCTCAGTCGGCAGAGCGGCTCACTCGTAA
>JBBSGD010000129.1:0-3751 GCA_038254435.1 Actinomycetota bacterium
TGCAGACGCCGCCGCTCCTCACCAAGCAGCACCAGCTCCGTAACCTGGGACATCCTCTTCCTCCTCTGTTGTCGCGTTTGCCCTCTGGGCCGCATCATCTGGGCACCGTGCGCGACCGCCGGTTGCCGGGGCTCAAAGCCCACTCTGGATGCTCCCCAGTGTTTACCCACCGCGAGCAGAGCGGAAACACCCGCCGTAACGCGCGTCGATCTCGTCACCCAGCAAGGACGGGTTTCTGAGGGTCAACGTGGCGAACATGCACGTGCTCGCACACCTACTCGACGACGTTGAGACTCCGGCGCGCGACTCTGACTGAGACGGCACGCCGACCGATACCGAGGTCATCGTCACCCAAGTTCAAGCACGACGAGGAGCAAGGCAGCGCGCAACCTGCGATACGAGGGCATCGCCCTCTCGTCACGGGGTAGGCACTCCCGCAAGCTTGGGACTCCGCCGCGTGACTCTGACTGGGGTCGCCGCGCCCGTTGATACTCAACTTGCCAAAACGCTTGCCAATGCCGTCGTCCCCGGCGATCGAGCGACAGAAATGACACGTTTATGAGGTGGAGCTAGCCGGGCTCGAACCGGCGACCTCCTGGGTGCGATCGAGGCGCTCGGCTGCGCAACTTGCCACATTCGCTAGTCACACACGCTTCAGGAGGAGCAAGCTGGTGTTCCGAGCGGCTAACTTAGTACTCTCGCCCTCTTAGCTCAGTTCACCTCCATGATGGTAAGTGGTCAGCACCTCGAGCACGAAGTGTGGGATCTGAGAGGCGTGTCAGCATCTCCTTCCGCCGTGTTCGCTCGGAGATCGAGGCGGTCGAAGCGAAGATCGCGACGAGCTTTGGCTCTCTGGGAGGTGTCCCACGCGTCTACTTGACGCAAAGTCTTGACACACGCTCTCGGCGGGGAGTTGATTGCTCGCGATCCCGCTACAGTTGGGGCCTCGCCGACGTAGCTCAGCTGGTAGAGCACTTCACTCGTAATGAAGGGGTCCCCGGTTCGAGTCCGGGCGTCGGCTTCCGTTCCCAAGCCGAGGTCAGGCGTCGCCGTAGACCAAGTCCTCGATTACGCTGACCGTGTCGGCGGGGGAAGGAATCTCGTGGAGTCCTTCGCGAAGGCGGGCCGCGTTTCTGGAGTAGGACGGACGGTCGAGGAGCTCGCGCACGTCGGCCAGGACTCGCTGGACCGAGATCTCGCCGGGAGCGAGCGAGCGTCCTACTCCGGCATCGACACAAGTGTTCGCCAGGCGCAGCTGGCTTGCTGCGCCGCGAGGCAGTAGGAGTATCGGAAGTCCGTAGCTCAGAGCGGCCAGTGTCGAGCCTGCGCCGCCGTGCGTGACGGCTATCGAGCAGGCGGAGAGGATGCGGCCTTGCGGCAGGTAACGCTCCACGCGCGTGTTGGCTGCCGGGGCGAATTCGGTCGGGTCGTTGTTCGCCCCAACTGTGACGATGACGTCGACGTCTTGATCGCGCAGCGCGGCGATGATGGTTGAGATCAGCTCGGGCGCACGGTTGTAGATCGGGACCGTCCCGAGCGTGACGTAGATCGCCGGCCGGTGGCCGAGCTGGCCGAACCACGACGGAAGCTGCCCGCCGCCGTCGAACGCCTCGAAGCGGATACGGCGGCGTTTCTCGATGTTGGACGCGTGCGCGGCCTGCAGCGGCGGCGGGCACGGATCGAGGTAGAGATGGTCGAAGAGCCCTGCCGGCGAGCCGGGTTGGACGCCGTTGCTCTCCCACAGCGGCCTGACCGCGTGGTCGATTCGCTGCAGCTCGTCCGCGCTCCAGAGTGGGCTTCCCCAGCCGTGCGCGACGGACGGGATCCCGGCGATCCTCGCCGCGACCGGCCCGGCCCACTCGCCTTCCTCGTGGACGATCACATCGGGCGCGTACAGCTCGATGTGGCCGAGAAGCTCGGGCAGCATCGCGGGCGCGGCGACGCAGGCGAACATCCAGATGCCCCGCTGGGCAAGCGTCGCCTCCGGGAAGCGGTGCCGTGCTTCCCGCACCATCGCGGGCTCGCTCAGCCCGGCGGGTACCAGCGGCAACCGTGCGCTCTCCACCGGTCTGCGAAATTCCTCCGCCGTCGCCACCATGACTTCGTGCCCACGCTCTCGCATCGCATGCGCGAGAGGTAAGAGCGGGTGCAGGTGGCCGGACGCGGGGACGACAGTGAGAAGCGCACGCAAGCTTCTAGGCTTCCCGGGTGAACGTCGCGATGGTCGACGCCAGCTCGCGTGGGAGGTCGAACTGCGGTCCATGGGCTCCTGGCGCAGCGACGACCTGGGTTCCAAGCGCGTCGGCCAACCAGGCAGCGGCTTCGTGGAAGAGAGGTAGGCCTTGCTCGCTCCCCAGGAGAACGTAGGCGGTGGAGGCAAGCGTTCTCAGCGACGCCTCGTCGGGCCTGTAGGGCTGGAAGACCGGCAGCTCGATCGTCATCGCCACCCGGCCGTTTCCGAGCATGCGCGCTCGCTCTTCCGGCTCGAGCTTGTCGACGATCGCATCGCCGAATGCGAAGCGAAGGAACGCCTCCAGCGCCGCGTCGGGACCGCCGCGGGCAAACGCAGGCTCGATGATCTCGCCAATTGCCGCCGCCACGGGGCCAGGTTCTGCCAGGATCGAGAACAGCGGCATTTCGTGCAGTGCCACGCCCGAGACGAGATCGGGACGAGCCAAGGCGAGCTCGAGCGCCACGATCGCGCCCACGCTCGTTCCATAGACGAGCGCCGGTGAAGCGTCGAGGAGCTCGAGCAGCCCCGCCGCGTCATCCACTTGCTCCTTGATGGAGGTCGAATCCCAGCCCTCCGGCTGTGGGCTACGCGAGTTGCCTCGCCGGTCGTAGGTCACGACGCGGCACTGCCTCGCGACCTCGTCGGCGACAGACGCGAACTGGCCCGCGTCCCCAGGGATGCCGGGGACGAGGAGCACCGTTGCACCCTCGCCACGCACTTCGTTGTACAACTCGATCGCGCCGAGCGTTGTCGTCGAGCCGATGGTCGTGTTGGCGTTCATCAGTTCCTCCCGAGGTTGTGTGTGGATCTCTTGAGGGAGTGAACAGTGGAGGCGGCCGAGTGTCCAAGACCAAGACCCGCTCGAGCGAGAACGTAGCCTTATCGCCCCGCGAGCGATGCACCGGGCTTCTCGAGCGAGTGCCTATCGATCACCTCGAGGAGTGAGCGAAGAGCGGGCGTGATCCGCCGCGGATCCCAGGCGGCGATCGTCAGCACCGCCAACTCGAATCCGGCTAGCGGCTTCCACACGACTTGCTCGCCTGCGGCCGCCGCGTTCGCGACCTCCTGGTCGGTCTTCACCGAGACGCCGAGACCGGCCGCGACGATCGACAGTGACGACTCCGGTGTCGAGGACTCGAGCAGCGATCGCGGCCGTGCCCCGGCCGCCGTCAGCGCCGACATGACCGCGTCGTACAGCTCGGGGTCACTCGCGCGTGCCATCCAAACCAGCGGTAAGCCGGCCAGGTCGCCCGGCTCGAGCCGGGGCTTCGTGGCGAGCGGATGACCAGCGTGAAGCGCAACGCCGAGCGACTGGCGATCGATCAGCTTTTCCGCGAGTGGCGGCGAAGCGCGCGACGGCAGTAGGGAAGGCAGCAGGGCGAGGTCGAGACGACCGTCGACAACAGCGCGTATCTGGTCGCGCGCGGGCAGGTAGCGAGTCGCGACCTCCAAGTCGGGCGCCCGAAGTCGCAGCTCGGCGAGGATGGCAGGGACGAGCGTCCGCAGCGGCCCGGGAAA
>JBBSGD010000130.1:0-3706 GCA_038254435.1 Actinomycetota bacterium
GCCCGGCGAAGATCCACCCCGATTACATCGGGTTCCATCGGGCCGAGCAGGGGGCAAGCGGGATGACCGGCGACACTCGGGGCGCAGTTCCCGGACCCAACTCGACGGAGCTGATCAAGCGCCGCGACGCGGCAGTCCCCCGCGCAGTGTTCAACACCGCCCAACTCTTCATCGAGTCGGGCGCCGGGGCAAGTGTGACCGATGTCGACGGCAACACCTTCATCGACCTCGCGGGAGGCCTCGGGGTGCTCAACGTGGGGCGCGCTAACCCGAGAGTGCTCGAGGCGGTGCGCGCCCAGGTCGAGCGCTACCTGCACGAGTGCTTCCACGTCGCGATGTACGACGGCTACATCGAGCTGGCCGAGGCGCTCAATGCCGTCACGCCGGGGGACTTCGCCAAGAAGACGATGCTCGCGAACTCGGGGGCCGAAGCGGTCGAGAACGCCGTCAAGATCTCCCGGCACACCACCGAGCGCGACGCGGTAGTGGGCTTCACCAACGCTTTCCACGGCCGGACGCTCCTGGGCATGACGCTGACCGCCAAGGAGATGCCCTACAGGCACGGCTTCGGTCCGTTCGCACCCGAGGTCTACCGCGTCCCCTACGCATACTGCTACCGCTGCCCAATCGGGCTTGAGTATCCAACCTGCGGAGTAGCCTGCGCGGACCTCGCTGCCGACATGATCGACTCGCAGATCGGCGCGGACAACGTCGCGTGCATGGTAGTCGAGCCCGTGCAGGGCGAAGGGGGGTTCGTCGTCGCGCCGGACGATTACCTGCCCGCGCTCAGGCAAGTGTGCGACGAGCGCGACATCCTGTTCGTGGACGACGAGGTGCAGTCCGGCATGGGCCGCACCGGAAAGATGTTCGCCATCGAGCACTATGGGGTGGTGCCGGACATGGTGACCACCGCGAAGTCGCTGGGGGCCGGGCTTCCGATCTCCGGCGTCACGGGCCGCGCCGAGGTGATGGATCATCCCCACGTCGGAGGCCTCGGGGGGACTTACGGGGGCAACCCCGTCGCTTGCGCCGCCGCCCTGGCCGTGCTCGCGGAGCTGAGCGACACCGATCTCCTCGCGCGCGCCGAGCACCAGGGAGCACTCATCCGCGGGCGACTCGACCCGCTCACCGAGAAGCTCGCAATCGTCGGCGAGGTGCGCGGCCTGGGGCCGATGGTCGGACTCGAGCTCGTGACCGACAAGGGCACAAAGGAGCCCGCCAAGAAGGCCACGTCGGCGATCCTTCAGCGCTGCCTGACGAACGGCGTAATCGTGCTCAAAGCGGGAACCTACGACAACGTAGTCCGCCTTCTGGCCCCGCTCGTGATCTCCGAGCAAGACCTGAGCCGGGGCCTCGACGTGCTGGTAGAGGCCCTCGAGTGGGCCGATGGCTCTGTCAACTAGCCGGCGGCCGAGGATAGATTCGTAGTCTCATGTCCGATGTCCGGCTCGACTCCATCGCCAAGGTCTTCAGGGACACGGTCGCCGTAGATCACGTCTCGCTTCACATCGAAGAGGGCGAATTCTTCTCTTTGCTCGGGCCCTCGGGATGTGGCAAGACGACCACCTTGCGCATGATCGGCGGGTTCGAGGAGCCGAGCAGCGGAAACGTCTACCTCGACGGAGCCGAGGTCGGCGGCCTTCCCCCCTACAAGCGCGACGTCAACACGGTCTTTCAGTCCTACGCGCTCTTTCCCCATCTCGACGTCTTCGAGAACGTCGCCTTCGGGCTGCGCCGCAAGAAGACCGGAAAGCAAGACGTCAAGCGGC
This sequence comes from Actinomycetota bacterium, assembly GCA_038254435.1. Lineage (GTDB taxonomy): Bacteria > Actinomycetota > CADDZG01 > CADDZG01 > WHSQ01 > JBBSGD01. The sequence goes on from JBBSGD010000130.1 coordinate 1,770, forward strand.
GCGTCGCGGAATCCCTCGAGCTCGTCGCGTTGACGGGGCTGCAAGAGCGCAAGCCATCGCAGCTCTCCGGCGGCCAGCAGCAACGCATCGCCCTGGCACGCGCTCTGGTCAACAGGCCCAAGGTGCTGCTCCTCGACGAGCCCCTCGGGGCGCTCGACCTCAAGCTGCGCAAGCACATGCAGCTGGAGCTGAAGAGGATTCAGTCCGAGGTCGGCATCACCTTCATCTATGTCACGCACGACCAGGAAGAAGCGATGACCATGTCCAACCGCCTCGCCGTGATGCGCGACGGCAGGGTCGAGCAGATCGGGGACCCTCAAGACGTGTACGACCATCCGGCCACGGAGTTCGTCGCCGGGTTCCTCGGTGCATCAAACTTCCTCGACGGAGAGGTCAAGGAACGCGCCAACGGCATGGCCGCGGTCAAGCTCGCCGACGGTACGGTAATCAACCTTCCCGAGGACCGGATCGAGCCCTCCGCCACCAAGGCGAAGGTTGGGGTGCGACCCGAAAAGATACGCGTGCAGCGCGGCGGCGGCCCGACCACCTCAGGCAACTCGATAGCTGGCGTGGTGAAGGTGGCCACCTTCGTCGGCGTGAGTCATCAGTACACGATCGAGGGCCCCGGCGGGGAGCACCTCATCGTCTACGAGCAGAACATCGGCGTCGACGCTCCGCTGAGAACGGGCGACAGCGTAAGGCTGACGTGGCAGCCGGAGCACACCTTTGCCGTTACGGGGGAGAAACTCGAAGCAACACCTAGGGAGGAATCATGAGTGACTCGCAGGATAGCCACAAGCTCGACGACGCTATGCTGCGCGGGCTGACGCAGCCACGCGTGTCGCGCCGCGACATGTTTCGCTACGCCGGTGCCGGCGCGGGCGCGCTCGGTCTCTCTGCCTTGCTGTCTGCGTGCGGGGTGTCGGGGACCAAAGCCACCAAGCAGAGCGCGTCCTCGGTGTTCGACGGCGCCAAGAAAGAGGGCGAGCTCAACTTTGCCAACTGGCCGCTATACATCGACCAGGCGAAGAAGAACGGAAAGGTGGTTCACCCCTCGCTCGAGATGTTCAGCAAGCAAACCGGCATCAAGGTCAACTACACCGAGCCGATCAACGAGAACGAGTCTTTCTTTGCCACCATCCAGCCTTCTCTCGCGGCAGAGCAGGACACCGGCTACGACATCATCGTCATCACCAACGGACCCACGCTCTCCAAGCTGATCCGCCTCAACTACTTGGTGCCGCTCGAGCACAGCTATCTCAAGGACTTCAACAAATACGCCGGCAGCGCCTACAAGGACCCGACCTACGACCCCGGCAACAAGTACACGGTGGCGTGGCAGTCGGGCATCACCGGCATCGGCTACAACCCCAAGCTGACGGGACGCAAGATCACCAGCTTCAAGGACCTCTTCGATCCCGAGTTCAAGGGTAAGGTCGGAATGTTTGGCGACACGCTGGACCTTCCAAACTTCACGCTCGTGGGGATGGGCGTCAACCCCGAGACCTCTACTCCCGACGACTGGAAGAAGGCGGCGGCCCTGCTCGTCAAGCAACGCAACGCCGGGATCGTGCGCCAGTACTACGAGCAGAACTACATCAAAGCGCTGTCTTCGGGTGAGGTCTATCTGTCGATGGCATGGTCGGGGGATATCTTCCAAGCGCAAAACTCCGGGTCTCCGGATCTCGAGTTCATCGTGCCGGACGAGGGCGGAGTCATCTGGACCGACAACATGTGTATTCCGGCCAAAGCCCAACACCCGGTCGACGCCATCATGATGATGAACTACGTTTACAAGCCGAACATCGCGGGGCTCATCGCAGACTGGGTCAACTACATAACTCCGGTGCCCGACGCCCACGGATACATACTCAACAAGCTCGACGACAAGACGGTAGCCTCGAGCGCGCTGGTCTTTCCGACTCCGACGATCTACC
>JBBSGD010000131.1:0-3702 GCA_038254435.1 Actinomycetota bacterium
CTATACCCCCTCGTTCGACAAGCTTCCGATCATCCAGCGTTCCTGGGGAACCGCAAGTGTGGCTCAGACGCCCATTCTCAACGGGTTGATCTTTACCGAGGACGGCGTCACCTACATGCTGGGCGGAACAGTCCCGCTCCCGCGACTGGAGCATCTCGCTGCCTCGCTCGCGCGGCATGGAGCACACACGGGGTGACCGCGACTGCAATCATCAGCACTCGAGGGCTCACCAAGGCTTTCGGCCCCCGTCTTGCAGTCGCCGATCTGAACCTCACGGTCAACGAGGGTGATGTCTTTGGCTTCCTCGGTCCCAACGGCTCAGGTAAGACCACTACTCTGCGCATGCTCTTGGGACTCGTCTACGCGACCTCGGGCACGATCGAGTTGTTCGGCCACCGAATCCCGCGAGACGCCTCGCTCGTTCTCGGCAAGGTGGGCGCTCTCATCGAGGGACCCGGCTTCTACCCTCATCGCTCGGGACCGGCAAACCTCGACCTCGTTGACTCTGCAGGAAGCAACTCGGGCCGAGACCGCAAGAGTCGCATTGATGAAGCTCTCGAGCGCGTCGGGCTGGCGGACTCCGGCAGGCTCAAGGTCGGCGCCTACTCGACGGGGATGCGTCAGCGACTCGCACTCGCGGCTGCATTGTTGCGGCGCCCGCGTCTGCTTGTCTTGGACGAACCGACAGCGCCACTCGATCCCCACGGGGCACGCAGCATGCGTGACTTGATAGCAGAGCTCGCCTCCGATGGGGTCACGGTCCTTCTCTCCAGTCATCTCCTCAGCGAAGTCGAGACCATCTGCAACCGGGCTGCGATCGTGGACCGGGGCCGGCTCGTGGCTCAGGACGAGGTGGCGCGCCTTCTCGCCCCCACCGGGCAGCTATGGATCACCACTCCCGACCTCGACAAGGCCGAGACGCTGCTTCGTCGCGCCGAGGGCCCAAACATCACGGAGCGCACCACCGAGAGACTTGCACTCGATCCCGGCAACATGTCTCCCGATGCCGTAAACGAGCTACTCGTGTGCTCGGGGGTACGCGTGCTCGAGCTGACGATCGAGCGCGCCACGCTGGAGGACATCTTCTTGCGTCTCACCGCCGACGGAAGGGACGTCGATGATCGCGGTTGAGCTGCGCAAGCTCGTGACGCGACCGCGTACGTGGGTTTCGATTGCGATGTTGACTGCGCTGCCGCTGATCGTCGCTGCCTTCCTTCGCGTCACCGGCATCGGCCCCCGTCCCGGTCAGGGACCGGCCTTCCTGTCGCAAGTGCTCCACAACGGCGCGTTGTTTCCTGCAGCAGCACTCGCCTTGATCCTCCCCGTGTTTCTGCCCGTGGCGGTGAGCGTGGTCGCCGGCGACTCGATCGCAGGCGAAGCTAACTTCGGCACCCTGCGTTATCTGCTGGCGCGTCCTGTGAGTCGCACGCGGCTGCTAGTCGCCAAGGTCACCGCATCGGCAGCATTCGTGTTCCTTGCGGTGCTCATCGTCGCGGCCGTCGGCTTTGCGGCGGGGGCATGGCTGTTCGGCATCAAGCCTCTACCGAGCATCTCCGGGCAGAGCATCGGAGCGCAGGACGCTACCTGGCGCACCGCGGTCACGGTCCTCTACGTTGGCTTTTCGATGCTCGGAGTAGGCACCGTCGCGATCTTCTTCTCCACCCTCACGGATTCGCCGCTGGCGGCTGCCCTCGGCGCGCTCGCAGTACTCGTGACGTCACAGGTCCTCGATCTCATCGATGCCGCCTCGGCCGTACAGCCGTACCTGCCGACGCATTACTGGCTGGCGTTCGTTGACCTATTTCGCAATCCCGTCCTGTGGCACGATGTCGTGCGCGGCTTCGGTATCCAGGCTGTGTATCTGTTGGTTGCCCTCGGGGCCGCATGGGCGAACTTCACCACCAAGGACATCACCAGCTGACCCAGACCTCAATCGCCTTCTCTTTGTGCCTTCGCACATGCACCGGGGCTCGAAACATCGAGGCTGCCGCTGAGGGCCTCCACAGCCAGCCCCACCGGAAGCGGTTGGTTCACGAGATCGCCGTGCGAGGTCACCGCGCCGGGACAGACGTCCTGTACTTGCACATTGGCTGCACCCGTCAATACCGGCGAAGTCTGCGGCGCTACCGTTTGATCGTCGGCGCTGTAGATGCTCGTATAGTCGGGCCCCGAAGGTGTTGGATCGTCTTTGTTCAGCTGATCGAGAAGCGAGGACCCAGGCGTGAGATCGGCGCACGCGCCGAAGCACAGTGATGGATCAAGGGACGCGGCGAGAGAGGCGAGGTTCGCTCCGTGGTTCGGGGCGCCCAACAAGACGACGTGACGCGCCCGTCGCGCTCCGTCGAGATGTTGAATATAGGCGCGCACGACGATGGCGCCGGCCGAAAACCCGACGAGGTCGACGCGCGCCGAGCCGGTTGCATCCACTGCGTCCGCGAGTACACGCGCCGAGTCCTCGATGGGCCCTATGCCCCTGCTCGGCAAAGCTACGGGCACCACCTTGCGCCGCTGCGAGGCAACATGGGCCGTGAGGTTGCGGATCGAATCGGGCGTCCCCCCGTACCCGGCCACGAGTACCACCGGGATTGGGCCACCCGGCCGCGCGTCCGAGCCGGTCACGGCAACCACCAAAGCCGCGCCGGCGCCGGCCGCCAGAAGAACCGCGACTCCGGCGAACATATTGCGTCGTCTCCGGCTCAGGCTGCCAAGCACACTCCCAGTTTCCCCCGCCTTGCGCTGAGCGCGTAGCAGTGCGCAGACTTGCCCGCTCACCAACCAATGGGCGGGGGTACGGCAGGTTGTGGGGATCGAGACGGAGCGCGGTTAGCTGCAGACGGTTGAAGTCCAAGTCGCCCGGTCAGTCACGCCGCGGCAGGTCCTCACCCTTCTCGGCCGCCGTCGCTCCTGCGGCTAGCTGCTCGTCCGGCCGGCGGGTCTCGAGCCGCTCGCGCACCCACGAGATGCTGTCCTCTACCTTCATGGCCTCCTGCCAGCCCGCAAGGAGGCTGTCCAGATCGGCTCTCGTATCGATGGACCCGAGTACCTCCACACGCACGCTCCCCTCGGAGACCGGCGTTGCCACCTCGTCCCCGAGCGGATCTGCGAACACGCCGCCTACCGGCTCACGCATCGAATAGACCTCCTTGGTGTCCTCAATCCAAGAGATCTCGAACCGCATGCCCTGCTCCGCGGAGCTCGTCCACGAATCGCCGAGCTCTACCTCACCGGAGTCGCGCCGGCGCTCATCTCGGGCGTAGAACTGCTCGATGTCCATCTCTGTCCTCCCGGAATGTGTCGAGTAGCTCAGTGGACTCCCCTAAGCGTGTCGGGAGAGTATGCCACGCTAAGGGCCGAATTCAGTAGCCACGCTCATGCGCGAAACGCTCCACCTCGTCACTACAAGCGACTATCATCTGCTGTCGTCCGCGCTTCACCAGGACAGTGCATCGCCCGTGAACGCGGAGGCGGAGGCGTGGCCCCCAGACGTTCCTCGTCCGACGGCATGGTGCGGGCATGTGGTGCTCGTCGGGGGCCGGGTCAAGCTCGATCCGTTCGAGCCCCTGCCCGCTCGGCCAAGCGCGAGCTCGAGGAAGAAGCGGCCGAGCTGGAAGCGTTCTGTCGCTCGTCTCCATAAGACCTCGAAGCTTCAGTCAAGCTCCGCACGGCGGATTACCCTTGCTGCTATGAGTCAGTCCACGGTCA
>JBBSGD010000132.1:0-3691 GCA_038254435.1 Actinomycetota bacterium
CCCCCCGGCGCTTGGGGGCAGGAGAGGGTTGCTGCTCCGACGGAGGGGGTGTCGGATGCGCCGGGGGGACCGTGGGCGTTGCGTGATGACTCATTGCAGCCTCCTTGAATGGCGGACCGAGGCCCGCCGGTTTTCATCTGCAGTAAGTGTGCGCCTGCAACATGAACCGAGGCTGAATGTCGCCTAAGAAGCGGCTAAGAGAGCGGGGCTCAACGAGATGTGTCTCGCGTTGTCTCCAGAGAGCTTGTGCCCAGCGCCCGGTTGAGGCTGCTAGGAGCGGGGGTCCGGCGGTCGGTGCCCCCTGAGGACGTCACGCGGGGGCATGATGCTGCCGAACTTGACCTTGCGGTAGATCAGCAGGGCGATGATCGCCCCGGGCACCGCAGCAAGCGGCCCGCTCAAGCCAATCATCAGCTTGCCGTAGAAGATCAAACTGGCAAGGATGCCGCTGATGAGCGAACCGACGATGCCGAGCAGCACCGTGCGCCAGAAGCCGATCGGGTCGGGGCCCATCACGAGAAGGCGCGCCAGATATCCGGCCACGACGCCGATGACGAGCAAGGTGAAAAGTAGTCCGATCACGCTTCGAACGTTACCCTCTTCGAGCGGCCTCAAGCATGCAGGTCTTGCCCGGCCCGGTAGCCTGGTTCTACCGACGTTATTGCCGATCTAGGAGGCGCTTGATGCCGCACGAGGTGCGCGGGGTTGTCGCACACGCCAAGGGTGAGCCGGTCAGCATCGAGACGATCCTCGTCCCAGACCCCGGTCCCGGCGAGGTCCTCATCGACGTGCAGGCTTGCGGCGTGTGCCACACCGATCTGCATTACAGGCAAGGGGCGGTCAACGACGACTGGCCCTTCCTCTTGGGTCACGAAGCCGCGGGGACCGTCGAAGCCGTGGGAGACGGTGTGACGGAAGCGGCTGAGGGCGACTTCGTGGTCCTCGCATGGCGGGCCCCTTGCGGCGAATGTCGCTCGTGCCGGCGGGGGAGGCCGTGGTATTGCTTCGCGAGCCGTAACGCGCAGCAGCCCATGACCCTTGCGGACGGCACCCCTCTAAGCGCCGCGCTGGGCATCGGGGCTTTCTGCGCCAAGACGCTGGTTGCGGCGGGTCAAGCGATCAAGGTAGATCCTGCTGCCGGGGCCGAGGAGGCAGGTCTCATCGGCTGCGGCGTCATGGCGGGTTACGGTGCAGCTCGCAACACAGCCGACGTCCAGCCCGGCGACACCGTGGCGGTGTTCGGCTGCGGCGGCGTCGGTGACGCGGCCATCGCAGGAGCTGCTCTCGCGGGGGCGCGCAAAGTCATAGCGGTCGACATCGACACACGCAAGCTCGAATGGGCGAAGGAGTTTGGCGCCACAGACACGGTCGATGCTTCCGCCACCGACCCCGTCGAGGCAATCAGAGCTCTAAGTGGCGGGTTCGGGGTCGATGTCGCCATCGAGGCGGTCGGCAGGCCGGAGGTGCTCGATCAGGCCTTCATGGCACGCGATCTTGCCGGGACTGTCGTGCAGGTAGGAGTTCCCGATCCTCAGATGACTTACGAGATGAGCATGATCGAGTTCTTCGGGCGCGGGGGCGCGCTCAAACCCTCGTGGTACGGAGACTGTCTTCCCACGCGCGACTTTCCGCTACTAATAGACCTGCACCTTTCGGGGCGCCTCGATCTAAGCAAGTTCGTATCCGAGACGATCACGCTCGAGGAAGTGGAAGAAGCCTTTGCAAAGATGCAGCGAGGGGAAGTCTTGCGTTCGGTTGTGCGGCTGTGATCGAGCGAAGCCTGCGAGTCGACCTTGTAGTCACCAGCGGGAAGTTCGTTCTCGACGGGGACGAGCTTGATGTGGACGACAACATCTGGATAATCGGTGACGATGAGGACGTGATCGTCGTCGACGCGGCCCACGAGACTGAGCCGATTATCGAGAAGGTCGGATCTCGCCGCGCCACGTCCATCGTCTGCACACACGGTCACAACGATCACATCAATGTGGCGCTCGAGCTGGCTTCCGCCCTCGGAGCGCCCGTGGGGCTTCATCCCGATGACAGGATGCTGTGGGACGAGGTCTATCCGGAACGCGCGCCGGACTTCGCGCTGAAAGAAGGAGAGGATGTCGAGGTTGCGGGCGTTTCTCTAGAAGTCATTCACACCCCGGGCCATACGCCGGGCGGAGTCTGCCTCTACGATGCACGCGGCGGCAGCCTCTTCGGCGGAGACACCTTGTTTCAGGGCGGCCCGGGTGCCACAGGGCGTAAGTTCTCTGACTTCGACACCATCATTGCCTCGATCTCCAGGCGACTCTTCTCCCTCCCCCCGGCCACCATCGTGTATCCGGGTCATGGCGACAAGACGACCATCGGGGACGAAGCGCCACACCTAGCCGAGTGGATAGCGCGCGGCTACTAGGGGCGAAGTTGTAGACGGATTATGCGCGCTGATGCAATGATGCGGCGACCCAGCCCGACGTGCCGAGGAGGGCCGTGAGAGCAGACGTACTGGTGATTGGCGCCGGCCCCGCCGGGCTGGCTGCCGCGTCCGAGCTCAAGCAGAGGGGCATCGCCACCGTCCTCGTCGCCGACGGCGACGAGGCGCTGGGTGGCTCTCCGCGCTTCGCCGGGCGGCGAGGTTACGGCGTCAAGGGCTCTACCGGCGCCGCCTACTCGGCGCGTCTGGCGGACGACGCCAAGTCCTCGGGCGCCGTGTTCGAGCTGGGCACCCCGCTGGTGCTTCAGGCGGGACTTCCGCTCAGGGCTGCGGCGCCGGACGGACAGGTCATCGAAGCGGATGCCGTCATCGTGGCGACCGGATGCTCCGAGCGTCCTGCGCACGAGCGTGCCGCCAGGGGCAGCGGCCGGCCGGGCGTCCTGACATCCACCGAGCTGCTGCGCATTGGCGAGGACCCTGACTCGGTGGTGGGCAAGAGAGCGGTGGTCGTGGGTGGAGAACGAGCGAGCTTTGCGGCAGTGGGACTTCTCACCGCTCGAAAGGCGTCGGTTGCGGCACTCGTAGCCGAGAGTCTGGCGATCCCGAAACCCGTTGCCATGCTCGCACTTGCGCTGCGCCGCGCTCAGCTGCGGGCCGGCTTCGAGGTTCAGGAGCTTTACGGACGCGACCGCGTGCAGGGGGTCAGGATCCTCAACCTGAAGGATCGCTCCACTTCTCGCATTGCCTGCGACACGGTTGTCTTCTCCGGCGACTGGCTACCTAACGCTCGCGCTCTGCGCCGCTCCGGCGCGGTCATCGACCCTGGGACGAAGGGACCCGTTGTAGACGTGCACATGCGAACATCCGTAGAGGGACTTCTTGCAGCGGGAGACGTTGTCCATCCCGGCGGGAGCGCCCACCTTGCAGTTCATGGCGGCACGATGGCAGCCGCAGCCGCAGCCGATTACCTAAGCCAGAGGAAGTGGCCGCAGGATGGCTCCCTCGTGAAGCTCGTCTGCGAGCCGCCGCTTGCGTGGGTTACCCCTTGCCTGTTCAAACCGGACAGGCACGAGGTGCAGCGGCCGTTTCTGCTCTCCGCCGGCGAGGCTCGTGGCCGGGCGGTTCTCGAGGTCTGCCAGGGCGGGCACCTTCTCTATCGCATCCGCCGGCTGGTAATTCCGGGCCGGTTCATCACCCTCCCGCCGGTCTGGATCGGGAGTGCAAGCTCGAGCGCGGACGAAGTGCGTGTGTCGGTCAAGGGTTGACACG
>JBBSGD010000133.1:0-3649 GCA_038254435.1 Actinomycetota bacterium
AGCCCGAGCAGGTTGCCGACGATTGCGGCGTGACGAGCTTCCACACCGAAGATGCCGGCTGCCGCCTGCAAGATAGCCTTGTTCTTGATGTAGCCGGCCGCCCCCAGGTACGCGCCTACGCCCGTGTTCTCGAACGTGTGGCTCGCCTTGAGGAAGGTGTCGCGGCTGGCGAAGGCACCGCCAAAGTCGACACTCGGCTCTGCAACCGGCGTGCCGCCAATCTTCTTTACGGTCGCCATGATTGCCTGTACGTGCGCGTCCTCGTCTGCGCCGACGGCCTTGAGGTACGCGTCCTCCTGGCCGGACAACAATCCCGCTGCGTTGCCCTGGCGGTAGAAGGCCGACTCGAGGTACTCGAGGGTCAGCGCGTAGTTCAGAACGTCGACATCACTGCCGAACGGCGAGCTCTGCGCGAATGCGAACCGGGTCGACAGCATGTCGAGTGCTACGGCTCCCGGGATCACCGCCGCAGAACCCTTGAGAAATGCTCTTCTATCCATGGGTCCTCCTCTAGCTCTTGATGAACGGTTTGGCAGCGGCGAGCACCTGCTGCATGGACTTGTGCGCCTCGATGGGAGCCGGGAAGGGGTTGCCTCCCGAAAGGCTCTCGAGGATTGCCGCGTGGCGGGACTCCGTGCCTGCGATCGCAGCCGCGGCGGCAAGGATGTCCAGACTCTTGATACGAGTGACCTGGCCGTGGTAAGCGGTCACGCCGAGCTCCTCAAATACCTTCGCGGTCGCGAGGAACTTGTCCTTGCTCGAGAAGGTGCCACTTGGGAACTTGAACTTCGGCTTCTTCACGGCCTTCGCCTTGAGCTTCTTGAGCGTCGCCTGGATTGCGGCGACGTGCGCAACCTCGTGGTCACGAATCGGCTTGACGAGCTCGAGGTCTCGGCCCGACAGGCTCCCGCCGGCGATACCCATCTCGTAGAAGGTCGCCTCCAGGTACTCGAGCGTTAGCGCGTAGTTCAAGATGTCCACGTCGCTGCTGCTCTGGGCCGTCGCAAAGTTCCCTGCGAGGCCCCCGGCCGCGAGTGTTCCGCCGACACCAAGGATCGCTGCGTACTTCAAGAAGTTGCGACGATCTGTCTCGTTGTCGAACTCGATGACGGGCTGACCGTCAAAAAGCTCTCTGTCTGTCATGTTCTATACGCCTCCTTCTGAGGTCTTGGTGGTTGGACTTTCCCCTGCACTCGCGTTCTCATTCGCAGACCCCCTTTCGGAGCGAGCATGAGCGGGGAGGTGGGTTGCTCTTGCTTGTGCCACGATGCGGTAGGTGTGGTAGCCCTTAGGAGCGCATGCGTACATCGTTACCGTGCGCACCTTGGGGTTCTTCGGCTGCTTCAGCACGTAGTGCGCGTACTGCGCTTCCGGCACGAGCGCCACTCTGTATATGCGGTATGTGTAGTGCGCGTGCTTGCCAAGGTTGAAACGCACCGCGTCGCCCTTGTGGAGAAGGTTCAAATCCCCGAAAGGATGCGTGTAAGTGGTGCGGTGGCCCGAGAGGACGGCATTGCCGCGCTCACCCGGGAGCGGCGTGCCTGGCCAGTGTCCCGGACCGTACTCGAGCACGTCGTAAGTGACGCCGTTGAACACTGGAGCCTTGAGGTTGATGGCAGGTATCTTGACAACGCCGAGAGGAATGTTGTCGGAGCTCTTGGGGACGACGAACTTGCCGCTGCCGGCGTTGACGAGATCCCCTTTGGTCTTCGAGGACTTCACCACCTTGGCGCGGTACTTCTTGTTGTCGAGCTTGTGGAGGATCCGCAGGACCCGCGGGCTCGCCGTATTGCCGGATGCTCCTGCACCCGCTCCCCCAGCTCCTTGGGGCGAACCGGAAGAGTTTGGGAGGTATATGAGAGCCAGGGCCGCAATTACCACCACCGACAGGAGCGCAGGACCGAAGCGCGCCACCAGGCGCCGTGAACCTCTTCTGTTGTCGTCGTGCTGGTCGTTCGCGCCTACGGGCGAAGACACCTGATCATCTCCTCGGGGCAAAATGTCTTTACGGGGGAGTTCGACCTGCGCTTGGCGCGTGGATTGGATTCGAACCGAACGTGCGTTTGGGAACGCATGGAACGCATGGTGCTCAATCGACACAGGAGGAGGCACTCTTGAATTCGCGTGCGGCGGCACTCGAGGCCCGCTGTATCGAGCTCGCCTTGGTCGAGCCATTCACTATCGCGCGCCGCCGCTGGGATGCGGTGCAGAACGTGTTCGTCAAGCTGCGGATGAACGGGTACGCGGGCTACGGCGAGGTCAGCCCGGACGGCGATCCGGCGGACGTCGTCGCGGCGCTGGAGAAGCTCGACACCTCGCAGCTTGCCGACCCCTTCGACCTGGAGGCCCCGGCGCGGCTTCTACCCCCAGGAGAAGCGCGCTGTGCGCTGGACATGGCGCTGCACGACCTCGCCGCCCATAGCGCGGGACTGAGCGTGTCGCAGCTTCTCGGTCTGCCGGTGCTGGGCCTGCCCCCCACCTCTGTGACCGTGCCCATCGCGTCCACAACGGAGATGCTCGCGAGGGTGCAACGTCTCTCCAACCATCCGGTCCTCAAGATCAAAGTTGGATTCGAGGGAGACATCGAGCTGATCGCGCAAACTCGCAGCGTGTACGGAGGCGCCATTCGCATCGACGCAAACGAGGGCTGGAGCGCGGCTGAAGCCACACGGCGACTCGCGGCGCTGGAACCCTTGCGCATTCAATTGTGCGAGCAGCCGATAGCGCGCGGCGATCCAGCTGCGCTTGCGAGCGTGGCGTCCTCTACCTCCATCCCCATCTACGCAGACGAGGATGCCCGCACGGCGACGGATGCGGCTCGACTGGCCGGGGTGGTAGACGGTGTGAACGTGAAGCTGCGCAAGACCGGGGGTATAAGGGAAGCGATAAAGATGATTGCCGTGGCTCGCTCCCACTCAATGGGCGTCATGCTCGGATGCGATCTCACCACCGGTCTCGCGGCCACGGCTGAGGCTCGCCTTAGCCCGCTCGTGGACTTCGCGGACATCGACGGACCGCTTCTGCTCGCGCAGGACCCTTGCCCGGGGGTCGTCTATAACTCTGGTTCGATGAGTCTTCCACCAGGGACGGGTCTCGGGGTGAAAGGACCCCCGTGGTGACGAGCCGGTCCTGGCTCGTAGTCGCCGACGGCTACCTCGCCAGTCGCTATGCAAAGACTGCGCACGGAGTCCTGCGCTATTCGCAGGACGAGATCGTAGCGGTGCTCGACCGCGACAACTCCGGACGCAGCGTCGCCGACGTGCTCCCCGAGCTCGGGTGCGACGCGCCGATCGTGGACAGCCTCGAGGCGGGCATAGCACGCGGTGCCACGTCGCTCTTGCTGGGGGTCGCCACTCCGGGCGGCTGGGTACCTGATCACTGGCGCCGGTGGATCATCGACGCGATCAAAGGTGGGCTCGAGGTTGCAAACGGGCTGCACCGCCTCCTCGCCGAGGACGAGGATCTCGTGGCGCTTGCAAGACGCCATGGGGCGCGTCTGTGGGACGTACGGCTGCCTCCCGACGACATCGCGCTCTTCTCGGGACGCAGCCTGAGCGTCCCCCAGGACACCGTTCTGACCGTCGGGAGCGACTGCTCGGTGGGCAAGATGACCGTCTCCCTCGAGCTCGCAAATGCCGCCCGTAAGGCA
>JBBSGD010000134.1:0-3622 GCA_038254435.1 Actinomycetota bacterium
CAACTGGGAAACGACGCCGCAATCGCCGAGCTGGCCATGCAAGTCTCGGATCTCACGCACGGTGATCCCCTAGCCGGCGAGGCATGCGTGCTGTGGTGCATAGCAATCGATCGAGCAATCCACCTGGAGCGGCTGGACGGCATTTGGGATGGTCTCGAGCTACTGGCTTCCAAGCGGCGCGACTACTGCCGCGGGATCCTCGAAGAAGCGGAGTCAAGGCCCCCTCACACATTCTCGCCCAACGGTTTCGTGATCCCCGCTCTGCAAGCCGCCTACGCGTCGGTGAAGCAAACGCCCATCGCGGACGAGCAACCGTGCCGCCACCTCCAAGACGCTCTGCGCACGGCAACGTCGATCGGGGACGACACCGATACCGTTGCAGCGATTGCAGGGGCTCTTCTCGGCGCCCGGTGGGGCGGCTCGGCTGTACCGCTCGAGTGGCGGCGACTGCTGCATGGATGGCCGGGCTATGCAGCACGCGACCTCATGCGCGTAGCAGTCCTCTCAGCCGACAGGGGCAAGAACGACGACTGGGGATGGCCGGAAGCACCGAACCTGCTCGAAAGGTATGCCGAACGCCGGCCGACCCGAGGAGTAGTGAAACCTCTGGTTAGCGACGAGGGCGTGCTCGTCGGTGATCTCGACGGCCTGCAGGGCCGCGGCGGCATCACAGATGTCGTCGTTTCCCTATGCCGCATGGGCACCGAGGATGTTGCGGCACCCGAGCATCATGAGATCTGGCTCATCGACAAGGAGCCCGAGAGCGAGAATCCGAACCTCGACTTCATCCTGCGCGACACGGCAAGCTTCATCGCAGCTCGTCGCAGCGAGGGCAAGACCGTCTTCCTGCACTGCGTGCGCGCGGAGAGCCGAACGCCGGCGGTGGCCGCCGCCTACCTCGTCGTCAGGGGGCTGGGTCCCCACGAAGCTCTCGCCGAAGTACACGACGTGCTGCCGCGCTCGCGCCTGAACACAACCTTCGAACGCGCCATCAGGAGCTTCGCCTGAGCGCCACCCAAATTGTCTCGCCGGCCCACTGGCAGGCCCAGCCCACCGCCAAGTTCGTCCGAGATCGCTAGAGTGGTGCCTGGGTGAGCCTCACAGCGGCCGGGAGGCAACGTGCGGGGACACTTTGGTCCCCCTTTCTCAGCTTGAGTCCCGAGCTCGAGATCTTTACGTAACCTGAATGAACAACACGGATCGACCAGGGAGAGACCATGCCGAGCACTTTGGACAAGACAGCAGCTCTCGTAACCGGAGCCAGCAGCGGTATAGGCGAGGCGACCGCGCGCGCTCTTGCAAGCGAGGGTGCCGCCGTGGCCATCGCGGCCAGGCGTAGGGAGCGACTGGATGAGCTGGTAGAGAAGATCACCGCCGACGGCGGGTCGGCGCTGGCCATAGAGGCGGACGTCACGGATCAGGCCCAGGCCCGGGAGGCCGTGCGCAAGACCGTGGAGCGGTTCGGCCGCCTCGACACATTGATCAACAACGCCGGCATCATGCTTCTTGGCCCGATTGTCGATGCGCCCACCGAGGAGTGGGACCGGATGGTGGACATCAACGAGAAGGGCCTTCTTTACTGCACGCACGCGGCCCTTCCCCACCTGCTCGAAGCCGCACAGGACTCGCCCCGGCAGGTGGCAGACGTGGTCAACGTGAGCTCGGTCGCCGGGCGGGTTGCTCGGGAGGGCAGCGGCGTCTACAACCTGACCAAGTGGGGTATTAGCGCCTTCAGCGAGTCGCTGCGCCAGGAGGTCACCGAGCGGCACGTGAGGGTCGCGCTGGTGGAGCCGGGTGCGGTCAACACCGAGCTCACGGATCACATCAGGGATGAGATCAGGGACCAGACCAAGAAGACCTTCGAAGGGATAGAGAAGCTCGAGTCCGAGGACATAGCCGGCGCGATCGTCTACATCGTGACCAGGCCCCGTCGGGTGGCGATCAACGAGCTGCTGGTGCGACCCACCGGGCAAAAACGCTGAGAACCTCACACAAAGCGCTATCCCTCAGCGCACCGGCGATTTCTGTCGACTAGTGGCTCGCTGGAGGTGATCTGATCGTGGGTTTCGAGCTCCGTGGGGAGAGCGTCGTGCTGGTGCTCGTAACTGCCTCACACGTGCCTGACCTTCGACGCATTCTTCGCACGCCGGAGGTGCGACTTCGCTGGGGCGAGGAAGCCGCCTCGCCCCAGTGGCCCTTCGATGACCCTTCGACAGTACGGTTTGCCGTCCTGCTGGACGGGACGGTGCGCGGGCTGGTGCAGTACGACGAGGAAGAGGAGCCTGCGTACCGGCATGCCTCGATTGACATCTTCCTCGACCCGGCCGTGCACGGGCGGGGTGCCGGCCGCGACGCCGTGCGCACGCTGGCTCGCCACTTGGTACGGGACCGGGGGCACCACCGCTTGGTCATCGACCCGGCGGCGGACAATGAACCGGCCATCCGCTGCTACGCAGCGGTGGGCTTCCGTCCGGTGGGTGTCATGCGCCGCTACGAGCGGGATGCCGACGGTGCCCAGTGGCATGACGCACTGCTCATGGATCTGCTTGCCGAAGAGCTGAACGACCCGCCCTGACGCAGCGCCGGCTCCTGCGGCCTCGACGACCTCACTCACTCCCCAACCCGGTTCTCTGGCGCCGGGGCGCCTAGGGTGGTGACCGCGACCCACGGGAACGGCTTCTGCCTCGCGAGAGAGGAGCAGGCATGACCACCGCCATCTCGATCACCGGTCTGGTGAAGTCGTTCGGCGAGACGCGCGCACTCGATGACCTTGAGCTCTCGGTCGCTGCCGGTGAGGTGCACGGCTTCCTGGGTCCCAACGGTGCAGGCAAGTCGACCACCATCCGTGTCCTTCTCGGAGCCAGCAGGTCCGCCCTACGCCGGCGAGCGCTGCGGTCCTGCTGCTACTCCGCAGCGTCGCGTCCGGCGTCGCCGACATCCTCGACAGCTCACAAGCCCGAGAGCTCTTGGCCGGGCCCGGCGGACCGCGGACGCTCACCGACTCCTTACCTTGGCCACCGCCGTCACACGCCTGAGCTGGACGGCCGGTCACTCCACCGTTGCCATCCTCGGCGCCGCCGGGATGCTGCTGGGCGCCGGACTCACGTCGGGTCTGGTCCGCGCCGGTCAGACCGGCGACGCGTCCGAGATCGGCCGCGTGCTCGCCGGCGCGCTCGTGCAGCTGCCCGCCGTGTGGGTGCTCACCGGGATCGCAGTCGCGCTGTTCGGAGTGGCCCCGCGCCTGATCGCCGGGGCATGGGGCGCCCTCGTGCTGTTCTCCTAGTAGGGGAAGTCGGCCCCTTTCTCGAGCTCCCGCAGTGGGCGATCGATGCCTCCCCTTTCGCTCACGTCCCCCCGTTGCCCGGGACCGAGCTCGGCGCGGCCCCCCTGCTGTCGCTTACGGCAATCGCAGCCGCGCTCACCGCCACAGGCTTGCTGGCCATTAACCGCCGCGATATCGAGTGAGCCGGGGCCACTGGGTCCCGCGAGCCCATCGCAGAGCACGGCCGCCCCCGGCATCTGAGAAACTAGCTTCGTGGAGCCTCGTGTCAGCCTCGTCACACTCGGAGTCGCCGATGTCTCGCGCGCCCGAGCTTTCTACGAGTCCCTCGGCTGGGACTGC
>JBBSGD010000135.1:0-3599 GCA_038254435.1 Actinomycetota bacterium
AGCGTCGAGCGCTGCGTCGATCCCGCCGGAGCGGTCCCTCACCCGTCCAACCGCCAGCTGCAGAAGCCTGCGGCGCAGCGCGCGCGGAAGATCCCGCAGCTCCTTCGACTCGAAGGCAACCCCGTCTTGCCCGCGCAAAGCGATGTCGGCGTAGAAGCGCTCGGCGAGGAACGACAGCGCCTCCGCGTCGTCTCGCAGGAGCTGCGCCGACTGGGCGATCGCTCGCACCGCGCCGTCCCCCCACCGCTCTTGTATGACCGTTACCAGCTTGGCGCGCACGGCGCTGCGCTCGAAACGCGGGTCTTCGTTGCCGGGATCGTCGACGAAGTCGAGGCCGAGCTCCTCGCAGTAGGCCCGCGTCTCGCTGCGCCGTGCGGCAACGAGAGGCCGGATGCGCCCCTCTTCCACCGGGGGAAGCCCGGCCAGGCCTTCGGTGCCTGCGCCGTGCACGAGGCGGGCGAGCGTCGTCTCGATCCTGTCGTCGAGGGTGTGCCCGGTGGCGACGGAGATTGCCCCGACCCGGGCCGCCACGGTCGCAAAGAACCCGTAGCGAAAAGCGCGCGCCCTGGCATGCAGGTTGGCCCCGGCGAGGTCGGGGGCTCGCACGACGTGGACATCGAGCCCGGCTTGGGCGGCGAGTCGTGCGACCTCGGACGCGACGGCGCGCGAAGACTCGCTGAGTCCGTGATCCACGTGCGCCACGGTGAGGGTCAGGGCCAGGGTCGGCTGCAGCCGACGCAGCGCGTCCAGAAGGCACGTCGAATCCGGCCCTCCCGACAACGCGACCACCACCGAGTCGGAGTCGGACAGCATGTCGTGCCGGGCGACCGTGCGCGCGGCCTGCTCGACCAGCCGGAACCCCGGACCTCCAAGCTGCCGGGCGGAGGGCCCGGTAGCCGCTGGCTCGGACCCGCTCACGCCGCGACGCGCCCGTGCCATCGCTTGGGATCGCGCAGCTCGGCCAGGCTCGGGAGGTTGCCGGGCGCAGCCCACAACGTCGCCAGCGCGTCCCGTCCCCCCGACGCATAGAGCGCATCACAGAAGCTCTTGCCTATTTCGTATTGCCGCAGCTTGAGCTCGAGGCCGAGGACGTTGCTGAGGGCGCGCTGGGCGGCCGTCATCTGGGAGCGGCGGTGCTCGAAGACGTGCCTCATCCGCCGCCACGACGGGATCACCTGCTCGCCTACGAGGTCCATGACGAAGTTGCCGTGCCCTTCGACTACCGCCATCAGCGCCTGGATCTCGTCGAGGGTGCGGCGCTGCTCGGGCGAGGCGAGAAGGTAGACGGGGTTGCGCTCTTCACGCGGCGCCGAGCGGTCCATCAGGCGCCGCCCGGCTGCGGCAAGACGGGCCGCGAGGCTCCGGGCGTCGAGCTCTATCGAATCCACGTAGCTCGACACGAGGCTCAGGAAGCGCTCCCGCAGCCAGGGCACGCCGTCGAACTGGAAGCGGTGGGTGACCTCGTGGAGCGCAACCCACAGGGTGAACTCCTCGGGCACGAACCCAAAGCGGCGTTCGGTGTCGACGATGTTCGGTCCTACGAAGTAGAGCAGGGCTCCGTCCGCCCGATCGGAGTCGGTCACGAGCATGTCGTACTGGCCGAGCACGCGGCGCGACACGTAGCCGAGCAGCGCTCCCACCTCTACCGACACGGCAGCCCGCTGAGCCGTACGAAGCGGCCACGGCACATGGGCGAGGCGAGCTTCGGCCTTGGCGGCGAGCGGGGCGAGAAGCCTAGCCATGCCGGCGATGTTCGCCTCGGACCAGCGCGCCCTGTCGATGACCCTCCACTCGACGGGGGCCGGACGTGCTATCCCGCTTGCCTCTGCCACAAGGTCCTCCGAGCGGGGCACCAGCACGCCCAGGTCCCGCTCGAGGCGCTCGAGCAGATAGGAGTCCTTGAGGCCGCGGTCGCCGGCGAACCGCCGGGCAACCGAGCGCGCAATCCAGGGATCGATGAGCCTCGCCATAGACGGCCGACCCTACTGCCCGGTGTGGCCTGCAGGGGCCGGGCTATTTGCCCGCCTGCCACCCTCTCGGCGCCCGGTCGTGCCCCAGGGAACCTTTCGACGCGCCGCCACCGTCGAAGGTTGGAGGTGACGACGCCATGCGTAGTGCGGATTGGGACGGGAGAGGGGCAAGGACAGACATGAAGCTGACAATGCTTGTGGCGGGCCTTCTCTTGTCTCTCGCTGCGTGCGGACCGCCGCCGGGAGCCTTGACAACCGCAAGCTCATCCACCGGAGACCCGGGCCCGTCCACGGTTGTGGTGAGCCCGAAGGATGCCGGCAAGACTGTGCCCGTTCACGTGGGGGATCGTGTGCTTCTCGCCACGGGCCCAGCCTCTGGGGGGGCCCGCTGGGTGCTTGCCGATTACCCTGCGGACATGCTCTCGCCGGCCGCGAAGAGCACGGAGCGTGGGGAATATCGTTTCGAAGTAATCGCCCGGGGGCTCGGGCGATTGATCCTCAAGAGACAGTTTTTCTGCGGGGGCATCCGCCCGGCGGCGGCGTCGATACCATGTCCGGTTGGGGCCGAGTCTGGTGCAAACGGCGACATTCCCTCGCTGCCGATTCGTCCGTTGTTCGTGATAACGCTGTCGGCTCACTAAGGCTCGTGGCGGTGAGTGGGTGAGCCCGAGGGGCAGGTACGCGCGTATCCACCCACTGGCAAAGAGGGCTACGTGCTGCCTGCGGCGGGCTTGCGGCCACGGAGCCGGGGGATCTTCATCTCCGCGTGCGCCCAGCAGCGCTCACGCTTGTTGTACTTCGACAGCCTCGTCTCGCAGCTAGGCTGCGAGCAGACACGGCCTTCTGGGTACTCCTGCGAAGCCCGGGGAAGACCCGACAGCCGGGATCCTCTTATTGCTTGCTGTTGACCCACTGGGAGCTCCTCTCCAAGTCGGGAGCGTCTCGCCGGGGGCTCGTGTTGCTGCCATCATCTGGCGAAACGTTTGTGTTCTCCTTTCTCTATTCGTTCCGACGTTCAAAAACGGTTTTCCGTTCCAGGTGAAAAATGCGCAACCAAAACGAGCAACGCAGACGGATTTCGCCTGCCCTGCCCCTGGCCTGGCTGGCGCGGGTGCTGCGCGTTCTGGTCGGAAGCCCCGCCCGTGCGCTGAGGGGAACGGGCAAGCTCGTCGGCGATCCCGCACGGCAGGTGGCCGACTACTGGCGCAGCGAGCGCTCTACGATTCGCCAGGGCTTCGTCGCGAACTTCATCTCGGCACTGACATCGCTGGTTTCTGGTCTCGTCCTGGCCGCAATGACCAATCGCCTCAACATGATCGAGGGGTTGTTCATCCTCATCCCGGTGTCGATCGGCATGAGGGGCAACATCTTCGGCGCCCTTGCGGCTCGTCTCGGCACGACGATCCACTCGGGGCTGTTCGAGATATCTCGCCGCAAGGACGGAATCCTGTACCAGAACGTCTACGCCACGGTGTTGCTGACTATAGGCACCTCTGTTGCCATGGGCATCCTCGCGCGCTCTGTGGCGAGTCTCTTGGGGCTGAGCACCGTTTCGTTGTGGGACATGATCGTCGTTGCGCTCGTCGGCGGAATCTTGTCTTCGGCGCTGGTCCTGGCTTTTACAATTGG
>JBBSGD010000136.1:0-3575 GCA_038254435.1 Actinomycetota bacterium
CGCCCAGCTCCTCGCATATTTGTGGGGCGGCTACACGGCCGGGCGGATGGCTCGCGGTGCCGGGGTCATCAACGGTTTCCTCGTGCCTCTTTTTGCAATCCTCATAGCCATCGTCGTCGGCGCGATCGTCAACGCACTCGGCGACATCAATCTCAACCTGCCGTTCAGCAGCAACAACACCCAGCTGGTGGACTACGCGACGGGCTTCGGCATCGCCGCGCTTGTCGCGATGTTCCTGGGAGGGATACTCGGCGGCGCCGTGGGTCAGCGCTGGCACACCAAGCTCGAGCGCGGCGTCCTCGAGCGCGAAGAGGCGGTCCGTGACGAGGAGCGCACAGCCGCCCCAGCCGCGGCGCCAGCGCCTCCCGCCGAGCGAAGGCCCGCCACCGGGACCGATGAGACGCAGCACACCGGCGAGACGCAGCACGCCGAGCCACGCCGGGACGAAAGCTCGCAAACCCAGAGCACGGAAGAGGGCACGCGCGCCCCGAGAGGATCCGACAGCCGCTCTTAGACGGCGGTGGCGCCCTCGGGCTCCCATTCGCTGACGAACACGCGCCAGCCGGCTCGGCGCTCGCGGCATACGCGCCGGATCTGCTCTGCGCGTGTCGCCGCCTCGGGCCGGGGGACGATTGCCAGCAGCGACGGGCCCGCTCCGGCCAAAGCCACGGGCAAGCCGGACTTGCGTAGGTGCTCGTGCACGGCGGCCGTCTCCGGCATCAGCTTGAGACGGTGCGGTTCGTGGAGCCGGTCTTCCATCGCGTCGGCGAGGATGTCGGCGCCGGCGCCGGTTGTCATTGCTCCCACCAGCAGCGCGGCGCGTGAGGCGGTGAACTGAGCGTCCTCGAACGAGACCTTGCCCGGCAGCGCCTTGCGCGCTTCTGGCGTGGGAAAGCCTTCCCGAGGCACGGCGACTATCGGTACGAGGCGCTCGTTCGGGATGAGACGAAGGTGCCTCAGATCGTCCCCCGGCCCCCCGTAGCAGACGACGAGGCCCCCCAGTAGCGCCGGCATGACGTTGTCGGGGTGGCCCTCGAGCTCGGTTGCGAGCTGGGCCATCTCAGCCTGGGGCACGTTTCGTCCGGTCAGAGCGCGCGCCGCAACGAGGCCTCCCACCACGGCGGCAGCAGATGAGCCCAGTCCACTGCCGAGCGGTATCGGGTTCCTGACGCGCAAGGCAAAACCCGTAGGGCGGCGACTTACCTGATCGAAGAAATCGTTCATCGAGCAAATCACGAGATTGGTCGCGTCGGTGGGAAGCTCGCTCGCTCCCTCTCCTTCGATCTGAACATCGATGCTGTCCCGGCGCGGCTCGATCTCGATCACGAGGTGCATGCCGAGCGCCACGCCCAGCGCGTCGAAGCCGGGGCCGAGGTTCGCAACGGTTGCAGGAACGCGCACCTTCACTGCTGCAGGCATGGCCTCCCTCTTCTCTTGGGTCTCGGGAAGCATGCCAGATAATCCGCTCGCCACCTTCAGGATCGCTCAGTGAAGTCCGAGCGCGTCCAGCACCGCCTCGATGCGCGCCGGGACGAGGGCCGGCTTTGGTGCGTCGGCCACCGCCCACTCGGGATCTTTGAGACCATGCCCCGTCAAGACGCACACACAGGTGGCTCCGCGCGGCACCCGTCCCTCGGAGGCGAGCCGTCGCAAGCCGGCCACGGCCGCGGCGGAGGCAAGCTCGACGAATACGCCCTCGGCAGCGAGCCAGCGGTAGGCCTCGATGATGTGCTCGTCGCTCACCGCTTCGATGGCCCCTCCCGATGACGACGCCGCCTCGGTGGCGCCGGCCCACGACGCCGGGTTGCCTATGCGAATTGCGCTCGCCGCGGTGCTCGGAGAGGCCACGGGTGCGCCGCGCACGATCGGGTCCGCGCCCTGCGCCTGCCAGCCGAACATGCGCGGCGCGGCCTCGCTCCAGCCGAGTGACCGCGCTTGCCGGTAACCCCTCCAGTAGGCGGTGATGTTGCCTGCGTTTCCGACCGGCATCAGATGCAGGTCGGGCGCGCGGCCGAGCTCCTCGACGATCTCGAAGGCGGCCGTCTTCTGTCCCTCGATTCGATACGGATTTATCGAGTTGACGCCCGTGACCGCATTGCGCTCGGTCATGAGCCGGGTGAGGGCGAGGGCATCGTCGAATGTTCCGTTGATCTCGACGAGGCGTGCCCCGTGTGCCAGAGCCTGGGCGAGCTTGCCGTATGCAACGTTGCCGTGCGGAACGAGAACCGCGCAGACCATGCCGGCGCGCGCCGCATAAGCCGCCGCCGACGCGCTGGTGTTGCCGGTTGACGCGCACACGACGGTGGCAGCCCCTTGCTCGAGGGCTTTGGACACGGCGACGGTCATGCCCCGATCCTTGAACGAAGCCGTCGGGTTGAGACCTTCGCACTTGAGCCACACGCGTGCCCCAACCTCGCTCGACAAACGCTCGGAGAAGACCAGCGGCGTGCTCCCCTCGCCGAGGCTGACAACCGGAGTCGAGGCATCGACCGGCAGCCACTTGCGGTAGCGGGCGATCACCCCGGCACCGCCGGAGGACGCCTCTTGCGTCGTCACGATGATGTTCCCGTCACACGATCTCCTACGTAGGACGTCGTATTCGATGCAAACCGGTTCGCTGTCATCATTCTCCTAGGGCCTCGCGCAGCGGCGTAGCGAGGCCAGATCCGGCGACGGGACAGAGACCCCTGTGACCAAGCTTCGTGCGCGTGTGGGCGACCTGGATAGGCGATTCGACCCTGCATCGGCGATGCGCGTCTTGATCGGTCTCGTCCTCGTGGCGTACGCTGCCGGCCACCCGGCAATCGCTAATCGTCCCGCACCCGGTTATGCCTTTACCGCAACGCTCGTCGCGGCGGTTGTGCTGATCATCGCCGGGTCGGCGTTGCTAGTCCGCAAGTCACCTCGAAGATCGCCGCGACCGCTGGTGATCCTCGACGGCGCCCTTGTTGCTGTGCTGACACTCTCCTACTCGTTCGACCCACGTGCCGCCCTTTTCTCGCTCGCCTACCTCGTGATCGCCGAAGCCGTGACGCTGCTCGGATTGCGTGCCGGTCTGGTGGCGTGGGGCGCTATGAGCGGCGCCCTCGTGGGCCGCAACCTGATCGCCGGCGTCCACTTCCACGCCGGCGTTCCGCCCGTAGCCATAGTGCTTCAAGTCGTCGTCGCGCTCGGGCTGTGCCTGCTCCTCCACCTGCGTTCCAGGGCCGCCGCCAGCGCAGTGGCGCTGCGCGCAGAGCGAAGGATCCTCGATCGCGTCCTGTCGATAGCCCCCCTGTTTCCCACAGAAGGCAGCGTGGCCGAGGTAGCCGGGGCCATCTGCACGACGGCGAAGCAGACGTTCGAGTGCGACGCCGCAAGCGTGTGGGCAATCGAGGGGGACGCCTCGAAACTCGTCGCACGTGACCCTCAACCAGAGGGTCAGGGACCCGGCACCGTAGTAATCGTGGACGTCGACGGCGCCGCTCCCGGTCTCCTTGGCAGGGGCGAAGACTTCATCTCACTGGAAGGGCCCAACCTCCCGCAGCCGGCCGAGCGGCGCTTCATGCTCGAGCGCGGCATCGGGGCGGCCCTGC
>JBBSGD010000137.1:0-3568 GCA_038254435.1 Actinomycetota bacterium
GCACACCATCTCCACCTGCAATGTCGCCGCCTGCCCCTTCAGCTGCCCCATCGCCACCTCGCACCTCCTGCTCGACCCGACGGACAAGTCGAGCATAGGACCCCGGTCGGACCTCACCCGGCCGGGTTTTTGGACAGGCCCCTAAATGGAGGATGAGCGAGCGGAGCCACCGCGCCGAGCGGCTGTTCGAAGTTCCGATCCTCATCGCGGCCGTGCTCGTCGTGCCTGTGATCGTGGTCGAGGAGTCGAGCCTCGGCGAGTCGTGGCGGACGGTCGCCGGCGTCGTCAACTGGGCGATTTGGGCGGCGTTCGCAGCTGAGGTCGTGGTCATGCTCGCGCTCGTGCGGGATCGCGCGCGCTGGCTACACGAGCACCCGCTTGAGGTCGCGATCGTCGTCTTGACGCCGCCCTTCCTGCCGGCGAGCCTCCAGACGCTCCGGGTCTTCCGGCTGCTGCGGCTCGTGCGGCTCATCTTCCTCGCCCGGCTGCTACGCCGGGTGTTCACGCTCCAGGGTCTCCGCTACGCCTCCCTCCTCGCCATCGTCACCGCGCTCGCCGGGGGCGCGGCGTTCTCGGCGGTCGAGCGTGGCCCTAACCCCCACGTCTCCGGCGCCTGGGACGGCGTGTGGTGGGCGGTCTCCACCATGACGACCGTGGGCTACGGCGACGTGTCGCCCGTGACGACCGGGGGGCGCGTCATCGCGATCGTCCTCATGGTGGTCGGGATCGGCTTCACCGCACTCCTCACCGGCGCGGTCGCGGAGCGCTTCCTCGCCCGCGACGTTGCGGCGGTAGAGGTGGCGTCGAGCAGGAGTTAGAGGCCGTCGAGCGCGACTTGCGGACGGAACTGCGGGAGATCATGGCCCGCCTGCGAGAAATCGAACCCCGCCTCTGAATGCCAAGACGGGTTGTCCAGAACCCGATCGGTTCGGGCACGAGCCACTGAAGCTCTTTGCGATCTTCTCGCTTCTGGAACCTGAGAAGCACCCTTGCAGCCGCTCGCGCTGAGCAAGCGATGCGATGCTACGAACAAGAGCCGCTTGTAGACGAGTTCACTCGTCTGGAATACGGGTTCAACTTTCTCGCCGGGCAAGAGCATCGCGTTCAACCGGAGCGCCATCATGCCGCTGGGCCAGCTTAATCGTGCCGCGCTTGGCCCGGAACTCGTCAGCCGTCGCATCACGCTCGACGTGCGCCGTCAGGCGTCGAGTGATACTACCGCGGGCCAGCGACCCCGCACTGAACCCGCGTCATGTGCTGGGAAGGACCAAGCGGATCCCGGCTGCATCGGCTTCGACGGGGTCATTGAAGCTGTTGGTCTGATCGAGCATCGCTCGTGCGCCGTCGAAGGTGCTGAAATCGATACCGGCGGTGTAGCGCTGCGCGAAGTCAAGTGCGCGGATCAGCGCATCAGCCCGGCTGTTGACGGTGAGTGCGCGTAAGGCCATCAGGTAGTTGTTGCGATAGACCTGGGGGATGATGATGCGGTGCTCATGGGCGGCGACGAGCTCCGCACTCATCATCACGCGCGCTATGCGTCCGTTCCCGTCGCTGAAGGGGTGAACTTCGGAGACGAGGAACATCTGGAAGACCGCTCGCGCGAAGGGAAAAGCAAGGCGCCGATAGAAGGAGAACCCTTCCCGGAGCGTCCCTTCGACCAACGACGGCGCCACGAACTGGACTGCTCCTACGCGGTTGACTTCGTGTTTGAAGGTGCCGCGGGCCACGTGATCTCGGCCCTCGAACATGACGCGATGCCGGGATAGAAGCAATGAGATGAACTCGCTCGCGTTTGCGGGAACTCGCGATATCTCGACCGGATCCGACACGACCCGGTAGGTGCCCATGATGTCGTGAGCGTCTTCGGGGCGTCGCGGAGGGATGACCCCATCGAAGACGATCTCTCTCGCCTCTTCGACTGCGAACTCAGTTCCTTCGATGAAGTTCGAGAAATACGCCTCGAAGAAGGGCAGGAAGCGATATCGCTCCGAATCCGGATCGAGAACCGGTCGGGCGACGGGCGCCGCCTGATCGAGCGCTTCGAATAGCACCTCGAAAAGCTCGAGACGCTGCGGATCGTAGGGTTGGCCTTTCTGGCGGGCACGCAGCTGCCTTGAGGCCGCGTGCACGTCGCGCCGTGTCCCGAGCACGGCGCCGATCAGCGGTTCGAGCGTTTTGAGCTCAGGCTCGAGATCAAGTCTTGGTGCGAGCGCACGCACTTCTTCGCGGAGCGCCCGCAGTCCGTCCTCGCCGCGATGGTCGAGCAGAGCTTCGAGCCATTGCTCGAGCTCCGACCGCGTCAACGTGCGGGGGACGCGACCGCGACGACTACGCGTCAGCCGGGCGTTCTCGAGGAGGTTGCGCGCCACCGAGCTCATGTGCAAGCCGGCGGGAAGCGGCAGGTCCCCCTCGATCGAGCCCCGGCCCTGACGGGGGCGAAGCAGCAAACCAGGAACCTCGGCTTCGGCGCGGCGCTCATGGACGAGGAAGAGCGAACCGTCGTCGGCTGGCTGGGCGCCGAGACTCGCGGACCGATCTGCGATCAGTGTGCCGGGATAGAGAGCCGCGACAACGTCGAAGAGGTGCCGGCGGACGACCACGTCTGGCGGATCTACGAGGTTCGTCGTGTAGAGACGCCGGGCAAGACGCCTAAGCTCCCCGCGCGCTAGGGCCCCTGAAATCGTGCTTCCCGGGACGGCTCCGGCGCCGAAGACTGGGAGGTCGGCGAACGAATTGGCCCTTTTTGCCCTTGCGCTCATGCTGATGACGAACTAATCTATCATATTTGGTGAACAAGCGAACTGTTTGGGTATTTTTGGGCGAGCAAGCCGACTTCGAAGGGGAGCATCCCGAAGGGGAGCATCCGAGTGTCGGGGGCGGGACTCGAACCCGCACGCCCCGCGAGGGGACACCTGATTTTGAGGCGACTCCTCCCCCATGCCGTTTCGTGTCGCCTCGTGCCGCGATGTCTTTCCCGGAGCGGATTTGCGGCCCACCCGTTCTCTCGCCCGTGCCGCTCCGTGTCAGCCCGTGATGGAACGTGTGTGAGAAACATGTGCGAAGCGGACGCCCTCTGTCGTGGCGGGATCGGTGCTTTACAGTATGTCCGCGTGCGGGCTTTGCTCACCGTCCTCGCGGCTGCGCTCATCTTCGCCACCGGGGCGACTGGACGGCTAGTTCAGTCCACCGTGATTGCCGGAGACCAAGAGCCTTATGGATGACCTCGGCTGGCTCTACGCGGCGAAGGCCGTTTGCGCGCCAAAGTGCCTGAACTAGGACGCGATCAAACCCTGGCAGCACCGCTCCCGGATCTTCCCGCGCGACCCCTGTTCGCCGAGAAGGCGGCCGGCCCGATCCTCGATCTCTTACGCCGGCTGCTGGCAGGGCGAGCGCCTGCCGCGCCGACGAGAAACCCAGCATCCAGGCGCGGGCGCGGGTCGCCGCCACCAGGCCAACGCGACGCGGCGAGGGCATGAAGCTCGAGCACGAGTACGAGCGCAAAGGAGCGCTCTGCTACCTGGCCGCCTGGGACGCGCGGCGCGCAAAGATCTTCGACCGCTGTGCCCGC
>JBBSGD010000138.1:0-3546 GCA_038254435.1 Actinomycetota bacterium
AGAGGAAACGTATGGCCGGCAAGAGCCACAAGGACGCCATGAGATGCCTCAAGAGGCACCTTGCGAGAGTCGTCTACAAGCGACTCGTTGCCGACCAAGCGGTGTTTCTCTTGACATAGAAGCCTAAGAAGGTCAGGTCAGCGGCACTTTCCTGCTCGAACGTGCGTTCGCAACGGCTCCCGACACTCCAGCTTGGACACAGTTTGGACGCGCGAGCTGGCCGTCTGAGCGGGGAGCGACCGAATCTCAGCCCGGCTTTGCGCCGCATTCGAGGCCATGATGTCGAGGGCGTCGCTGACGCGTTGCTCGCTACCCGGCAGCAGATGGCCATAGCGGTCCAGCACCACGGCGACCGACGTGTGCTCGGCTCGCACGGCGATCTCCTCCGGGCTCGCACCCGCCGCTATCCAGAAAGCGACGGCGCTGTGTCTCAGGTCGTGGATGCGTAGCGGAACGGTGGCAAGCTGCTCCTCGAGCGCCTCGGCGACAACGCGGGGGATCGGTACGGCTCGGCGGCCAGCGCTCGTCTTGGGCGATCCGAAAGTGATATGTCCTTTCACTCGACCAGGATCTGGGGCGACGTCGACCTGACGGCGAAGAAGGTCGACCCTTTCTCGACGTAAGTCGAGCATCTCACCCAGGCGCAGTCCCCGGTAGGCACCGAGCAGGAGGAAGGCCCGAAAGTGTGGGTCGATGACCTCGGCAAGCCCGGCCACCTCCTGGGGCTCGAGGAAGCACATCTCCTTACGTTCGATGCGGGGTAGAGCCACTCCATCGCACGGATTGAAAGGAATCTTGCGAGCTCTCACCGCAGCCCGCAGGCCCTTGCGAGGATCTGGTGCGCCTTGTGGACCGTAGCGGGAGCCTTCCCGGTTGCCGTCAGCTCGGCGATCCACACCACCACGTCAAGGTGCTCGATGGAGGCTAGAGGTTGACGGCCGAAGCGGGAAGCACGTGGTTGCGAGCGTAGGAATCATCTCGGGCGCGTGTGGAGGCCCTGAGGTCGACCGTCGAGGCAGTCCAGAGCGCGTGCCACTCGGCGAACGTCATCCTTCCTGCGCGTGGGTCGACGAACGCGCCGCGCCTCTTGTCTGCTTCGATACCGTGCAGGTACTCCTCGGCGTCCGTCTTGCGTTCAAACCGTTTAGCTCGGTCTTGTCCGCCCGGTGTCCGAAAACGGACCTTCCACCGGCCATTGGGCTGCTTGTGGATCGAGGCCATTACTTCCTCCCCCGTCTGGCGCGAGCCGCGGCCCGCTTAGCCGCTCGCCGTTCTTCTTGCTGCGCCCCTTGAGTCGGCTGGTAAGCACTTCGAGGTCCGCTAACAGTTCCTCGACCGTCTGAGGCGGACGCCATTCTTCATCCGGCGCTTGCGTCCGATAGAAGGCCGCATCCTCTCCCTCGAGGCCCAGGGGAGCGTTACCCCGGACCCACTGACGGGCCAGCGGCATGCCTATTCTCACGTCGCCGATCCTCACCAGCTCCGGTTCGATGGGCATGAACAAGTTGATGGGTGCGACGCTCAAGGCAACCGAAAGGGCGAAGGCGTCATCGAGGGAGATCCCACGGTAACCGGCTTCGATCTTGCCGATGGTCGCCCGGTCGAGGCCCGCGTTGAGTCTCTGGAGCTCATCGGCTAGTTCTTGCTGCGTCCAGTTTTCCAGACTCCTCCGGTCCGTCTCGCTCTCCAACCTCGTGAACCTGCTCGCAAGTCTCGGAAGCCTGTTGGCGTCATACGTCACCCGGCGCGGCAACGTGGCCGCAAGACAGAGCCCGTCCCTTCTTCGTAAGAGGGGGCGGGCTCTTTGTCGCGGTGCCTGGTGCCACGCTCTAGTTTCAACGCTCTAAGAGGCTCTACGGGCGCTGTAAATGCGTGACGTTGATCGCTCGAGTGATATTCCGAACACTGGCACAACCGAGAGCCACCGCTGCAGGCCAGAGGATCCGGAACGGCGGTCTACGATCGCGCCATGAGTGCAGTCGACGCCGCGGTCGCAGTCGCTGAGGCCCACGGCGTGAGGTGCGACAAGCCGATCGTGTTGCGCGAGGCGTGGCACGTGCTCGTGCACCTTTGGCCGTCGCCAGTCGTCGCGCGCGTCACCAGTGGGGCTCCCGGTGTCGATCCGGCCGACGTCGAACGGGAACTCACTGTCGCACGGCACGCGGCTCGTGTGGGCGCACCGGTCGTCCAACCAAGCGACCTGCTTCCGCCTGGCCCACACCGCCACGATGGAAATACGCTCGTCTTCTGGCGCTACCTCGTACAAGCCGGCAAGCCTGACGCGACCGCAGCCGGCCGGGGGCTGCACACGATCCACGCCTCGCT
This sequence comes from Actinomycetota bacterium, assembly GCA_038254435.1. Classification (GTDB taxonomy): domain Bacteria; phylum Actinomycetota; class CADDZG01; order CADDZG01; family WHSQ01; genus JBBSGD01. Next base: position 2,326 of record JBBSGD010000138.1, read on the forward strand.
TGCCGACTACGACGGTGAGCTGCCCCGCGCAGGTCGCGCAGAGGATGTGCGGGCAATGCTCGAGCCCTTCGCGCCGTCCGACGACATCGAACTTCTTTGCGAACTCGCCTCGCGCGAGCTCCCGGAGGGGCAAGCGCTGCATGGGGACGCGCACCTCTTCAACTGCATCCAAACTCGAGCCGGGCCGATCTGGCACGACCTGGAGACGGCGTGCCGTGGCCCGCGCGAGTTTGACCTCGCCGCGCTCGTACTGAGCGACCACTCAGGCGAGTCAGATCCGGAAGCCCGGATCGCCGCCGCCGCGTATGGAAACTACGACGAGGAACTTCTCGACCAGGCAATTCCGGTCTACGCCTCCTGGGTCGCCGCATCGTTCATGGTTGCAGTCGCCCGCCGCCCCGACGCCGCGCCCGCCCTCGAACGCCAGCTGCGGTTCCTGCGATGCTTCCGACGCTAGGCCGCCGTCACCCTCTCAGGGGTCATTCCGGAACACTGGCCCACACGGGCACGTCGTCGCTTGACACTCGGTAGGGTTGTCGCGATGTCGACGGTCTTGGTGACTGGGATGTCGGGAACCGGCAAGTCGTCGGCTCTCGCCGAACTTGGCCGACGCGGTTATCGCGTCGTAGACACCGGTGATCCGGGCTGGCGCGAGTATCACGAGTATGTTGAGTCCTCCGACGAGTTGCACCGCGGGGAGTGGCTCTGGGTCGAGGAAAGGATCACTGGGCTGCTGGACTCCGATGATGGTCGCTCGCTTTTCGTTGAAGGGTGCGTGAGGAACCAGTCGAAGTTTTACTACCGTTTCAACGCGGTCGTCCTGCTCAGCGCCCCTGCTGACGTGATCCTTGACCGGGTCGCACGCAGAACGACGAACAACTACGGGAAGACTCCATTGGAAAGAGCGATGATCTTGGATGACCTCGCCAGGGTCGAGCCGCTCCTCAGGAAGGGCTGCACGCATGAACTCGATGCCAGCCGACCGCTCGCCAACATCGTCGCCGACCTGACCGCCATCGCGTCGCGCCCGATGACGACGTCCTAGGGGGGCGTCGCTTCGAGGCACATTCCTGAACGCTGGCCCACCACGGCGTGCTGTTCCTCGACGAGCTCCCGCTGTACAGACGCGAGGTGCTCGACTCGCTGAGAGGACCGGTAGAGGAAGGGGTAGTACGCATCGCCCGAAGCTCGGGAGTCGTCAGCTACCCGTGCAACTTCTCG
>JBBSGD010000139.1:0-3541 GCA_038254435.1 Actinomycetota bacterium
GCCGCCCTCCCTTTACTTTCAGCTGCAAGCGGTCGACGCCTACCACGGTGCTGGGCGTGGAGCCTACGCTTGACGGATCTGATCGGCCGCGGCGAGCGAATGTTTCCGACATCAGAGAGGATGAGTGAGTGCAGACGTCTGACAACTCGGCGATCACCGCCAGCTTGCGGCTTCGGCTTTCTCAAGCCGACGCCCACTACGGAGGAAACCTCGTCGCCGGCGGTCGCCTGATGGAACTTTTTGGTGACGTGGCCACCGAGCTGTGCATTCGCTCGGACGGGGACGAGGGCCTTTTTGCCGGCTACTCCTCGGTCGATTTCGTGCTGCCCGTTTACGCCGGCGATTTCATCGAGGCGCGGGGAAGGATTGTGAGGCGAGGGAGCACGTCGCGCGAGATGGAGCTCACCGCCATCCGGTACGCTCGACCCCGGCCCGATCTTTCGGATTCGGCGGCCGAGGTGCTCGGTGAGCCTCAGACGGTGGCTCGGGCCCGAGGGACTTGTGTCGTGAAGAAGGATCGTCAGCGGGCGAGTGACGAGGGGAGTTGATGGTGTGAAGAGGGTTGACGGCATCCGGGCAGTCACTTATGACTGCTGGGGGACCTTGCTTAAGGACCACGACTGGGAGGGCGCCATGACGCTTCGAGCGGGCGCCCTTCAGCGTTTCCTGGACCTCAACGATGACGAGGCTCGCGCCCTGCTCCAAGAGGCCTGGGATCGTCACGACGAAGCGTGGAAGCAAGTCGAGACCTTCGGGCCCGGGCGCATGGCCGCGTACTGCCTCGAGGCGCGCGGCGTGTCCGACGATGACGCCATCGCGGAGCTGACGCGTGATTTCGAGGAGGCAAGCCTGCAAGGGGGTATCGACGCAGTGAGAGGCGCCGAAGAGACCCTTGCCGCCCTTGCCGCTGCCGGGATAGCGCGGGGCCTCGTGTGCGACACAGGCTTGACGCCCGGGCGCGTGGTGCGCGACATGCTCGAGGAAGTCGGTCTCCTCGGTTACCTGCAGACGACTTGCTTCTCGGACGAGGTCGGTATGCCTAAGCCCGGAGCCGATATCTTCGGCAAAGCCATCGCGGATCTTGGTATCCGCCCTCCGGAGGCTGTCCACGTCGGCGACCTCAAGCGCACCGACATCGCCGGGGCGCGTGACTTCGGAATGCACACGGCCCGCTACCGAGGCGTGCACGACGATCGCACCGACGCAGCCGAGGCCGAGATCGTTCTCGACCGCCACGAGCAGCTGCTGGAGGCGCTGGGAGTCTCCACCTAGCACGTGCACGACGTGCCACATGCCCTGGCGAGTGGGTAGCCGGACGGGGACACTTGCCCGCCTACCACCCACTCTGCGTGACGGGAGGCGGGAGATCTGGCGGGTCAGTAGGACTTGGCCCAGGTGGCGCGTTCTGCCCCCGGCCGCCCGCACACGATGCAGTCGGCTCCGGGATCCTGCTGCTCGATCGGCAGGACGCGAATGGTCGCCTTGGCCTCTTTGGCAACCTTGTCCTCGCACTCCACGCGCCCGCACCACGGGCCGCTCCAGAACCCGCCGGAGCCGGCAAGCCCCGCACGCAGATCTGTATACGAGCCGGCCTCGTGCGTGTTGGCGTCGCGGTATGCGGCGGCTTGGTCATAGAGACCTCTGTGCACGGCTTCGAGCAGCCCGGGCACCTCGCGGGCCACCCCTGTTGCGGGAAGGGTCATCTTCTCTCCCGAGTGACGAAGGGCCGCGACTACCTGACCGGCCGCCAGATCGCGGGGACCGAGCTCCACCCGCACAGGCACGCCCTTTAGCTCCCATTCGGCGAACTTGAAGCCCGGGCGGTGCTGGTCCCGGTCGTCGAGGCGCACGCGCACCCCGGCCCCCGACAACGCGTCGCGCAGCTGGGCGCCCGCAGCCACGACCTGTGAGCGCTCTTCGTCCGAGCGGTAGATGGGCACGATCGCAACCTGAACGGGAGCGAGGGCCGGAGGCAGGCGCAGGCCGTCGTCGTCGCCGTGGGCCATGATGATGCCCCCAATCATACGCGTCGACATGCCCCACGAAGTGCCCCACACGTGCTCCAGCTCTCCGCCGGCGCCGAGGAAGGTGACGTCGTATGCGCGCGCGAAGTTCTGCCCGAGGAAATGCGAGGTGCCGCTCTGCAGGGCCTTTCCGTCTCGCATGAGCCCTTCAATCGCGTAAGTCGTAACGGCGCCGGCGAACTTCTCGGAGTCCGACTTACGCCCGGTGAGCACGGGTAGCGCGGCAACGTCCTCGGCCACCTCCCGGTAGACCTCGAGCATGCGCAGGGTCTCTTCGAGTGCTTCCCGCTTGGACGCGTGGGCGGTGTGCCCCTCCTGCCACAGGAACTCGCTGGTGCGAAGGAACAGCCTCGTGCGCATCTCCCAGCGCAGCACATTGCACCATTGATTGTAGAGAAGCGGCAGGTCACGGTAGCTCTGAATCCAGTTTGCGTAAGTGTTCCAGACGGTGGTTTCAGAGGTCGGCCGCACGACCAGGGGCTCCTCGAGCTCCTGCCCGCCGCCGTGCGTAACCACGGCCAGCTCGGGGGCAAACCCTTCCACGTGCTCGGCCTCTCTTGCGAGCAGCTTCTCGGGGATGAGCAGCGGGAAGTAGAGGTTCTCGTGACCGGTCGCCTTGAAGCGATCGTCGAGTGCGCGCTGCAAGTTTTCCCACACACCGTAACCGTGCGGCTTGATGATCATGGAGCCCTTCGAGGGCCCATGCTCGGCCATGCCGGCCTGCTTGACGACCTCCACGTACCAGGCCGGGAAGTCCACGCTCTGCTTGGGAAGCCGGTTCTGTGCCACTCTCACTCACCTACGATCTGGACGACGACCGACCGGCTCTCAGCCTCGACGAGCTCGAGCAGAAGGAGTCTCTGCCACGTGCCCAGTCGCAGCCGGCCCTCGGCCGCAGGAAGAACCAGCGAGCTAGAGCCTATGACTGCCGCGCGGCCGTTGGAGCCGAGGCGCTCGAGCGCCCGTCGAAGATCGATGAGCAGACCGGACTCGCGCTCGTTGACGAGTAGCACGCAGGACGTGTCCGCCACGAACACAGTGACCTGACCTTGCAAGATGCCCGACGCCGTGACGATTTCCTCGACGAGAAGCGTGACGTCGACGATGTCGAGAGCCTCGGTCGTCGTTGCTACGCAGGCTGCCTGGTGTGTTCGCATTCAGACTGTCTTCTCGCTTTAAGTGACTGAGCGGGCTGTGGACAACCGGCGCTTCATGATGGGAAAGCCTGTGGACGGATTGCCCATTAGACGGAAAGTTTCGCGTCCCGGTGGTTTTCCGTTCACTTTCTGTTGACGCCCGCGTCACGAGGCCCTACCTTTCGAAACGTCCCAAGCAGCTTAACCGGCAGGCACCGCAGCCGGCGCCCTTCACAGGGCTACGGTGACTCGGAGGCGAGGTGCCGGGGTTCTTCGGAGCACCGGACACGGCCACCGGGAGCGGAGCGGTCGACGGCAGGGAGAGGGATCGCACGAGCCTCGGCGCGGGCGGTTCCGCGGGGTGCCGCAAGGGTTCGTCCC
>JBBSGD010000140.1:0-3527 GCA_038254435.1 Actinomycetota bacterium
ACCATCAAGTCCGGCGGCGCCACTCGCCGTGCGGCAAAGATGGTAGTCCTCAACATCGATCACCCCGACGTAAAGGACTTCATCTGGTGCAAGGCCCTCGAGGAGCGCAAGGCGCGCGCCCTGCGCGACTCGGGCTTCGACATGGATCTCGATGGGGCGGACTCGCACTCGATCCAGTATCAGAACGCCAACAACTCCGTGCGCGTCACCGATGAGTTCATGGAGGCGGCGATCGCCGACCGGGACTTCGCGCTTACCGCAGTGACGACAGGCGACACCGTTGAGGCGGTCAAGGCCGGCGAGCTGCTGCACGACATCTCGGAGGCTGCGTGGGAGTGCGCCGACCCAGGCATGCAGTACGACACGACCATCAACGACTGGCACACGTGCCCGAACTCGGGCCGCATCAACGCTTCTAATCCTTGCTCTGAGTACCTACACGTAGATGACAGCAGCTGCAATCTGGCGTCTCTGAACCTCATGAAGTTCGTCGATGCCGATGGGAGCTTCGACGTCGACGCCTTCAAGCACGCGGTCGAAGTCGTGTTCCTCGCTCAGGAGATCTCGGTCGGCTTCGCCTCTTACCCGACCGAGCAGATCACGAAGAACTCGCACGAGTTCCGCCAGCTCGGCCAGGGCTTTGCGAACCTCGGGGCGCTGCTCATGGCGCAGGGCCTTGCCTACGACTCGGACGAGGGCCGGGCATGGGCAGCATCGATCATGGCGCTTCAGACCGGGCATTGCTATGCAACTTCGGCGCGGATCGCTAAGAAGGTCGGAGCCTTCGAGCACTTCGAGCTCAACCGCAAGCCGATGCTGCGGGTCATGAACAAGCATCGTGATGCGGTCTACGAGATCCCCGAGTCGGTCGGCCCCGATCACCTGCTGGTGGCTGCCCGCGAGTCGTGGGACGAGGCGCTCGGGCTCGGCGAGGGCCACGGTTACCGCAACGCGCAGGCCACGGTGCTCGCTCCCACCGGCTGCCTGGTCGGGGGCTCTCTCGTCCCGACGGACAGGGGTCTTGTGCGATTGGGCTCTCTGGGCGATCCGGATGGAGCGCAGTGGCAGGACCTCGACGCCAAGGTGAACACCGACGAGGGAATCTGTCCGGCCACCCAGTTCTTTGTCAACGGCATGGAAGCCGTAGTCGAGATCGTGACCGAGCATGGTTACCGGATCAAGGGAACTCCGAAGCACCGGGTCAAAGTGGTGACCCAGGACGGACAGTGGCTATGGCGCCGCTTCGGCGAGCTCGAGGAAGGCGACTGCGTGCCGCTTAGCCTCGACCACTTGATTGGAGAGCCGAAAAGCGTGTGGCTACCTCCGTTGCCCGACGCGCACGGGACCGGGGAGAGCCACGCCACAGTGCCGCGCGCCATGACGGCCGAGCTCGCCGAGCTTCTTGGCTATTTCATGTCTGACGGCTCTATGCACGCGCACGGCATCAGTTTGTCTGTAAACGCGGAGGACTTCGACGTCGTAGAAAGGCTGAGGATCCTGGGCAAGGAGGTCTTCGGCCTCGAGGCGCATGTTGGCCACAGGCCCGGCTACGCGGAAGTGGCGTTTGACTCGGCGGATCTGGTTCGGTGGTGGGAGGCATGCGGCTTCGACAAGCTGAGTCAGGCCGAGGGACACAGCGGCAAGGCCTACCAGGCGCGCGTCCCCGAGCTCGTCCTCAGCTCAAATGACCGAGCCGTCTATGCGGCGTTCCTAAGGGGACTGTTTGAAGCAGAGGGATCAGTGACCGGGGGCTGTGCACAGTGGACGAGTGCGTGCAGCGAGTTTTCGCACGATGTCCAGAGCCTGCTTCTTGCTCTTGGGTACCCGACCACGAGAAGGTTCGGTGTCACCGGCCATGAAGCGAACCTCGCCACGCTCAAACTGCTGGATACCGGCTACAACGAACGCTGGTTGAACGACGTCGGGTTCATGGGGAATCGCAAGAATGCTGCGGTTCAGATCGAGCCGTGCCCACAGCCTGCTCGCAAGGACGGTATTCCTGTCACCCGGGAGCTAATCGACAGGCTGGCGCGGGGCGATGATCGAATTCGCAAGGTGATGCTGATGGAGCATGACCACAGCGGATCGGTGCCACGCCGGATCGCCACAGAGCTTTACGAGCGAACCGGCGACGCCGAGCTGAAGCGTCTGCTGTCGTTCTTTTACGATTCCGTTGCGTCGAAAGAGCTGGGACAAGACGAGTTGACCTACGACATCTCGGTCCCCGACAACGTCACTTACATTGCGAATGGCTTCATCAGCCACAACACCATCGGCCTGCTGATGGATTGCGACACCACGGGCATCGAACCCGACCTCGCCCTCAAGAAGACAAAGAAGCTGGTCGGCGGCGGCACCATGGCGATCGTCAATCAAACGGTGCCCAGGGCGTTGACCAAGCTCGGCTACTCGGACCGGCAGGCGACCGAGATCGTCGCTTACATCGACGAGAACTCGCACGTGGTGGGATCGCCGCACCTGAGCGAGGAGCACCTCACCGTGTTCGATACGGCCATGGGCGATCGCTCGATCAGCTACATGGGCCACATCAAGATGATGTCGGCGGTGCAGCCGTTCATCAGCGGAGCCATCAGCAAGACCGTCAACTTGCCCGAGCACGTGTCCGTCGAGGATGTCGAACAGGCGTACGTCGAGGGCTGGCGGCGCGGCCTCAAGGCCCTTGCTCTCTATCGCGACAATTGCAAGGCCGCCCAGCCGCTGTCGATAACCAAGAAAGCGCGGCCCGTCGCCGAGGTCAAGATCGAAACTCCCAAGCCCGAGCGGCGCCGCCTTCCCAAGAAGCGCGTGTCGCAGACCATCAAGTTTCGGGTTGCCGACACCGAGGGCTACCTCACCATCGGTGAGTTTCCGGATGGAGGCGTCGGCGAGATCTTCTTGCGGGTCGCAAAGCAGGGCTCGACCTTGGCCGGGATCATGGATGCGTTCGCCATCTCGATCTCGATGGGGCTGCAATACGGAGTGCCGTTGTCTGCTTACGTCAAGCAGTTCACCGGGACGCGCTTCGAGCCTTCGGGCATGACCGACGATCCCAACTTCCGGATCGCGACTTCGATCCTCGACTACGTCTTCCGTTTGCTCGCCTTCGAGTACATGTCGGTAGACGAGCGGCACGGCCTGGGCATCAAGGTGTCCGGCGAACGTCAGGCGGAGATCGAATCCAGGCTGAGCCCCGACGAGGCCGCCGACGCTCGCAAAGAGCAGGGCAACGGGAACGGCAATGGCAACGGTCACGACAAAGAAGAAGGGGTGATATTTCTCGGCCCCGTAGCCTCGAGCCAGGTGGACTCGCTCCCGTTCTGCGGCACCTGTGGAGTCAGGATGCAACCGGCCGGGTCGTGCTTCGCGTGCCCGTCGTGCGGCTCGACAAGCGGCTGCTCCTGAGCCGGGCGAAAGAGGTCTGACGTGGCCGCCACCTACCGCTGCAAGGGCTGCGGGGCGGAGAGCAGTCTTCGCTCCGCAGCCTGTTCTTTGTGCGGCGCGGACGTGCACGCGAGCGGCGCGCCGGC
>JBBSGD010000141.1:0-3514 GCA_038254435.1 Actinomycetota bacterium
CCGTGCGCGCGAGCCGTTCCGGCAACGAGAGCGTCGGCGGTATGGAGCGTGATTCCCTCCACGCGACAGCGAGCCCGGTATTTTCCCGCCCGAGCAGCTGCCTCCACGGTGGTGTGCAGAAACTCGAGTCGATCTACGAGTGCCTGAACGTCCTTGCGCTCGGTGGCCCGGACACCGTGATGAAGCTCGGCGACGTTCACACAGCTCGTTCCGAGCGTTGCCCCTCGGCGGTGAGATCGAGGATGAAGCGTGTGGTCTCTTCGAGCCCTCGAAGGTGCCCGATGAGCACGGTCGTGTCGAGCAGATAAGTGGTCAGGCCGTGCTCTCCGACCTGCGGGTTGCCCGCACCCACTCGGCGGCCGAGTGGCGATCCCCCCAATGAGGGTGGTCGGACCCGACGGCGCCGGCTGTGTCGTGTAGCGCACTCCCTAATCGCGACCGGGCAAGCTTCTCTGTAGCAGCCTCCCGAAGGAAGCGGCTCCGACCTCGGGGGCCCGCGATGGCGTCGATTTGCTCGAGGATCTCGTCATCCATGACCACGTGTGTGCGGGCCACCAACCTCACTCCTTGTGCCTCGACTAAGTCCCATGCCCAGTCTCACTCTGGAGCATGACGCTAGGTCGGGGCAAGTCCTTCCTCGCAATGGCCGCCTATAGCCTGAGGCCCTCGGCCATCCCCTTTTTGAGATCGTGCAGCGAGGCGCGCAGAGCCGGATCGCCCAGTGCGAGAATCTGGACGGCCAGCACGGCGGCGTTTTTGGCGCCGCCCACCGCTACCGTGGCGACCGGAACGCCCGGGGGCATCTGCACGCACGAGTACAGCGCGTCCGCACCCGCCAGCGCCTCGGAATAGAGGGGCACGCCGATAACGGGCAGCGCGGTGTGCGCCGCGATGACGCCCGGCAAGTGGGCCGCGAGCCCGGCCCCCGCGATGAGGACCTGAAGACCCGCATCCTCGGCCGAGGATGCGTAGGCGGCCACGCGGGCCGGGCTTCGATGCGCGGACATGACCTCGAGCTCGAAGGCAACGTCGAAGCGCCCGAGCACCTCGCCGGCCTTCTCCATGACCGGGAGATCCGACTTGCTTCCCATCACGATTCCCACGCGTGCACTCATGTCATCTCCCTTGAAAGGTCGACCTCGGCCCCGTGCGCGCGCCGCTCCGCCACGCGAAGAGCTATGTCCGTACGAAGCTGCTTGCCTTCGAAGTCGATCAGCGCGGCGGCTTCGTACGCCCGGCTGCGCGCGGCGGCGTGATCCTCGCCGAGGGCCACCACGGCGAGCACACGGCCCCCGGCCGTCGTCAGGACTCCGTCGCGAAGGGCCGTGCCTGCGTGGAAGACCTCGACACCTTGTAGCGCGCGCGCGGCCTCGACACCGGTGATCGGCAGGCCGGTGCGGTATGTGCCCGGATAGCCTCCCGAGGCAAGCACCACGCACACAGACGCCGCCTGACCGAAGGTGAGCCTTACCGAGCCGAGGTCTCCCGTGGCGCAGGCCCGGCACGCGTCGCCGAAGTCCGAGGTCAGGCGCATCAGCAGCGCTTGCGTCTCTGGGTCGCCGAAGCGGGCGTTGAACTCGAGCACCTTGGGGCCCTGGGCGGTAAGCATCAGCCCCGCGTAGATGGCCCCCGCGTAGTCGATGCCGTCGACCGCCAGCGCTTCGAGGACCGGCTCAAGGACCGACGCGGTGATCTCGTCCGCCAGCCCCGGCGGGCACATGGGAACCGGGCTGTAGGACCCCATGCCGCCCGTGTTCGGCCCGCGGTCGCCGTCGTGGACGCGCTTGTAGTCTCGGGCCTCCTCCAAGGGAAGGACCCGGCGGCCATCCGTGAGGGCGATGAGGGACACCTCTTGCCCTGCGAGGAACTCCTCGATCACCACGCGCGCGCCGGCAGCTCCGAAGCGGGTGCCGCCGAGGCAGTCGCCGAGCGCGTCGAGCGCCTCAGTGCGTGACTCGGTGACGACCACCCCCTTGCCGGCGGCAAGCCCATCAGCCTTGACGACATAGGGCGGCCCCAGCTCATCGAGATAGCGTGCCGCGGGCTCGAGTGAGTCAAAGGCGCTCCAGCTAGCGGTGGGCACATTCGTCCGCTCCATGACCCGCTTAGCGAAGGCCTTGGAGCCTTCGAGCGCGGCGCCGCGTGCACCGGGGCCGAAGACCGGATAGCCGGCCTCGCGCAGCCCGTCCGCCACCCCGGCCACGAGAGGTGCCTCGGGACCGATCACTACGAGCTCGGCTCCCACACGGCGCGCCGTCGCGACGACGGACTGCGGGTCGCACGGGTCGGCATCGACGACCTCGCCAAGCTGGGCCATCCCTGGGTTGCCGGGGCAGGCCACGAGCTCGTCCACGCTCGCCGACCTGTGAAGGGCCCATGCGAGAGCGCTTTCCCTCCCGCCCGAGCCGAGGACAAGGGCTCTCACGCGCGACCCTGGCCGCTGGTCACCATCTGATCCCGGCCGGGCCCCACCGAGGCGTACGACACCGGGGTGCGCGCCAGCTCCTCGATGGTGGCGAGGTAGGCGCGGGCTTGCTTGGGCAGATCTTCGACCCGCCGCGCGCCGGAGATGTCCTCGCCCCAGCCCTCCAGCCTTTCGAACACCGGCTTGCACTTGTTGAAGATCGTCTGGTTGGGGGGGAAATCGTCGTATCGCTCGCCCTCGTAGTCGTAGGCGACACACACCGGGATGGTCTCGAACCGCGACAGGACGTCGAGCTTGGTAACCACCAGCTCGGTGAGGGTGTTGAGGCGAGCTGCGAACCTGGTCCCCACGGCATCGAACCAGCCGCAGCGCCGCTTGCGGCCCGTGGTGGTCCCATACTCCTGCCCCGACTCGACGAGCAGCTCTCCGTCGGCGGGATCGGCTTCAGATGGGAAAGGGCCCGACCCCACCCTCGTGCAGTACGCCTTGGCTATCCCGATGACGCGCGTGATGTCGCGCGGACCGAGTCCGGCCCCCGCACAGGCACCGCCTGCGATCGGGTTCGAGGAGGTCACGTACGGATACGTGCCGTGATCCAGGTCGAGCAGCGTGGCCTGGGCACCCTCGAGAAGAAGCGTCTTGTCGTCGTCGAGGGCGCGCTGCAGAAGCGGCGCAACGTCGGCTATATAAGGCGCCAGACGCTCGCCGAACGCCAGGTAGTCGTGTTCGATCTCGCCACTGTCGAACGGCAGGCGTCCGTAGGCGCGCGTCAGAATGAGGTTCTTTTCCTTGAGCACCACGGCGAGCTTGGCTGCGAAGATCTTGGGGTCGAGGAGGTCCTGGACACGCAAGCCGACGCGCGCTGCCTTGTCCGCATAAGCAGGGCCGATGCCCCGCTTTGTGGTGCCGAGCCTGTTCCTTCCGAGCCGCCTTTCGGTGACCCTGTCAAGCTCGAGGTGATACGGCATGATGAGGTGAGCGTTGCCCGAGATCAAAAGGCGCGACGTGTCGATGCCCCGCTGCGCCAGCCCGTCGAGCTCCTCGAGCACTACGGCGGGATCCACCACGACTCCCGGACCGATAACAGGA
>JBBSGD010000142.1:0-3504 GCA_038254435.1 Actinomycetota bacterium
GCCGTTCCCGTAGGGGTTGTGGTTGAGGAGCTCGATGGCCTCTTCGAAGGTGGCCGTGCGCAGCATCACGAGGACCGGGCCGAAGATCTCCTCACGGTAGATCGACATCTGGGGGGTAACGCGATCGAACAGACACGGGCCCACAAAGAAGCCTCCCTCGTGATCCGCCACCTTCACGTCCCGTCCATCGACGGCGAGCTCCGCTCCCTCCTTTATGCCCGAGGCAATGTGAGCCAGCACCTTTGCGCGGTGCTCGCCCGTCACGAGCGGGCCCATCGCGGCCTCGTCGTCGAGGCCGGGGCCGACCTCGAGCTCGTCGAGGCGCTCTTGCAGCTTGCCGGCCAGCACATCACCTGCAGCACCCACTGCAACCACCGCCGAGACCGCCATACATCGCTGACCGGTCGAACCGTACGCCGCGCCGACGAGAGAGTCGGCGGCGAGGTCCATGTCGGCGTCCGGCAGCACCACCATGTGGTTCTTGGCTCCGCCAAGAGCTTGCACGCGCTTGCCCTCGGCCGCCGCTCGCTCGTAGATGTAGCGCGCGACCGGAGTCGAGCCCACGGAGCTAACCGCCGCTATCCCGGGATGCTCGAGTAGGGCATCGACGGCTGCCTTGTCTCCGTGGACGACATTCAGAACCCCCTCGGGGAGACCCGCCTCGATAAACAGCTCCGCGAGCAGGTTGGCCGTCGAAGGATCTTTCTCCGACGGCTTGAGAATGAATGTGTTGCCGCACGCAATTGCAACCGGGAACATCCACATGGGAACCATCGCGGGGAAGTTGAACGGAGTAATGCCGGCGACGACCCCGAGAGGCTGGCGGATCGAGTACGAGTCGACACTGCGGGATACGTTCTCCGAAAACTCCCCCTTCAGCAGATGAGGAAGGCCGCAGGCGAACTCGACGACTTCTACTCCACGCGCCAGCTCACCCTCCGCATCCGACAGCACCTTGCCGTGCTCGGCCACGATGAGACGCGCCAGCTCGTCGCCGCGCGCGTCGAGAAGCTCGCGGTAGGCGAACATGATCCGGGCGCGCCGGGCCAGCGGCACCTCACGCCACGACTCGAATGCGCTGCGCGCGGCCCCCACCGCGTAGTCGATCACCTGACCATCTGCAAAGGCAACTTGTGCTGCAATGGCTCCGGTCGCAGGATCGTAGACGTCCCCGCGCCTCTCCGCCGGCTCATCGTAGGGCTTCCCGTTGACGAAATGATCGATCAGGCGCATCGTCATCGTCCCTTCGCTACATCGAGTGCTGCGTTTAGGGCCGTCATGCCCTCGTCGACCTCGTCCTCCGTCACACTGAGCGGAGGAGCAATGCGCAGCACGTTTCCGTACAGACCGCCCTTGCCGACCAGCAGCCCTCTCCTCTTGCACTCCTCGAGCGCCGCGCCGGCAGCCTCCGCATTGGGCTTCTTGCCTCCCGGGTGCACCATCTCGACACCGATCATTAGCCCTTTGCCCCTCAAGTCGCCCACGACTTCGTTGCCCGCCGCAGCCTCTCTCAGGCCCGACAAGAGCTTCTCTCCCATCTTCAGCGCGTTGGTCTGAAGATCGTTGTCGAGCAGATAGTTGAGGTTCGCCAGCGCACCGGCCGTCGACAGCGGGTTGCCTCCGAAGGTAGAGATCGAGTTGGCGGCCAGCGAGTCCATGATCTTGGCGCTCGCTACCACCCCGCCGATCGACAGCCCATTTCCGAGCCCCTTTGCAAAGGTCACTATGTCGGGGGTGACGCCATGTGCCTGGACGCCCCAGAAATGCTCACCGGTGCGTCCCCATCCCGTCTGTACCTCATCGGCCACGAACAGGATGCCGTGCTCGTCCAGCACCTCCTTCATTGGAGCGAAGAGCCCGTCCGGCGGAATCGTGAAGCCGCCCACACCTTGTACGGGCTCGACGATCATGCACGCCACGTCGCCGGCAGTCATGGTCTCGATCACGTTGCGAAGATCATCGGCGCACGCGGCGATGAGCTCACGTGCCGACATGTGCCCGAACGGGCTGCGATAGGGATAGCCGCCGTGCACGTAGCTGACTTGGAACGGCGACAGGCTCGACGCCGACCATCCTCGATTGCCGGTGATCGAGATCGCCGAAAAGGAACGGCCATGGTAGCTGTTGCGAAGAGCGAGAACCTGATTCGAGCGCCGGTAAGTGGTGGCGAGAAGCAAGGCCGCGTCGTTTGCCTCCGTGCCCGATGTAGTGAAGAAGACCCTCGGATCCTCTACGGGCGCGAGCGCGGCGATCTTCTCGGCAAGCTCGACCTGCGACTCGATGAGGTAGAGAGTCGAAGTGTGAAGGAGCTTGCCTGCCTGCTCCCTCACCGCGGCGACGACCTCGGGAGTGTTGTGTCCGGTCATCGTGGTCAGGATGCCGCCGAAGAAGTCGAGATACTCGTTGCCGTTCGTGTCCCACACGCGCCGGCCCTCACCACGCTCCAGCGCGATGGGCTCGTCGTAGTAGAGCGCCAGCCACGAGGGCATCACCGCGCGGTGACGCTCGGCGAGGGGTTTGCTCATGCTCTATCACTCCTCTTGAGTAGGTTGCGGCCGCCACTCCCTAGCAGGTTGGCGCGAGCCTAGTCACCGCAAGGGCTCTTGTCTTGTCCCGTGCAGCCAAGTACCGCCCCCGCCATTGTCCGTTCCCTCCAAGCGACCCGCCAAGACCTCGGTTGAGGCGTCAGGCGGTCTCGAGGTTGGGTCGGGTATGTTCGCCGGGCTATGTATCTTCGTATTCTTGGCGAGGCGCTCGTCACCTTGCTCGTCATCCTCGACCCACTGGGCAACATCCCGGTCTTCTTGGTGTTGACCGGTGGGCTTTCGGGGCGCGCCCGCAACCAAGCTTCCTACCTGTCGGTTCTCGTCGCCGCGATCGTGGTCATTCTGTTCGCGCTCTTCGGTCAGGTGCTGCTGCAGTATCTCAACATCAGCCTAGAAAGCCTCATGGTTGCAGGCGGAGTGCTGCTCTTTCTCGTTGCAATCGAGATGCTGCGCGGCGGGGGCGACCTGTTGTCGGCCTCCCACGAAGAAGCAAACGTGGCCTTCGTGCCATTGGGAACGCCGCTCCTGGCGGGCCCCGGCGCGATCGTGGCGACGATGGTGCTCATTCGTCAGCACCCGAGCGTCGCGGGGCACCTCAGCGTGATCCTCGGCGTCCTTGCGGCTCTCGTCCTCGTTCTCATCACTCTGCGCTTCGCGTCGTCGTGCGCGCGCTTCATCAGGCCCAGCGCCATCCATTTCACAACCCGCATCATGGGGCTCCTTCTGACCGCCATAGCCGTTCAGCTCGTGGTCGGCGCGATCGCACGCTGGCAACGCATCGGCCTCGGCTGAGCCCCTCGGCAACAGTTCGATCTCGGCTACCCGTCAGGGTTTGAGAGCGGCGCGGAGCTCCTCGGCCTGGGGCGGCGCAAGCCAACGCGACACCGAATCCGCTACCGCGTCCGGCGTCACGTCTCTGCCCGCGGCGCGCAACGCAAGCACGGTCTTGTACACGAAC
>JBBSGD010000143.1:0-3330 GCA_038254435.1 Actinomycetota bacterium
GGCGACCAGCACGCGGATCGTCATGGGTGTGGCTCCTCGATCGGAATCTGGGCGGTCACGAGGTAGCCGCCGTCGGCCGCTGGCCCCGCTTCGACCGTGCCGCCGAGAAGAGTCGTCCGTTCGCGCATGCCGATCAGGCCGTTGCCGCCCGTCGAGCCGTTGGCTTTGGCGCGGCCGTCGTCGCGGATCTCGACGCCGAGCTGCTGCGCGTAGCGGATGCGCACACGGACGCGCTCGGCGTCGGCGTGCTTGAGCGTGTTCGTGAGCGCCTCTTGGACGATCCGGTAGGCGGAGAGGTCAACAGCGGCGGGCAGCGGCCGCGGCGGACCTTCGATCTCGAGCGAGACCTGTAATCCCGTGGCGCACACCTGTTGGATCAACGCTTCGAGCCGGGTCAGGCTTGGCGGCGGCTCGTAGTCGGCGTCTTGTTGCAGCAGGCCGAGTACGCGCCGCAGGTCTGCGAGTGCGGCACGGCCGGCCGCGTCGATCGCGCGAATCGGTTCCCGGGCACGACGCGGGTCGACCTCGAACACGTCGTCGGCCGCTCCGGCCTGCATCACGATCACGCTGAGGGCGTGGGCGATCACGTCGTGCAGTTCGCGCGCGATCCGCGCCTGCTCCTGAGCCGCCACACGCTCGACCTCGATCGTCCGTTCGCGTTCTAACCGTCTTGCCTTCTCTTCGAGATCCCGCAGGTGTGCGCGCCGGGCGGCGAGGTTACCTCCGAGCAGCCACGCGGCGACGAGGAAGACGACCCGGGAGACCACGAGGTCACCGAAGTCGAAGCCGGCTGCCGGGAGCGCGATCGCCATCGCACTGATCGAGACGACCCCGGCCAGAACCAGTATCCCTTGGGCGCCTGCTGCGGCCAGTGTGAAGAGCGCAACGCCGAGCTGCAACGGCCACAGCGAGACGCCGAGCCCAGTTATCACGAGCGCCAGCAGGGTCACCGTCGCAAGCACGGCCAGAGGCTGCTGACGGCGGCATAGCAACGTCAGCGTTCCCGCGACCCCAAGAGCAAGCGCGGCCGTCGGATGCACGCGCTGGTGTGACGCGTCGAGCGTCGTGACGAGCAAGATCATCGCCACGAGCGCCAGGTCGATCAGCAGCGGACGCCGACGCGGCCAGTTCCAGATCATTCCGGCGGTCACCGTAGCTCGCACACGAGGCGCATACGAGGGCAGCTAGGTGTCGCGGCGGACGAGCAGTAGCGCAGCCACCGCCACCGCAACCAGCGTGTAGCCCACAAAGAGGGCGAGGCCCGGCCCCGGCGCGAGCGTGTGCGAGGCACGGGCGACGGCGAGCATCGAACTGCCGGCCTGATCGGGCAGGTACGGGCTCACCGTGTTCTTCCAGTTCGCGGGCAGCACGTTCTCCAGCAGCGGCGGGATGACGAAGAAGACGGCGGCGAAGGTGGCGATCCCGCCGGCGGTGTTACGGAGGATCGCGCCAAGCGCGAGCGCGAAGATCCCCACCAGCATCAGATACACGGCCGCGCCAGCGACCGCGCGGGCGACACCAGGATCCGAGAAGGCGAGATGCCGAAAGTGAGGATGCCCGGCGAAGATCGCCTGGCTCGCGAAGAACGCAATCAGCACCGAGGGAAGCATGACGGTGAACGTGACGAGCGCGTAGACAGCGATCTTCGCCCACAGCACCGGCAGCCGTCTCGGCACCGCCGTAAAGGTCGCCCTGATCATCCCGGTTGAGTACTCGCCCGTGATCACCAGGACGCCGAGTACCGCGATCACGAGCTGCGAAATGTGTGTCACTCCTGCCGAGATTGGGTCGAAAGGGTTGTCGTCGGCGTGCCCCTGCTGTCTGGACAGGATCTCCGCAAACACGATTGGCAAGCCGATCGTGAGAAGCGAGGCGACCAGCAGCGACCAGCGCGTTGAGCGGAGCGAGTGCAGCTTCGTCCACTCCGACAGGACAACTCGGATCTGCGTCACCCTTCCGCCGCCGGCCGTACGCGACAGGGTGACCGTGTTTGCCGGTACGTTCACGCCGCCGCCTCGGCGGAGCCGTCGCCTGACGAAAGTGCGCCGGCTTTGAACTCGACATCTTCGCGAGTCAGCTCCATGAACGCCTCCTCGAGCGACGCCTCGCGCGCCACGAGTTCGTGTAACACGATCCCGTGCGCGGCGGCTATGTCCCCGATCTGCTCTGCGGTCAGGCCGGTGATCTCGAGCACGCCCGGCTCGCTGCTTGCGACGGACACCTTCGCGCCGAGCACGGACTCGCGCAGCTGTTCAGCCTGCGGCGTGCGGACACGGACAAGGCTCCCGGACGCCATGGCCACGAACTCCTCGACGGTCGTGTCTGCGATCAGACGACCGCGCCCAATCACGACCAAATGCTCGGCGGTCAAGGCCATCTCGCTCATCAGATGCGACGAGACAAACACCGTCCGGCCCTCGCCCGCGAGCCTCTTGAGCAGGTCCCGGACCCAGCGGATCCCTTCCGGATCAAGCCCGTTCACGGGCTCGTCCAGCAACAACGTCGCCGGATCCCCCAGCAGCGCCGTCGCGATCCCGAGCCGCTGGCCCATCCCCAACGAAAAACCGCCCGCCCGTTTACGCGCCACTTCACGCAGGCCGACCAGATCGATCAACTCCTCGACTCGGCTGCGTCCGATTCCGTGCGTCCGCGCGAGCGCGAACAGGTGGTTGTATGCCGAGCGCCCCGTGTGCACCGAACGAGCCTCCGGCAGTGCACCGACCTCGCGCATCGGTGCGGGATGCTCCTTGTAGTGCTTGCCGTTCACGCTCACGTCGCCGGCAGAAGGGGCATCCAGACCGAGGATCAGTCGCATCGTCGTCGACTTTCCCGACCCGTTTGGGCCGAGGAAACCCGTCACGATCCCCGGGCTGACCGTAAACGACAGCGCCTCAACCGCGCGCTTCTCGCCGTAGCTCTTGCACAGACCTTCGGCTTCGATCACAGCTCTCACGCTACGCGGCGGGTACGCGTCCCGCCTCGGCCAGGAGACCGAACTTTCGCCTCCTCCAAAAGGACGAAGCGGCGTTCACGGTCACGGCGTCGTAACAGGAATCCCCAACATCGCCGGGATCACGAGAGCGTCGAGGGCGCCCATCGCCTAACGGAATGGTTGCCGTCGATCAGGACGCGATGTTCGCGCGATGGTGCAGCAGCGGTGGTGGGGTGCCAAAACTCAGGTCGGTCGCTCGCAACCTGCCGATTTGCAGGCGGAACCGAATTAACGCACCCCACAGGCAGCCGGTAGCAACGGATGTGGCTTGTTTCCGCGGGTTCTTGCAGCCGGTCGATTCGCTGCTGATTGCCACCGGTTGCAACCACGGGGCTCCA
>JBBSGD010000144.1:0-3318 GCA_038254435.1 Actinomycetota bacterium
ATCAAGGGAAGATGCCGCGCGCTGTGAGAGCGGCGGCGACCTCACGGATCCCCGCGACGAGCGCGGCGCTGCGCAGCGAGATGTCGCGTTCCTCCGACAGGTCCCACACGCGGTCGAAAGCGTCCCCGAGCTTCTCGGCGAACCGGGCGCGGATCTCGTCGCGGCCCCAGAACAGGCGCCCGAGATCCTGAACCCACTCGAAGTACGAGACCGTCACGCCACCGGCGTTGGTGAGCACGTCCGGAAGCACCGGAATCCCTCGCTCCGCGAGGATTGCGTCCGCCTCGATGGTCGTCGGTCCGTTCGCGCCCTCCGCGACGAGCTTCGCGTGCACGGCGCCGGCGTTCTCGGCGGTGACCTGGTCCTCGCGCGCGGCGAGCACCAGGATGTCGCAGGGCAGCTCGAGCAGCGCTGCGTTCGAGATGTGCTCGGCGCCGGGGAACGTCTCGAGCGAGCCGTGCTCGGCGGCCCAGGCGAGCGCGGCCGCGACGTCGAGCCCGCCCTCCGCGTAAGCGCCGCCGGAGACATCCGAGACGGCGAGTACCTTCGCGCCCTTTGCAGCGAGCTCGGCCGCAGCAATCCCCCCCACGTTGCCGAAGCCCTGGACGACGCAGCGCTGCTCGGCGAGATCCCAGCCGAGCCGCTGGCACGCGCCCTCGATCACGATCACCACGCCTGCCCCGGTCGCCTCGTGCCGGAAGAGCGATCCCCCGAGCGAGATCGGCTTGCCGGTGACGATCTCGGGCACCGCGTGGCCAACCTGCATCGAATACGTGTCCATCATCCAGGCCATGGTCTGCTCATTGGTGGCCATGTCAGGCGCAGCGATGTCCTCCTGCGGACCGATCACGGGCAGGAGCTCCGACGTGTAGCGCCGCGTGAGCCGCTGCAGCTCGGCCTGAGAGAGCTGCTTCGGATTGCACCGCACACCGCCCTTGGCGCCCCCGTAGGGCAGCCGCAGGAGGGCGCATTTCCAGGTCATCCACATCGCGAGCGCGGCGCACTCGCCGAGCGAAACATCCTGGTCGAACCGCACGCCGCCTTTCGTCGGTCCGAGCACGCTCGAGTGCTGGACGCGATAGGCCGCGTAGACGGCAAACCGCTGATCGTCGAGACGCACGGGTACGCTCACCATCAGCGCCCGTTCGGGGAACCGAAGGCGCTCGGCGACAGACTCCGAAACGTCCGCGTGTGGCAGCGCCTGCTCGAACTGGGTCAGCGCCTGCCGGAAGAGCGGCGTATCCCATTCGAGCGTCTGCTCGAGCGAGAGCTCCTCGACCTCGGACACGGCAGGAGTCTAGTTGTGGCCTTCCAGCGGAGTGCCGGGGGAGGGAGTCGAACCCTCGCGCTCGGCGTCAGTAGACGGTGACGTAGACCTTGCCGTCGAGGGCGGCGATCCCGTCGGGGCGGTTGCCCAGCCGGATGGTCTCGACGACCTCGTTCGTCTTCGGGTCGATCCGCAGGACGGTCCCGTTGCTGCTGTCGGCAGCCCACACGGCGTCGGCGCCAACGGTGATGTCGCTAACGATGCCGTCGATCGGGATCGTCGCCATGGTGACGCCCGAGGTCGCGTCGAGTCGCTTCACACTACCCTCGATGCCGATCCAGGCTGCGCCGTAGCCGAGCGCCACGTGGGGCGTGCCGTTGCCCACGGGCACGGTCACCGTCACCGTGCCGGTTGCTTCGTCGATGCGTGTCGCCCGCCCGGCGTCCACCTCGTCCTCGGCGCCTTGCGCGATCCATAAGCTGGACTGATCGGCGGCGAGGTCGGACGCGCCGCCCTCCCAGACGGGCGGCTCCGCGATCGCACCGGTCGCAGGGCGTAGGCGGACGACTTCGAGACCTCCGCTCACCCACACGCTCTGCCCGACAGTGGCGACATTGGTAACGATGATTCCTTGTAGAGCGAGACTGGGGATGACCGTCGTGTTCGTCACCAAGGCGTCCGCCGGCGCGATTCGATACACCAGTGCTGTCCCTTTGCCCGCGTTCCCTCGGCGTTGCTGGCCGACGACCCACACCGCATCGGCCGAAGCAGCGACATCGAGCGTGCTACCAGGTGTCGAGATCGTGCGCGTGACCGCGAGTGTTTGCGCATTCACTCGCGAAACCGTGCCGTCTCCTTCGTTCACTACCCACAGCCCATGCGGTTCGGCGGCGATTCTCGTCGGGCGGAGACCGACGGTGACCTGGTCGACCAGCGCATTGCGTTCAGCGTCGATCACGCCAACCGCATTGACATCGACGCGCGTGAGTCCTGAAGGCGATCCGTCTTGCCGAGAAATGAGCGCCGCCGAGCCCAGCGCAAGCGCAGCCACCGCCGCGACTGCGAGGGCCGTCAGCCACCATCGTCGGCCCTGAGGTGCAGCCTTGCGGCGCGGAAACGACGTCGGTAGACCGTCGATGTCGAGCTGGAAAAGCAGCTCTCGACGCTCGAGGTCCTTGAGGCGAATGCGTCCGAGCTCGCGCAGACGTACCCCCGCGGGCAGGTCGTCCTCGACAACGTCACGCGTCGTCGTGGAGAGCAAAACCTGACCGCCGCGCGCCGCGCTGCAGATCCTTTGCGCACGTACTACGGCAAGGCCGACATAGCGCCCGTCGGCGAGCTCCGCCTCGCCGGTATGGATCCCCATCCGCACCTTGACCTCACCCAATGCAGCAAGTTCGCGCTGGGCCGCCGCCGCAGCAGCGACAGCCATGCGCGCACGTGGGAACGCGACGAAGAACGCATCACCCTGCGTGTCGATCTCGACACCGTTGGCAGCTTCGAAGGCCGCCCGAAGCAGACGACGGTGCTCGTCGAGCAGCATCCTGTACGCCTCGCGGCCGCGCTCGTGGAGCAGCCGAGTTGATCCCTCGATATCCGTGAACAGAAAGGTGACGGTCCCGGTCGGGAGGTCGGCCATCCATTGAGTAACCCACCACGGGGAGGCGGAGTCAATAGACGCGTGCGGCATGCGCGGGACTGGCAAGGCGAACGAGAGAAGCGCCCGTCTAGCAGGCGCTTTCTAAGTGCCGGGGGAGGGAGTCGAACCCTCACGCCCCTCGAAGGGACACCTGATTTTAAGTCAGGCGCGTATGACCAGTTTCGCCACCCCGGCGGCTCGAACGATAGCCCGGGGCGTCGCGAGCTACGTACCGGACGGGAAGGCGTACTTCTGCGGGATGTTCGCCGGCGGCTTGCCGAAGACCAGCGCAATCTCCTGGTGCGACTTCAGCTCGATGTCGGCCGGATTGCCCACATAGCGCTTGCCGTTGACCCACATCTTCACGCCGTTGCCGGTCGTGTTGTCGCAGAGGTCCGCGATGCAGCTCTTG
>JBBSGD010000145.1:0-3256 GCA_038254435.1 Actinomycetota bacterium
GGTGCACGGGGTGCACGGGGTGCACGGGGTGCACGGGGTGCACGGGGTGCACGGGGTGCACGGGGTGCACGGGGTGCACGGGGTGCACGGGGTGCACGGGGTGCACGGGGTGCACGGGGTGCACGAAACTCACTCGAAGAAGGCGACGACTCCAAGAATGACGTAGAGGGCCACGAGAGAAAGGCCTTCGAATGCATAAGCGGCCCCGTCTCCGGTGATCTGCCACAGGGAGAACGCAGTGAGGACCAGGGCTCCTATGTAGACGGGCTCGAGTTGAAAGGTGAGGTGAGTGCTGAAGAGGAGCGAGGCCAGGATCAGCACGGGATAGAGGAACAGCGCCACCTGGCTCACCGAGTTCTTGACCACCGATATGGCAAGGTCACTCTGCCCTTTGGACGCAAGCACAATTCCGGTGACGTTCTCGACTGCGTTGCCTGCTATTGCCACGATGACGAGTCCTGCAAACGGTTTGGATAGATGCAGGACCGCGAGCGCCGGGTCGAGAGCCGAGATGAACCAGTCCGAGACGAAGGCAGCCGCCACACCGGCGATGCCGAGCAGGATTGCCGCAACCGAGAGCGGCAGTGGGGATTGTTCCGCGCGCATTTCGGCGGCGTGCCCGGCGGGCTTCGCCTTCTGGGGCCCGGCGCGCTCGTCGCGCAGGTAGCGAACTAGCCACGTGCCGTACACGGCAAGAAGGCAGATGGAGCCGATCGCAGAGATGGCCTCCTTGTGATGGCTCGCCGGATCGGCGCTGGCCACCGAGAGGCCGAGCAGCGATATCGTGCCCATCGCAAGGATGAGCAACGTGCTCGTGTCGGCCGGCAGGCGCTTGTCAAACCTCATTACCTTGTCCGGGGCCCGCCGTGCGCCGACGATTATGACCAGACCGAGAACCAGGAGGGCGTTGGCGAGCAAAGATCCGACGATGGAGGTCCTCGCGACCACGAGCTCGCCGCCGGCCAGCGCAAACAGGACGACGAAGAGCTCGGGAAGGTTGCCAAGGGTCGACTGCAGAACCCCCGTCACCGCCGGACCGAAGTGCCCGCCGATGGCCTCCGTCGCCGTCGAGACGAGCCAGGCAAGCCCGGCAAGCGCGACAGCGGACACCACGAAGACGACGATGTCCGGGGCGCCCGAGTAACGCAGGACGCCGGCGATAACCGCGACCGAAACGATCAGCGCGCTGATGACGAGCTGCCGGCGGATTCCCTCTCTCCTCGCTCGCTGGAAACGCCGCAGAGACCCGGCGCACGTGCGGCGCCATAGTAGAACGATCGACAGCATCGGGCCCGGCGCCGTTTACGGCAAGCGGGGCGGGCGGCACAGGGGCGGAATAGCACACGGGCATCCACGTTTGTGCCTTGTGTAGCGGCGCTCTAGTCGGCGGGAGGGAATCGTGTCTGAGACCTTGGAAAACAAGCACATGCGCGAGATCGACAGGCCCGACGTGGCTGCGAGCCTCGTCCGAATCGAGCCCTGGCCCCGCAGAGTGCGGGCCGTGTTCGCAAGCGAGGTGGTTGCCGACAGCGACGGAGTGCTGCTGCTGCTCGAGCAAGGGCATCTCCCCGTGTACTACTTCCCGTCGGAAGATGTGCGCATGGACCTCATGACTCCGACGGCGACGACGACTACGTGCCCGCGCAAAGGCGACGCCTCCTACTGGACCATCCAGGTTGCTGGGCGGGCGGCCGAGGACGCGGCATGGGCCTACCAAGAACCCATCGAGGACTGCCCCGATATCAAGGGATACGTCGCCTTCTACTGGAACAAGATCGACCGCTGGTACGAAGAGGACGACGAGGTCTTCGTGCATCCTCGGGACCCCTATCACCGAGTCGACGTGCTGCACGCCTCCCGCCACGTGCGCATCGAGATCGAAAGCCAGATCGTGGTGGAGACGTCGCGGCCCCGGTTGCTGTTTGAAACCGGGCTACCGATCCGCTACTACATCCCACCGCTCGACGTCCGGATGGATCTCCTCCAGGCCACCGAAGCATCATCACGCTGCCCCTACAAGGGAATTGCTTCCTACTGGTCGGTGGTCACCGCCAAGGGCGTTCGTACCGACCTCGCGTGGTCGTATCCCGCGCCGATTCCCGAGTGCCCCAAGATCGAGAACCTCATCTGCTTCTTCAACGAGAAGGTAGATCTATTCGTTGACGGCGAGTTGCAGGAGCGACCGACCTCTCCCTGGTCCTGAAACGGCATAGGGGCGGCGCGCTTACTGCGCGTCGGCTTTGCCGGGGTCGACCGGCGACGTCACGTCGCGGGGCCGGCCGTCCAGGATCCGACGGATATGGGTAACGACCTCGGCTGGATGATCACAGACCGTGAACAAATCGAGATCGTTTGGCGAGATCTTGCTTTCGCCCAGCACCCGCCGCTCGAGCCACCCGGTGAGTCCGGACCAGAATTCCGATCCCACGAGGATCACCGGGAACTGCTGCACCTTGCCGGTTTGGATCAGCACCAGCGCTTCGAAGAGCTCGTCTAGCGTTCCGAAGCCGCCGGGGAAGACGACGAATGCCTCGGCGTACTTGACGAACATGGTCTTGCGCACGAAGAAGTAGCGAAAGTCGATGCCGAGGTCGCAGTACTCGTTGATTCCCTGCTCGAAGGGCAGCTCGATGTTGCACCCGATCGAAGTGCCCCCGGCCTCGTGAGCGCCCTTGTTGGCGGCCTCCATGATCCCGGGCCCTCCCCCCGTGATGACTGCGAAGTCCGCGCGGGCCAGCAGGCCGCCGAGCTCCACCGCCAACCCGTACATGGGATCGTCGCGTGCGACGCGCGCCGATCCAAACACACTGACCGCGGGCGGCACGTCCGCCAGCGCGTCGAAGCCCTCGACGAACTCGGACAGGATGCGAAGCGCCCGCCAGGGGTCGGAGTGCGCGAAGGCCGTGTCCCGGCGCTGCAGGAAGAGCGAATCCTCGGTCTGGCCGTCGCCCGACGAGATGACCCGTCCCCGACGCACCCTCTGCATGTCTGCCACGTGGCCCCTCCGCTCTCTTGTCGCCCGCGTCGCCAGAACGAGAAGCTAACGGGTCTTAGCCGCCGGCTGTACCGTCCTCGTGGCCGGACAAAGCGGGGACCGGCGCCGCCACGCCTTGTGAAGGGGTGGGCTGGACGCTCGGGGTGGGCTGGACGCTCGGGGTGGGCTGGACGCTCGGGGTGGGCTGGACGCTCGGGGTGGGCTGGACGCTCGGGGTGGGCTGGACGCTCGGGGTGGGCAGGACGCTCGGGGAGGGCGGGA
>JBBSGD010000146.1:0-3216 GCA_038254435.1 Actinomycetota bacterium
CCTGTACACGACGCACTACATGGAAGAAGCGCAGCGTCTGTGCGATCGTGTCGGGATCATCGACGAGGGCAAGATCAAGGCCGAGGGCACGCACCGCGAGCTCGTCGCCGTGCTGGGCGAGCACGATCGCGTCGAGCTATCGGGAGCGGGGGAGCTCGAGGCCGCGGCGCAGGCACTCGTTGGGCTCGACTCCGTGCAAGAGGCAACGGCCGGGGAAGGCGTCATCGACCTTATCGTCGAGCGGGCCGGCGAGCACCTTCCCGCGATCCTGGCCGCGGCGTCCCACAGCGGGGCGCAGATCACGGGCGTCGACGTGGTCGAACCCGACCTCGAGGCGGTCTTTCTCAAGCTGACCGGCAAGGCGTTGAGGGACTGACGTGAGGGGGACCCTGACGATCGCGCGCAAGGACCTGATGCGCTCCCTGCGCGACCGCTCCGCGCTCGTGGTCATGGTTGTCGCTCCGCTCGGGCTCGCGTTCATCCTCAGCTCCGTGCTGGGAGGAGGCGGCGGCTCGTTCACAGTTCGCTTCGCGGTGGCCGACCAAGACGGAGGCGCCATCGGGCGGAGCTTCACCAACGGGCCGCTCGCCGCCCTCGACAAGCAGGGTTTCGCGCAGATCGTGACGGTGTCCGCACCGACCGCGGCGCGCGCGCTGGCGCGCCGCGGTGACGTGGATGCAGCCTTCGTAATTCCGCGGCATCTGACGGCCGGGATGCGGGCCGGGAGGAAAGGAGCGAGCATCGCCGTCGTCGGCAATTCGGATTCGCCGATAGGCACGCAGATAGCCGCTTCGGTGGCCGCGCAGTTCGCCGGGCGCGTGAACGCGGTACAGCTGGCGGTGGCAACGCTTCAATCGGGCCGGGGCAACGCGCCGCTAACGGCTCCCGAGATGAAGCGGTTGCAGAAACAAGCTGCGGCGATTAGCCCTCCCGCTTCGGTAGTCCAGAGGAGCGTGGGCAGCAAGCAGTTCGACGACAAGACCTTCTTCGCCGCCGGCATGGCCGTGTTCTTTCTCTTCTTCACCGCGCAGTTCGGAGCGGTGAGCATGCTGAGGGAGCGCAGCGACGGCACGCTCGCGCGCCTTCTGGCGTCACCTGTCTCACGCCGTTCGATCGTCGGGGCCAAAGCCCTCTACGGCTTCGTCCTCGGTGCCGGCAGCTTGGCCGTCTTGATAGTTGCGTCTACGCTCCTGCTCGGCGCGCGCTGGGGTGATCCGCTGGGAGTCGCACTGTTGGTCGTGTCCGGGGTGTTCGCTGCCATGGGCGTGCAGTCCCTCGTCACCACCCTTGCCAAGACCGAGGAACAAGCCTCGGGCTACGGCTCCATAGTCGGAGTTACTCTCGGCCTTCTAGGCGGCACTTTCATTCCCCTGTCCCAAAGCCCGGGCTTTCTCGCGAAGCTCAGTCTCGTGACTCCGCAGGCGTGGCTCATGCGCGGCTTCGGCGAGCTCTCGGGCGGAGCCGCGGGCTTGCCGGACGTGCTGCCCGCGGTCGCAGCCGTGCTGGCTTTTGGAATCGTTACCGGCGGCCTCGCTCTCGCACGATCCTCGAGGCTGGTGCTGGGCCCGTGACGAGGACGGTAGTAGCCATCGCGCTCGTCAACCTGCGCCGGTTGGTCCGCGATCGCGTCGCGCTGTTCTTTCTGTTCGTCTTTCCGGTTGTCTTGATCCTCCTGCTCGGCGTTTCATTCGGCGGTGATTTCACGCCGCGCCTCGGCGTAGTGGCTGGGCACGCCGGTCGTCTCGGCTCCCAGCTCGTGAGCAGGCTCGAGAGCAAGCCGTCGCTCGAGGTGACTGCGTATTCCAGCGCGAACGAGCTTGCCGATGCGGTTGAGCGCGGGTCCGCCGATGCGGGCGTTGTGATTCCCGCCGGGTACGACTCGGGACTGAGAGCGGGGGAGACCTCGGCGGTGAGCTACGTGGCGCGTCCCGGTGACGTGGCCTCGGCCGTCAAGGCCGATGTCGACTCCGCGGTGTCGCTCCAGGCACAACGTGTCGCGGCGGCGCGCTTCGCAGCCGGCAAAGGGGGCGGCTCCTTCGGCAGCTCGCTCAAGCGTGCCGGGGCAGTAGCGAGCCGGCTGTCCGGGCTCGGTGTGCAGTCGTCAATCGCGGGCGGCGGTGCTGCACCCGTGACGGGACGTTTCGACATCGGGGCTGCCACACAGCTCGTGCTGTTCGTCTTCATCAACTCTCTGGCGGGCTCGGTGGCCCTCGTGCAGAGTCGCAGGCTGGGACTGACTCGGCGCATGCTCGCTGCGCCCGTCACGGCTCGGTCGATTCTGCTCGGCGAAGCCACCGGACGGTGGCTCGTCGCCATGTTGCAGGGAGTCTTCATAGTCGTGATAGCGGCGCTGCTCTTCGGAGTGAGATGGGGCGACCCGCTCGGGGCCGGCGCGATCGTGATTGCCTTCGCGCTCGTCAGCACGGGGGCGGCAATGTTGTTCGGTGCGGTCCTGTCCAACGAGAGTCAGGCCGCGGCGCTGACCCCGCTCGGGCTTGCCCTCGCCGCGCTGGGAGGCTGCATGGTGCCGCTCGAGGTGTTCTCGCCGACCATGAGCGCGATTGCGCACGTCACTCCGCACGCGTGGGCGGTGGAGGGTCTGACCAAGCTCATACGCGACCACGCAAGCCTCGTGCAGGTTCTGCCCCAGGTGGGCGTCCTCGTGGCGTTCGCAGCGGTCCTCCTGGGGCTCGCAGCGCGCTTGCTGCGCAGGTCGCTCACCGCCTAGTGGCACAGTGGGGGCATGGCAGATGACGAGAAGGCGGTCGTGCGCAACGAGTTCGAGCGGGCGGCCGAAGGCTTCGCCGAGCGCACCAAGGGTCGCTTCGATTCGCTCCGGGTGGCGAGCTTCGCGCGCGTCCAGCCCGGGGAGTCGGTGCTCGAGGTGGGAGCCGGAACCGGGCACTTCCTGTCGCTCTTTTACTCTTGTGCCGGGCTCCTCGTCGCGCTGGACCTGACCCTCGGCATGCTGGCGCAGGGGCGCTCGCACCATCCCTTCCTGGCGCCGGTGGCGGGAGACGGGGCCGGGCTGCCGTTCAAGGATGCGTGCATGGACTTGGTCTGCAGCGCCCAGGCGCTGCATCACATGAACGATCCCGTCCCGGTCCTCACCGAGATGGGACGGGTAGCCCGCGCCAGGGTGCTGGTCGTGGACCAGATCGCCCCCGAGGGTCGCGAGCAGCGCCACGCGATGAACGAGCTGGAGATGCTGCGCGA
>JBBSGD010000147.1:0-3101 GCA_038254435.1 Actinomycetota bacterium
GCCGCGGCCCCCGGATGCCGGGGGGCCGCGGCGCGTGATCAGAGGTGTCTAGATAGGCCGTACGTTGGAGGCCTGCTTCCCCTTCGGACCATCTGTTACGTCGAACTCGACGGCCTGTCCCTCCTCGAGAGACTTGTACCCGTCGACCTGGATCGCCGAGAAATGGACGAAAACATCTTCGCCGCCGGTCTCGGAGATGAACCCGTACCCCTTGTCGTTGCTGAACCACTTGACGGTGCCTTGAGCCACTTGCCCAACTTCCTTTCTGCCGACGAGAGTCAGCAGGCAACCCTGCTAGGACAACCCTCGTCTATTACGCCGAAACGGTAGCACAGCAGGCAACACGCGCAAGGCCCTTCCCGCGCGGAGGCGAAAACGGCACGGAGTCAACCAGTTTGACCGACGGGCCGGGCAACGCGGCGACTTACTGGGGGGCAAACAGCGGCATGCCACGGCGTCTGCGATCTCTCACCACGTTGTAGGCCGCGCCGTACAGGATGACCTGACCGAAGAAGCCAAGCCACACCAGCAAGAGGACTACCGAGAGCACCGAGCGGGGGAGAATCGAAACACCGGCCGAGTGACTGGCCCACAGAGTGAAGGCTTGCTTGAGGATCTCGACCCCAATCGCCCCAATCACCGCGCCGGGCACCTGGCTGCGCCAGGTAGCGCGACGCGCTGGCAGCAGCCGGTACATCAGCAGCAGCACACCGAACAAACTCAGTGGACTCGCCACGTAGCTCAGAAGATCGGCGACGAGATTGGCGCCGCCGCCGAATGCGAGGTGGGCGAGATAAGTGATCCAGATGGTCAGTCCAACGGAGCCGAGAAGCACGATACCGAGCAGCATGACGATCGCGATGTTGAAGATCTTCTGACCTACCGGATTGCGTCCGGTTGGAACCCTCCACATGCGGTTCATGCACGCGGTCAGGGCGCCCACGAACCCGCTGCCCGCGTAGCCCACCGTGATGAGGCCGACGACGCCCAGCGCCACACGTGCGTTGATGAGCTGGTTTAGGAGCTCGTCACCCTTGAGGCCGGGAGAGATGCGGCTCACCGCGTCTGACAACGCGACGTGGGCGGCCTCGCTTGAGTGCAGGATGGTACCGAGCACGAATCCCGTCACCATCAGCAGCGGCAGCAACGACAGGAACGTGTAATAGGCCATGCTGCCCGAGAGCAATGCCCCCTGGGCGTCCGAGAACACCTGGATTACCGCCCATGGGGTACGGGTCACGCGGTTGGTCCGCAGCCATCCGTAGAGTCGCGCCACCGCGCGCTCGATGCGAGGTTCTACCGACTCCAGGGAGGGGAGCGCCATCACACGTGCAGAAGCGTCTTGTGCCTCAGCGAGTTCTTACCCGCTGCCTTCGCCTCGTACATGAGCTCGTCCGCGGCCTTGAGCATTTGCGCCGTGGTTGCCGGTGGACTCAAGAAAGTCACCGCACCCACAGTGAACGCTACGGGGAACTCGAGGCCCGCCAGCGAATCCCTCACGCGCAATCCAAGGGCCTTCAGGACCGTCAGAGCTCCGGCCTCTCCCGTTTCGGCGAACAGGATGGCGAACTCGTCGCCTCCGAGGCGCACCACAAGATCGGTATCTCGCGTGCTCGCTTGAAGGGCTGCTGCCGTAACCTTCAGAACCTCGTCGCCGGCCGCATGGCCGCGCTCGTCGTTGATGTCTTTGAAGTCATCGAGGTCGAAATAGGCAACGGTCACCTCGTTGCGATAGCGCCGCGATCGCAACAGCTCTGCAGTGGCAGCTTCCTCGAAGGCGCGGTTGTTGGGAAGCCCGGTGAGAAAGTCGGTCCGGGCGAGGGTGCGCTGGTGGAACAGCGAGCTCCGCAGCTTCGACAGCAGCATCACAAAGAGGAGCCACACGGCCACTCTCGTGGCCGTGTTCCAGGTCTCAAGGAGGATTTGGTGCCGGCCCGCGGCTACGTCCGCGGCTACCCCCACGGCCGCGCTGAGGAAGGCAAGCACGATGGCCACACCGGCGCTGGCGAACCAGGCCACCAGCGCAAGGGGAAAGAGATAGAACACCGTGAAGCTCAGCTGCAAGCCCGTCGCCCAGTCTCCGTATCCGACGGCGAGGATGCATGTGACGGCCACCAGAACGAGAGCGCGCGCCGGCCAGCGTGCGAACGCCTTGCTCATTTGGTCCAACAACCCCGGCCTCCCGTTTCGCTTCGACCACTACCGCCTCCACAATGAACTCTATTCCCAGCTTAATCGGGGCGGCCGGAAAGGCTGGGGCGCACCCTGGAGAACAAGGCTGCGCCAGGAAGGCACAGCCCGCCAACGCATAGCCCGCCAAAGGGGGGAAGATGTCCCCCGGGAAGGCTCCGTACCCAGAAGGCTATCTGCCAAGTCGAAAGAGGTGAGTCGTGGGCCGGGTGCAAGAGATCTACATCACGCCCAGCGGCGGAAGGCCCATGCAGGGCGTTCAGGACGTTACAGCGGTCGAAGGAGCAGGTCTGCGCGGCGATCGCTACATGATGCGCACCGGCTACTGGACCGGCGTCGATGAGTGCCAGGTCACGCTCATCGAAGGCGAGGCCCTCGACGAGATCGCAGAGGCCACTGCGGTTGCCGTCGAGCGCGGCCAGCACAGGCGGAACATCGTCACGCGCGATGTCGATCTGGGTGCGCTCAGGGGGGCCCGGTTCAAGGTGGGTGAGGCCATCCTCGAGTTCGACCGCCCTCGCCCACCGTGCCGCTACATACAATCGGTGAGCGAGCGGGGCATGACCAAGGCCCTTGGACGCAAGCGCGGAGGGATATGCGCTCGGGTGGTGGTGGGCGGCGCCATCCGCGCCGGCGATTCCGTAGAGGTCCTCGTCGGAGCTGAGGTACCTGCAAAGAAACGTTCCAGCTTCTGGGGCTAGCTCCCGCTGCTTGCCGCACGATCAGGCTCGCCCCACATTGTGACCACCACGCTTAGAAGCAGGAGGACCTGGACCGGGCCCAGTTCCCTGGACAATTTCTTAACCTTAACCATCAGGCTGCCATGCTCTCCATCGCCGCCGTGTAGGCCTCACGCGGCGTGCAGTGACCGTGTCTCTCGATGAGCCATTGGTCGTTGTAGCGACGGGTGA
>JBBSGD010000148.1:0-3031 GCA_038254435.1 Actinomycetota bacterium
ACGATCACCAGGCCGCGGCCCCCCTCGTGCAACCCGGCTATGTCGGCGAGGGCCGACCCCCGAGGAGGCGTCTCTGGGGACAGATCCTCGGGCTCGAATCCGGGTCCCTCGTCGGCCACGGCCACCGTGACCGCGTCCTTCTTGGCTTCGAGCGTGACGGTGATGGACGCCTGCCCACCACTAGCATGGCGGAGGCTATTGGTGACGAGCTCGGTCACGATCAAGCTGAGGGTATGGACGGTTCTGTCGGGCAGCACCGGCGCGCAACGCTCGATCATCTGCCGGGCGAGCTTGGGCGCTTCCCTTGTCGCCGGAAATCTGAGAGATTGGTGCACGACTCACGCATACCCGTTTCCTGATGGTTTGCACAGGCGGACCCGCCGTCCCGTTGCCCGGGCGGAGGGTGCGAAGGAAGTCAAGATGTATCTTCTCCCCCGGCACGTGCCCGCCGAGAGGGAGCTAATGACATGGAGATCTTTCGAGCCGCCGAGCGCCCCCGTTCTTCCGGCGGTGGCGGCAACCCTTATCTCGAGCTCGCGCGGGCCGAGTCGATGAGCGTTGGACTCTATGAGCTCCCGGCAGGCGCCACGGACCACCAGGCGCCGCACAATGAGGACGAGGCTTACTATGTCGCTTCGGGCAGGGCGATGTTCACCGGCGCCGGGCGCACCGGACCGGTTGCAAAGGGCTCGCTGATCTTTGTGCCGGCGCACGAGGAGCACCGTTTTCATGACATCGCGCAAGACCTGAGCGTAGTGGTTTTCTTTGCGCCTGCGGAGACCGAAATTGCCTAAAGATTCGCCACCCTCAGGCCGATTGCACAGCATGACCACGACAGCCGGGCACCGGTTCGCACGCGCTCTTGCGATGAGTCTCGCTCTCTCCGTCCTGCTTCCCTTCTACTCACCCGCCGGCGCATCCTCAACCGACCCCAGCGCCTCCGATCGGGTGCTGGTAGTCACCGCCAACCTGCGTGAGGCCTACGGCTTTTGGGACGTGGCCCACCACGGCGACATGAAGGTCTTCGTTCGGCGACTGACGGACCAGGTTCCATCCGCACCCGACGTGTTGCTCCTGCAAGAGGTCGTCCATGCGAGCTCCACCTGGGTCGCGCGTCACCTCAGCGACAAGACCGGCTTCCACTACGCGGTCAAGGTCGATCCGGGGCGTCAAGCGGTGCGCGACAGCGCCAAGAGGATTCACGATCGCGAGACCGCGATCCTGATCAACACGGACACGATGTCTGCGCTCAGCTCCGGACGCTACGTGGGCACCTCGGCGCTGCGCTCGGAGGTAACTGCAGGCAAGTATGTCGCCGTGAAGGATCAAGCGACGATGCTCGTGCAGGAAAGAGCGTCGGGGGACAAGTACGCTCTTGCAAGCGTCCACCTGAGCCCCCCCGGGGGCTTTATCAGCCACGCGATAGAGAAGGCGGCGCGCGCACGCTGGGTCGACAAGATCACCGGCTTCATGGCGAAGCACTATCAAGGGGCCGCCTTCTCCACGATCGGGGGGGATTTCAACTCGTCCCGCTGCCTCTCCGGCGGGGGGAATTGCGCCGAGGCCCCCTTCTACAAGCTGATCACCGGAGCTCTCGGCTACACCAACAGCGTGCAGGCTGCGGGGGCAGGAGGCGGCGGTGTGGACTTCGTGTTCACGAAGGCGGGCACGTACAAGGCGGGCGTCGACTCCTCCTACAACCGGCGCACGACCTCTAACTTCTATTCCGACCACCAGTTCCGGTGGAGCGTGCTCGGACCCGACACCGTCGCGCCCTCGGCTCCAAGCGGCTTGAGGTTGCGTGACAAACGGCCCAACGTGTCACTGTCGTGGAGCGCGTCGAGCGACCCCGGGGGCTCGGGAGTCGCGTACTACGAGATCTACCGGACCGGGCTCAAGGGTGACTTCCGTTTGATAAAGACGACCTCTAACAACGGCTGGCTCGACAAGGGGACGTTTCATACTCACACCTATCAGTACTACGTGGTGGCCTACGACGGCGCCCACAACGCGAGTCCTCGTTCGGACAGCAAGCGCATCACGATCTAGTCACGAAGCAGGAGGCGAATCCTCCATCTGCCCGGCGATCTCGTCGAGCACGCCCCTCAGCGGGGGCCTCTCTTCGAGGGGGACGCGTCTTAGATCCATGCCCTCCGCCGACGGCACGGCGAGCGGACCGGGAGCGTACGCCTCGAGGTGCTCCAGACCGAACGTGCGCGCGGCCCCGGCTGCAAGGACCGCGTACGCCATACCCGACAGGTCCCTCAGCGCCTGGTGACGGTTCTGACGCACCCCGAGGTTCACCTGCGCCAGGGCGTCGATCCCCACAAGCCGTACGGCGTCTATGAGCATCCCGATCTCTATCCCGTAGCCCACGGGAAATGGAATTGCCTCGAGAAGACACCGACGCGCCGCAATCTCCCCGGCAAGAGGTTGGGCGAAGCCGGCCAGCTCGGGCACGTACAGGTTGAGGAAGGGGCGCGCCATGAGCTCGGTCACCCGCCCTCCCTCGTCCGGCTTGACGTGCCGGCCGGAGCGGAAAGGACGCCTAAAGGCGCCCTTGACGAGCTGTATCTCGGGATCGCTGAACAGCGGGCCAAGAAGCCCGGTCACGAAAGACGCGTCGAAGTTCTCGGTGTCGGTGTCGACGTAGACGACGATGTCGCCCTTGGTGGCGGCAAGCCCGCGCCACATTGCGTCGCCCTTGCCGAGCGCAGGGCCAAATTCGCACAGAACCTCCGACTCTTGGTAGACGGGCACCCGGCGACTGCGTGCTACGTCCCCACTTGCGTCGGCCGAAGCCGCATCTATCACCACGATCTCGTCGATTAGCCCGAGCCGGGCGAGGCAGAGCGCGGCATCAAGCACGTCCCCCAACGTGGAGGCGACATTGCGAGCCGGCAAGATGACGCTCACACTGTCGCGCTTGCGCTCGAGCAGGTCCTTCGGCGAGTAGTCGGCGGCTTCGTAGGTGCGCCGCTCCACCCAGGAGGCGAGGCCCAGGTCGCGCGCCAGCCCCCTCAGCGCCCGG
>JBBSGD010000149.1:0-3022 GCA_038254435.1 Actinomycetota bacterium
ATGCCCGAGGTCCATGAGCCGGTGGTGGAGATGCTCCTTGTCCGCGAGAGCGATGTTGCGCCTCCGGCTGGCGCGCCGCAGGACCGCGAGCGCGGCATCGAGAAACGGGATCGCCAGCACGAGCACGGGGATGAGTATCGGAAAGTAGCTGAGGAACGGATGGCCGAGCCCCCCGGGCGCGCTGCCCAGAGCCGACACGGTGGCTCCTCCAAGCACAAGGCCGAGCAGCATCGCTCCCGAGTCCCCCATGAAGATCTTGGCGGGATGAAAGTTGTGCCGCAAGAAGCCCAGCGACGCTCCGACGAGGATGATCGCGACAAGCGCTCCCGAGGGCACGTCGGGAACCTGCTCCTGGAGGCGGAAGGCAAAGACGAAGAAGGCCGACGCAGCGATCGCTACGATGCCTGCCGCGAGCCCATCGAGGCCGTCCACGAGGTTGACAGCGTTCATCATGGCGACCAGGAACGCCACGGTGAGAATGGCGGACACGTTGTCGTCGAGGATCACGGTGGTCGCCGGAAGGATCAGCACCCGCAACTGGACTCCGGCTAGGAACAGGATGCCGGCCGCGAACACCTGGCCCGAAAGCTTCACCGGCGCCGGCAGGTCCCTGAAGTCGTCGATGGCCCCCAAGAGGTAGATCACGAGTGCCCCCATCGCAATCCCCAGCCACTCCGAGGACTGCGTGAACACGCTGCGGAAGGCGGGCAAGAAGAATGCTCCCAGCCCGGCGGCAACGATCCCGATGAAGATGGCGGTGCCCCCCAGCGTCGGCGTTGGATCCGCATGTACCTTGCGGTCGCTGGGCCTGTCGATGGCGCCGATCTTTACCGACAACACGCGCACGAGCGGAGTGACCACGTACGTGGTCACTCCCGCGAGCAGTCCGACCAAGAGGTAGGGGATCATGCCGGGGCGACTGCTACAAAACGTCCGGGTAGGGACGGAACTCGTCGGTGAGTGCCGTCACGGCGCGCCGCACCTCCGCGCGCGCCGAGTCGGAATCCTCCTTGAGAGTGCGAGCGATGAGCCGGGCCACCTCGCGTGTCTCGTCCTCTTTCATTCCGCACGTTGTGATGGCCGGGGTGCCCAACCTCATGCCCGAGGCCACGAAGGGCTTCTCGGGATCGTAGGGAATGGCGTTCTTGTTGACGGTGATGCCCACGTCGTCGAGGCGCGCCTCTGCTTCCTTGCCGGTGAGATCCACCGGGCGCAAGTCCACCAGCATCAAGTGGTTGTCCGTGCCCCCCGACACGATGCGCAAGCCCTGCAAGGTGAGCTCGTCGGCCATGGCCCGCGCGTTGGCGACCACCTGGCGGGCATAAGAGCGGAAGTCGTCGCCGGCAGCCTCGGCAAGGGCGACGGCCTTGGCGGCGATCGAGTGCATCAGGGGCCCACCCTGCCATCCGGGGAACACGCTCTTGTCGATGGCCTTGGCGTGCTCCTGCTTGCACATGATCATCGCCCCACGCGGGCCCCGAAGCGTCTTGTGGGTAGTGCACGTGACTACGTCGGCGTGCTCGACGGGATTGGGATGCGCCCCTCCGGCGACGAGACCGATGAAGTGCGCTGCGTCGACGAGGAACAGCGCGCCTACCTCGTCGCATATCGTCCGGAACCCCGCGAAGTCCCAGATGCGCGAGTAGGCGGTGGCACCGGCAACTATCAGCTTGGGGCGCTCTCTCAGTGCGACGGCGCGCACCTGATCGAGGTCTATGTGTTCGTCTTCCTTGCGCACGCCGTAGGAAGCGATGCGGAACATCTTGCCGGTGAAGTTAACCGGCGAACCATGAGTGAGGTGCCCGCCGTGGGCAAGCTCCATGCCCATGAACGTGTCTCCGGGCTCGAGAAAGGCGAAGAAGGCCGCCGCGTTGGCCTGCGCGCCTGCGTGCGGCTGCACGTTGACGTGCTCGGCGCCGAAGAGCTTCTTCGCACGTTCGATTGCGAGGGTCTCGACGACGTCGACGTGCTCACAGCCTCCGTAATAGCGGCGGCCTGGATAACCCTCGGCGTACTTGTTGGTGAGAGGTGTGCCCAGCGCGGCCAGCACGGCAGTCGAGGAGAAGTTCTCGGACGCTATGAGCTCGATCTTGGAGTTTTCCCTGTGGACCTCGCCGAGGATCGCCTCGGCCGTCTCGGGATCGACCTTCTCTACCGCAGCCCAGTCCGCCCATCCCGGATTGCTCATGATTCGTGTCCCTTTCCTTCGCCCTTCGAGATCATCTCGCACTCCTCTTTCTCTATCTGAGCAATCTGCGCGATGCGCCTCTCGTGCCGGCCTCCCTCGAACGCAGTGGCAAGAAAGACCTCAACGATCGCGCAGGCGTAAGTATCGGCGACGATGCGTCCCCCGATCGAGAGAACGTTCGCATCGTTGTGCAAGCGGGCAAGCCGGGCCGTGTACTCATCGAGGCACAGCGCTGCTCTCACCCCGTTGACCTTGTTTGCAGCGATCGCCTCGCCCTGTCCGCTTCCGCCGAGGACTATGCCCCTGTCTGCCTCCCCGGCCACCACCTTGCGGCCC
This sequence comes from Actinomycetota bacterium, assembly GCA_038254435.1. GTDB lineage: Bacteria > Actinomycetota > CADDZG01 > CADDZG01 > WHSQ01 > JBBSGD01. Next base: position 2,525 of record JBBSGD010000149.1, read on the forward strand.
ACGGCCGCGCAGTAGAACGGATAGTCGACGGTTTCCGTCGAGGCGGTCCCGAGGTCGATCACTTCGTGGCCGGCACTGTGAAGGTACTCCTTGAGCCCTGCCTTGAGCTCGAATCCCGCGTGGTCAGACCCCAAGGCTACTCTCACGAGCCCATCCTAAGAGAGGAAAGGGCCGAGAGGCCGCCTCTCACACGTCGACCCCGGGCCCGGCTTGCGACTCGTCCGCCGGGCAGACAAGAGTGGCCAGCCAGGCAACGGCGGGGGCGAGGTCGGCAACAGTCCGTTCGTATGCGCCCAGGGAAAGGCCCATTGGATCATCGAGATCCAGCGAGCGCGACCGTCGCAGGCACCGCGCAGTCTCGAGCGCGCGCAGCCTGGTGCCGGGCTCCTTGCCGGTGGGCGGAGGCAACGCCGCCAGCTCTTTCGCCAGCCACAGCTTGCCGGCAACGTCGGGAGCGACACCGAGGACCTCGTTGAGGTGGACGCGCGTCATGGCAAC
>JBBSGD010000150.1:0-2965 GCA_038254435.1 Actinomycetota bacterium
AGCGATACGTGGCTGGGGTACGACATCGAGGTCACCGGCGAAGACGGTGCCGGCAAGACGCTTGCCGACTTCGGCCTCTTGTCGGGCCGGCACTCGCTCACCTACGAGGGCTTCCCGCTTCCGTCTTTCTTTCTGCGTCGCGCGACGGGCGGCCTCGCTCTGATTCATGGCTCCTGCCGGATGTTGCACGGGCGCGGAGAAGATGCCCTTCCGCTGGCCGACGAGCAAGTGGCCCGCACCGCCGCGGACATGTCGGTGCGGCCGTCGGCGCTCTTTCTGACCGGGGACCAGCTCTACGCGGACGACGTCGCGGGCCCGCTCGTGGCGCACTTACACCGTGTGGGCGAAGAGCTCATCGGGGAGTGGATGCACGGCTCCCTGCCCGGTCTGCCGACGCTATCCGAAGTTCCCCTCTATGGGCGAATGGAACTGTGCGACGACATCGGCTTCACGTCCGAGAAGGACTTCAACCATCTGCTCAGCTTCGGAGAGTTCGCGGCGCTTTACCTGATGAACTGGAACGAGCAGAACTGGCCGTCCGAGTGGGCTCCCGTCCCGTCGGACGAAGAGCTGCCCGGCGTAGGCCCGCGCCGAAGGGCAAGCTTGCGGCGCAAATACGTCCAGCAGACCGGCGAGCTAGACGGTGCGCGACGGGATGTGCGCGGCGTGCGACGGCTCCTCGCAAACGTCCCCAGCTACATGATCTTCGACGACCACGACGTGACAGACGACTGGAACCTGTCGCGCGAGTGGAACCGGCGCGTGCACGCATCGCCCGGAGGGCGGCGTGTCATCGCCAATGCTCTCGCCGGTTATTGGGCCTTCCAGGGCTGGGGCAACAACCCCGACGCGTACGACGACTCCTTCAAGAGTACGCTTTCGAACCATCTCGTCGACGGCAGCGCTGCGGCGGGCGGTGCGTTCGACAAGCTCCTGTGGGAGTTCGACAAGTGGTCCTTCGTGGCGCCTACCGATCCCCTCACCTTGTTTCTCGACACACGAACTCAGCGCGGGTTCGACTCGGAACGTGGTGCGGCAAAGCTAATCTCGCGCCACGGCCTCGACGTTCTTGCCGATCGGCTCGCCGAGTCCGGGTTCAAGCGCGGCGACAAGCTCAACGTGGTCTCGGCCGTGCCGGTCTATGGATTCGAAGCGCGCCAGCAGAATCACAAATACCTCATCAGCCTGCTCGGCCCGTACAAGATCGACCTCGAGGCGTGGCGCTCCAACCGCTGCGGATTCGTCGAGTTCCTGACGTTCATGACAAACGAGATAGCGCCCGAGCGGTGCGTCTTTCTGTCCGGTGATGTTCATTACGCGTTCAACGTCAGGGCAGAGTTTGCCACGAAGACAAACAAGCTGCCGATTCTCCAATTCACGAGCAGCCCTCAAAAGAACACCGGCAACGGGGTCAGGGCCGCGATCGGAGTGCTGGGACGCGTGATCCCCAAGGAGGAGGAGCACCTCGGTTGGGATACGCCTCCCCGCATGACATCGGCCAATCCCCTGCACCGTCTCAGGATGCGCGCTGCCATGGTGTCCGACGATGAGCCCGTGTTCCTCACCCGCGAGCTTGCGCACTCGATGCGAATCGATGAGCAGCACGTCTACGAGGAAAAGCGCGTCTACGTAACGCCGTCGGGGCCTACTTCCTCGTTGATCGTTGCCTGCAACAACGTCGGCTACGTGCTGCAACGCGATGACGCCATCGTGCACCGGCTCCTCACCCATGCCCGGGGTCGCACCACGAGCTTCACGGCGGCCATGCCGGTGCAAGACCCGCACTAGCTCCCAACTTTTCTCACCAAGCGACGAAAATCGGTGTCTCGTGAGAAAAGTTGCGGCGAGCCAGGCCTAGCGGCGGTAGCGCGCGGTTCGCATCCCGGCCCAGTCCCCCGGTCCGCTGGTCGACAGGTCGTAGAGGCTGCCGCCGATGGCGCCCTGCTGGCTGAGCGCCTTGCGAAACCCTCGACCTCAGCCTCATTCGTGCCGTCGCGATGCCGCCGATGATGTGCACGGGGAACCCAGGCTCGCCGGTGGCGTTCTTGATGATCTGAAGCGAATGCCACGTGTAGTCACGAGCCCCCTTGGACCCGCTCGTCCGGTAGCTGAAGTAGGTCATCGGCGCAAGCACGTCGTACTTGTGAATGAGTCGCGCGTAGGGGAACCCCGGCCAGTAGCCTGGATTCAGCTTCATACCCTTGGGCGACGGGACGAGCCCGCCGAGAGGGTACGAGGGCCCCGCCCCCGCCCGAAGCTTCTTGGACAGCCTAAGGAGGCGCTCGGTGCGCAAGGAGGGGGACTTCACCGCGCTCGATTCGATGGTCGAGGCGAAGGAATCGAACCTCTGTCCGTGGCTCGAGCGGAAACGCATGGCCGTCACCGACCGGTGGTAGTCACTGCGCAGATGCACGAAGCCGGGCAAGTACCACGCGACTCCCTGATCCCCGCACAGGCGCGCCGGCGAGGGCCTCGTCGATCGTGTGGTGGTCACGAGGGCTCACGTTAGTGAGCCCCGGATCCGGACAAGGGACTTCAACTACCTATTCAGGGTAAATGGCTCGCCACGCCCGGGAACCGCTTCAGGTTCCTCGCCCACGGGGGAAGATGTCGTCATGCTCATCGTCAGCGATCTGTCGGTAGAGGTCGGAGGCAAGGACGTGGTCAAGTCGGCCTCCTTCTCCCTGCGTGCCGGCGACAAGGTAGGCCTCGTGGGCAACAACGGGGCCGGCAAGACCAGCCTTCTCAAGGTCCTGGCCGGAGAGGCCCCTCGTCTCTCCGGCGTGGTGAGGAAAGCGGGCAGGTTGGGCTACCTGAGTCAGGACCCGCGGCGCTCGGCGGCCGGCCCCGGCGCCACTGCCGTTGGGCACATAATCGCGGGCCGGGGCCTGGATCAAGCGAGTGAACGTCTCGAGAAGCTCCGGGTAAGGCTGGAGGAGCACCCCAGCCCTAGCAACGTTGCCAA
>JBBSGD010000151.1:0-2909 GCA_038254435.1 Actinomycetota bacterium
CGGCGGTGGTGAACGAGATGCATGCGCGTCTCGTGGACCTTTGCCAGCCGGTCCCGCCGGGCATGACGCTGTCTCCCTCACCGGGATAGGCCTCGGTTTCACCACCCTCTCTTGACCATGCGAACCACATGTGACATGCTAGGCGCATGTCTAAGATGATCCAGGTCAGGAATGTTAGCGATCGCCTACATCGAGAGCTCACCCGACGGGCGCGTGGTCGCAACCAGACGCTCACGAACTACATTCAGGAACTCCTCGAGCGAGAGATTGCCAGGCCGCCGGCCGACGAAGTCTTCGAACGAATCGCAAAGAGAGCGCCCACCAAGCTCGGCCGTCCGGCCGCAGATCTCATCCGGGAGGAGCGGGCTGCGCGGGAGGCCTCCTGAGGACCATCGTCGCCGACGCGTCCGCGCTGGTGGAATACGTCCTGCGGACCGAGCGATTCTCATCGATTGCGCACGCAATTGAGAACACGAGCCATGAGCTGCACATACCTGCGCTCTGCGACATAGAGTTCGCTGCCGCTCTCCGCAGGGGGCTTCTCTCAGGCACCGTCGAGGACCGCCGAGCCGGGGACGCGATAGGAGACTATCTCGATCTGCCTCTGACGAGGCACGGGCACCAGGCTCTAATCGGCCGGATCTTCGTGCTCAGGGACAACTTCACGGCGTACGACGCCGTCTATGTGGCTCTTGCAGAACGCCTCCGTGGCGATCTCTTAACCACGGACGAGCGGCTTGCAAGGGCCGCTCGATCCCACACGAGCATCTCTCTACTCTCCTCATGACCCCGGGCCCACCAGACCTTCTGCGGTTCGCGCACCAATACCGTGTGACACACTGATGAGCAATGGGGTCAAGACGAAAGCCGGTCTTTCGCTGTTCATTTCTGCGACAGCCTCCGATGTGCGGGTTTGCTAAGTGGGGCGTACTGGGCTCGAACCAGTGACCTCTACCTTGTCGAGGTAGCGCTCTCCCAACTGAGCTAACGCCCCGCTAAGGGCCATACTACCGGCGCCCACGAGGCGGCGAGCGGAATCGAACCGCTGTGCAGGGCTTTGCAGGCCCTTGCCTAAACCACTCGGCCACGCCGCCAGAGGTTACGTGCCTCGCCGATGGAGGATACTCGCCCGGGCGCCGCCGGCATGGCCCCGGGCCAGAGCACCCGTAGAGCTGGCAACGATTGCCGTCCACCCACCCCCGAGGGCAAATCCTCCCACCACGTCGGTAGGCCAATGAGCTCCGAGGTACACGCGGCTGAACCCCACCAGCATTGCAACGAACAATGCACCTGCCCAGATCCACGTCGAGGCAGCCCACCCGCGTTCGCGCGTCAGAACATAGGCAAGGGCGAGGAAGAGCGCGGTCGCGGCGGTCGCGTGCCCGCTGGGGAAGGCGCTTCCCGAGGTGTCGACAAGCGGATGGATGTTGGGCCGAGGCCGCCCAACGAGCGCCTTGACGACATCGTCGAGCAGCTGACCCCCGGCGGACGAGGCTGCAAGGACCACGACAAGGGTGGTGCTTCTCGTGCGCAGATAGGTGAACGCCAGGCCGGCGACGAGTATCGGGATGACAACGACAGTGGATCCGAGGCTCGTGATTACCTGCATAACGGTAGTCAGGAGTGGTTCACGGTGCGATGCGAGCCACGACACGATCGGTCGGTCGAACAACGCCAGTTCGTCGTGCCCCAGAACGTCCTGCAGGATGGCGCCGAAGAACCACAGCACGGAGATTGCGAGGACGAGCCCGAGCGTCAAGAACAAGCCAGTCCGGCGGCCGGGCTCGAGCCTGCGGCCCACGAATGTGAGCTGACGGTAGTAGCGCGACCGAAGCGCTTTGACCCGCGGTCTCTCGAGGAACCTGCGCCATCGTGCGATCAGCTCGTCCTGGTGGCGGGTGACGTAGCGAGCCCCAAGGAAGACCCCAGCCACTACCGCGGCCAGCACCAGCAGCACGAGAGTGGCGCGGCCCGCCCAGCGCTCGACGAGATGGTACGAGCCGCCTGCGAGCACCCCCAGGAGGATGAAAGCAGTTGCCCAGATGACGCCGCCGATGACGTTGAAGAAAAGGAATGTCCGGTAGCGGATGCCGGCCATCCCGGCGATGGCGGGCACCAGCGCGCGCAGCACCCCGACAAAGCGGCCAAAGAACACGGCCCGCCCGCCCCGCTCCCGCACGTATGTTGTGGCGCGGTCCCAACGCCCCTCCCCCACCTTGCGCCCCAATCTCGTAGCACGCAGCCGTGGTCCGAAGTGCTTACCGATCTGATAGCCGATCGAGTCGCCGATGACCGCGCCGCTGCAACCCGCCGCCAGCATCCACGCGAGGTCTGCCCGGCCCTGGAAAACGAGCACTCCACCGAGCAGCATTGCCGTCTCGCCGGGGATAAACAGCCCTATGAAGGCCGCTGCTTCCCCGGCGGCGAGGAGGCCCACGAGAAAGTACGCCCACGGATCGGCAAGGGACAAGAGGAAGGTCACGCGCTACATCCTCCCCCGGCCATGTGCCTATGGACCGCTCGCTGCGGCTCTAGCGACGCTGGAACCGGAGGAAGGCCCACGCGCCGGGCAGCAGGCCCGTGGCCACGGCCAGCTTGAGCCCCTCTCCGAGCAGGAAGGGCGTCAGCCCGAGCCCGACGGCAGCTCCTACGGATACATTGAGTGCGCCGGCCAGCCACGTGACTCCCACGGCGAAGATCACGACCTCACCCAAGACCATCGCCGGCAGCGCGGTAAGGGGACGACGATCCCACTTGCGCTCTGCCAGGGCTCCGACTACGAACGCCGCCGGCACGAAGCCCACGAGGTAACCCCCGGTCGCGGCCGAGGTTGACAGGAGGGCGAGCCCACCGCTCGCCCCGGCAAACACCGGCAGGCCGGCTGCGCCATAGGCAAGATAGAGAAGCAC
>JBBSGD010000152.1:0-2900 GCA_038254435.1 Actinomycetota bacterium
ATTGATCACCCAGAAGTGCATTGATGTCACTGACCTCGACCCCGGAGCTCTCGGCATGCACGAGATCACGGAAAGCTACGATCGCATCGGCGACGTACCGGCCTGGGTCCACGACCTGGAGCGCCGCTGGCAGGGGGAAGAGGCTCGTCAGCGGGTCTTCGTGTCGCCCGGGGAATCCATGCTCACCATCTCGGTGCCCACAAGCGTGCCGCCGCAGGTGGCGTGGGAGTACCTAACGACGCCAGGGCTGAGGACGAGGTGGCAATTCGGGGTGACGGACGTGATCGTCGAGGGATCCACCGGCGGCCGGCGCGGCCCCGGCTCCACCAACCACTGCATGCACGGCAAGGACGCCGTTCTCGAGGAGATCCTCGACTGGCGCCCGTATGACTACCTCACGGATCGCACCATCATCAACACGCCCGACGGCCCGGTGAAGATGCTCCATACGATCGAGCTCGAGCCGGGCACGGCGGGCACGACCATCAACTTCCGTTTCGCTCCGCCGAAGACCAAGCGGGAGAAGGCGATCGTCAAGGAGATTGCGTTGGCATTCGAGCTCGGCTTCCGAGAGTCCCAGCGCAACCTCATCGCGCAGCTCGAGGCCGCGAGCGCGGCTCGCGAGGCGGACACTGTCCCCGAGCCCGAGCTGGCCGGGCCCAAGCCGGACGGCCCATTGTCCGGTGTTCAGCCGCTGGTGATCCTCGGCTCACGGACGACGCGGCGCAGCTGCTTGACCTTGTCGCAAACGGACGCGCAGGAGCGCGCCGCGGTGGCCTGATCAGCCGGTAACGACCTTGTCTGCGCCCGAGCCTCCTATCGGCGGTTCAGGACCACCACTTCGTAGCTCGCCGCGGTTGGCGGGAGGCCGGTGTCGAACTTGGCGTTGACAATCGCCAGCCGGTTGCCATGGCGCGCCACAGTGGTCGGCACCTCGAACAGCGGGCTGGTGAGGACTCGTTCCACCGTTGCTGACGAAAGGTCGGGGCTCAACCGAAGCTCGGTTACCTGGTTGCTGAAGTTCTGCACCGCCCACACTCGGCCAGCCTCGAAGAGAATGCCGTCCACGTTCGGAACATCGGCACCGGCGATCGCGGCACTCGCTCCCGTCTGCGGATCAACGGTGTAGAGGGTCCCATCCCCGGTATGGGCGACGATCAAGGTCTTGCCATTGGGGGTCGCGGCGATGCCGTTCATGTTGAAGGCGCCCGAGAGGTCAGCCGCCGGTCCGGTGACCACCAAGGTTGATGGGGCACCGATCGACCCATCGGCCGCGATCGGCACCCGGTAGAGCTGCGGCTGGACGGAATCGGTGAACCAAGCCGCACCGCCCGCGACGACCACGTCATTGATGATGGTCCCTGGTGGATTGGCCAGCTGGAGCACCGCCACGTCATCGCCCGTGCGCGTGTCGTAGACATAGCCCTGACCGGTGAAACCGCCGGCCACGAAGAGCAGCTTGTGACTGACGTCCACCTTCATTCCCACGGCCATGCGACCGCTCGGCGCATCCACCCACAGTGAGACGGCCCCAGAGCGCAGGTCGCCACGGTAGATGTCCCCCTGAAAGAGGTCACCCGCGAAGAAGCTCGACCCAATGCCAGTGGCGACGCCCTCGGCGGAAGTCGCTCCAGGCAGGGTGATGACACCTGGGAATGGCTTGGCGGCTGCAGTGCCTGTCAAGCACGTGCCGACGAGGAGCGCGGCCACCGCGAAAGCGCCGATGAGACGTCGCATGAGAACCTCCACACTCTTGTCCGTACTTCTACCAGAGGACGCGGTCACGAGGAAAGTTTCGGCGTTTCCCGCGAGTGTGCGCGCACAGGTCGCCAACTCCAGCTCTGCACTACCCGCAGCACAACAACGGAGCGTGCCGGCTTCAGCCGTGATCAGTGGCCGGGTTAGCTCACCACGTAGTCGGGTTGTATCGTCGGACGATGGCACGCATCGCTGCCGTCCTTGCGGCTCTTGCGCTGGCGGCGTGCACCTCCACGCCCACACCGAACCCGTCGCCGGAGCCGAGCGCCCCTGTCGAGCGCTTCGGCTTCGCCTGAAGAGTCGCCCGCACCGAAGCTTTCGGCCTCGCCTTGAGAGTCGACGCCTGTCCCATCAGGCCCTGCGTCAACAGAGGAGTCGAGATCAGGGTCGAGCCTGGCGGCTGCGACCGAGCACCGGATCGACGTTCGAGCGGCGACACCGTTCGTTTCACACAAGCGATCCCCTGACCGCGTACTTCGAGAGCAACCCGATGTTCGACACCATTGGACGTCAAGTCCACACGCGACCAGGTTTCCGACGGTTCGGCAAGCAGGTCGGGGCGGCTCCAGCCTGAGGTCGTCCCGGTCCCAGCGTGGCGAGTGTTCCTCATCACGCTGACCCGCCCCGTTCGCCGATGTCCGGCCAACATCCCAGTCCGATCGCACCAGATGTTGTTGCCTTGAAGTCCAATTTCGTCAGGAGTGACTCAGAGCGTGTAGCCGATTGTCGTCGCACGATTCCCCCTCGTCCGTGCCATTCAAGCTGACGCTCGTGGCTGGCAGGCTGCCCGCATGGGTGCGGTGGTCGAGTTGACCGACGACGAATGGAGCCTCGTCGAGCACCTCTTCGATCCAGCTCGCCATCGCGGCGTAAAGGGATGATCCCGCGCCGCGACATCGTGGACGCCATCCTGTGGATCGCCCGAACCGGGTGCCAGTGGCGCTACCTCCCGGCGCGGTTCCCTGACTGGCAGGCGGTGTGGAGCCAGTGGCGGCGCTGGCGCGACAAGGGCACGTGGGCAGCCGCGATGCGGATCCTGGTGCGGGAGGTTCGGCTCCGCCACGGACGCAAGGCCGATCCAACGATGGTGATGATCGACGCCCAGACCGTGAAGGGCGGACGCGCCGGGCCAACGTTCCACG
>JBBSGD010000153.1:0-2900 GCA_038254435.1 Actinomycetota bacterium
AGCGCGGCCTCGTGGGTCCCGTTGAGCTGCGACGGCTGTTCGATGCCATCGAGCCGCTGCTCTACCGGTTCCCGGCCGTTGATCCGGCTACGCTCAAGGAACGCCTGGCCGACCTCCAGGCCTGACTCGGCCGGGCGCTGGGAGAACTACCGATAATGGAAGTTATGTAACGTTGCCGTTTGGGATCTACTCCTCGTGCGCAATTGGCGCGTCGGTGGCGTCGCGATCCTCTGCCTCACCACTCAGGAAGGCTCGCAGGCGGAGGTGAAGCCGACTTTCGACCGCCAACCTCATCGACCGTAACTGTCCCAACGCTCCACCCGTTTCGAGCAACGTCAGAACTAAGACAGCCACGCCAATCGCCACGCCGAGCCAACTATTGTCGAACGAAAAGCGAAGGATGATGGCGACGGAAGCGACCAGGACGAGGGCGACGAGGACCCAATACAGTGCACTAGCTGTCCAGTTTGCCCAGCGACGCGCGCGGCCGTCAATGCTCAGGTCGCGACGTCTCATGGCCTCAACCGCGGTCCGCGCCTGTTCTCTGGCGCTCCGCGCCCTCGACTCGGCGTCTTCCGCGGCCGTTGCGAGGTTCTGGCGATGCGCTTGCTCGGCGACGACGAGCTGTTGCTGTGCCTCTGCGGTGTATTCGCTGATAACGCGGTCGACGACCTCGTCAAGCGTACCGGCGTCGACGTCTCCCGCGTCGTCGTGCTCAAGTTCGGCATCATGCAAGAGCCTGTCGGAAACAGATGACACGATAATCGCGGTGACCTCATCCGATGACAGTCGTTGCGTCCTGTTCAGCTCGTTGAGATGACCCATGAACCGGGCCCAGAGTCTGGCTGTGGGCCGCATGGCGGCCGTACACAGGGCAACCAACTCCCGGATCTGAAGATCCGGGCTCGTCGACGGTTTCTTGAGCCACGCCAAATTTGCCAAGGCCCGAAGGGCGACCACGGGAGGCATGCTCGTCTCGTGTTCATCCTCCTCCCACCACTTGCGAATGTTCAGGATTACGCGTCCCGATACAGTCGCGAAGACGGCCCGCGAGTCCTCCACCCGATAAGAGCGATGGCCGCGCCGTAGCGTCAAAACTCCTGCAACGCAGTCCACATCGTGCTCGATCCGAGGCTCCGTGACATCCCGCGTACGGGGGTCGGCCAGACGCTGAGCCAGCTTGACCTCATCGTGCGTGAACGCTGCAACACGAGTGGGCGCCCGCACGACTGAAAGGCCTGCGGATCGTATCTCGTCCTCAAGCAACGCGGACATCTCTTGAACGTCACTTGGCGAATACCGCTGAGTGACGAAGTGACGCGCCATTGTGCTAGGTCGCAGTGATTTGCGGCCAGCGGAACTTGCTAACTTGTCTTGGTACATGCGCAGAATGCGGTGAATCTCATCAAGCCCGTCGAGAACCCGGCGCTCGTCGCTGGGCTGATCCGGATCCCCCAGGCGCAGCCAAGCGAAGTGCAGATGCGGGATGTGTTCCAGCCGGTGCGCGACGCCGTGTACCTCATGGCGACTCGGATCAACCATCCCGATGGTGGCCCGCCGATCGTGTACGGCACGATGCGGGCCGGCACGCTGATCGAGATCTTCACCGTCCGGCTCGCGAACGACCGGTCGGCGCTCGCGGTGTTCACGGACTGGCCAGCGCTGCGGGCCGCGGTCGGCAACAGTCCCGAGTGGAGCAGCCTGGTCGAAACCGGCGGGAGCGGCTTTCGATCAGGGCACGATGGTCTCCTCCTCAACCATTCCACAGGTCAAAGGCCTCCTCGATCACCTCGCCCAGAGTTGGCCAATCGTCAATACCGACGTGCTCCGGAGGCAGGATTTCAACGCCATTGACGTCGTACCGGTGGCGGTGGTGCGGGTCCGGATGGTCATGGTGAGCCGAGTTGTCGTAGCGAAACAGCGAGGTGTTTCGGCCACCCTCTCGGCGCAGCACCTGGTACGAGTAGTCGGTGGTCTGGACCCAGGCTCGCCCGGCGCGCATTTCGACAACTTGCCGCTTGTGGACATGAATCTCGATCCCGTCGATGCAGTCGAGCACGCCGTTCCAGTAGACCTGTGTCAGCGTCCTCGTGTACGCGAGGCGATCTTCGACGATGAAATGGCCGAGGAAGTCGGCGAGCCGGCTGGTGTGGACCGCGAGATAGTCGTCCCAGCTATTAGGGCCGTGCTTGCCGCTCATCCGACAGGCCGCGCAGCGCCCGGTAGGCGATCACCCATTGCGCGACCTCAGCGGTCTCGCGGATCTCGCCTCGCTCGAGAGCCGCGTCCAGATCGGCGGAGCGCAACTCGTAGCGGTTCTCGAAGGTCCTGATCTCCGCTAGCAGGCGGGCTTCGAGAGCCTCTCGCGCCCGCCCGAGTTCGGCGGGACTGAGATCCGCTATCGGAGTTGCCGCCGTGTTCGACTTCATCTCATCCATCTCTGCTTAGACGTTACGCCGGCTTTCGCGGACGTCAAGGTGGCCGGCCGTTCGATCCTGGGCGTGGCCCGTGCCAGCTAGGTTGTCACGCTCCGAACACCTTCATGACCTCGTCGCCGTAGTGGTTGATGACCTTGATGGCGACCCTGCCGCTCTTGGGCTTCGGGAACGGGCGACTGATCGTGCTGTTGACCGTGGCCCAGGCTTCGTCGCTGATGTCGGCACGAAGGGCGCGGCGGAGCTTGTCGTAGGGGTCGTCGGCGCCGGTGAAGTAGGCGTGGCGGACGATGAAGGCTTCGCCGTCGCAGTCGGTATCCAGGAACCAGGCGGCGATGTCGTCCACCGATGAGCGCACCGCGCCGGTTGTCGGGTCGTACACGTCCAGGCCGCAGACCTCGATAGTGAGCCTGCCCTCCCCTGCCGGGCGCACCTCGATGTCGGGCTCGCCGAAGACCATGAAGA
>JBBSGD010000154.1:0-2865 GCA_038254435.1 Actinomycetota bacterium
AACGTCGACGGTGTCCGTCGCGCGCAGCTCGCCGAGTGCCCCCATGCGACCCAGAAGGAGCGTCCCTTGCTCCTCGGCATCGCCGCGCCGCTCGCGCCACGTCTCTTCAATCGCCGCGAGCAACCGGCCAAAGGCGGGCAACCCGTGGCGGTCTTGCGGGGGGAAGTAGGTGCCCCCGTAGAAGGGCTTGCCTTGGGGGGTGAGCCACACAGTCATGGGCCATCCCCCTTGCCCGGTCATCGCCTGCACGGCGTCCATGTACACAGCGTCGAGGTCGGGGCGCTCTTCCCGGTCCACCTTTATGCACACGAAGTGCTCGTTCATGAAGCGTGCCGTGCGAGCGTCTTCGAACGACTCGCGCTCCATCACGTGACACCAGTGACAAGCGGCGTAGCCGATCGACAGCAAGATGGGCTTGTCCTCGTCCCGTGACCTGGTCAGCGCCTCTTGCCCCCATGGGTACCAGTCGACGGGGTTGTCCTTGTGCTGCAGAAGATAGGGGCTCGTTTCACCAGCGAGCCGGTTCGGCATGAGGATCCTTCCGTGACTGTCACCCGGTTGACCCCGGTAGTTCGGCGTAGGCTCAGCCGGCTATGGCCGCTCTGTCCTATCTTGCCCTGCCGGTGACTGGCCTGATTGCATATCTGCGCGGCAGAACTCAGCGCCTGCGCTTCCACGGCCTCCAGGCGATAGTCGTGGGTTTCGTGTGGCCGCTGGCCATGTATCTGTGCTCTCTTGTCTCTCCGGGTGCCACCCAGGTCGCCTTCGCGCTCGGCGCGGTGCTGTGGCTGGCGTTGCTCGTGGGGGCAGCCGTGGGGGTCGACATGCGCCTGCCGCTCGTGGGCAAAGCCCTTTACCGCGCGGCTGCGGAGTCTCCGAGCGAGTCTGTCACAGCAGGCTAAGAGCGCGCCGCGAAGCACATCCTGCAGGTCGAGGACGAGGACGCGTTGACCGCGCCGCACGACGAGCACTTCCATCCTTGTCCCGCCACCGTCTGCTCCTCCAGCTCGGACTGCTCCGCTGCCGTCTCCGTGGTGGCGTTGGAGGCAGGCTGAGCAGCAAGAGACGGTTCGGGAGCGCCGCTGGTTTCCCGACGTGCCGCGCTCGAGCCGCCGGCCCCGGCGTTCTGTGAGCTGCCCGAAAGGTCGAAGCCGCCCGTGGGCGAGGCCGCCGCAGTCTCGGCGGTTACCCACTGGCTGGTGACCTCGTCGTAGACGAGAAGCTCGTCGCCTCGCTTGAACCACCAGCGTCCGTCGCGCTCGAAGGGTTGCTCCCGCGGGCCGTCCTGCGCCGCCGGCGTCGCTGCGCTCGCCGAGGCGCCCATGGAGGCGGGTTCTGATTCTCCAGAGGACCGGGGCTCGGCCGCCTCACGCCGCTCCTCCGGCCACGGTTCCTTTTCCGCCGGCTCGGTCTGCACTGCCGCGGGACCCTGCCCGGCTGCAGCGGCGGCCGTGGCGAGGGGCGTCCCAGTCCCGTGCACCGCGGCGTCACCCTCGGTGCTTGCTTCCTCGGTACCCGTGGGAGGCAAGGCGTTCTCGCCGGAGCTGGGCGCGTCCGCCCTCAGGCGCTCCGTCACTGCGCCGAGGGCCGCAGCGATCTTGTTCAAGCTGAGGAGAGCGATGACGAGCAGAACGGCAACGATGATCAGCACTGCCAGCTCGACGACTTGCAGAGCGGTGCTCATGAGTGTCCCTTCCCATCCCTCGTGGCACGGCCGCCTCCCCCGTACCGCTCATCGTTCGTGGGCTTCATGGTACTCACACGCGACACCGCCGCCGGGGTTCCCGGCGGCGGGTGTGTGGCCAAGTCGGGCTCAGACGTTGCCGGGAGGGGGTGGAGACGTGCGGCCGGACACCGGGCCCGTTTCGGTCTGCATGTGAAGGTAGCCGCCGTAGGTGATCACGGCTGCAAGGATGATCCCCACGTAGAGAAGGATTCCCCGGCTGATGTCAATTCCCAACGCCGACAACTCGTCCCCGGCCGGCCCCGTCAGGAGCGCTATCAACAGGGCGAGCGTCATGATGCCACCGGCGACCACATAGGCGAGTCCCGCATTGAACGGCATGGTGATGGACTTGCCCGCGCCGCGTGCTGCTGTGTAGGCGACCGCCGCGAGGATGAGGATGAGTCCCAGCTTCACCAGGAAGTTGTACTTGTCCGACCAGGCCGAGAAGCGAAATGTGCCGGAGCCGAGCGAGTACGTCGCCCACAGTGGGATGAAGGACAGGATGAGAAGGATCGCCCCGACGATCAGCACGATTCTCTCCCCCCGAGAGAGCTTGTTCAGGTCCACGTCAACCCCCTGAGTTGATCCTGCCGTCGCACCTCACGCGACCGTAGCACAGGAACAAGTCGAGCAAACTATAAGAGTTCGCAGGCCCCGGCGCCAGGGCCTCGGGCCTCTTTGTACAATCCCGCGCGCGGCCAGCCGAGTGCGAGCTGGTGGCAAACCGAGTGCGACATCGAGTAAGCGAGGTGGGCTGAAGTTGCTGCGTTCCGTGCGGTTGGGCGATCTGAGAGCGACGGGAACGTGCCCGGAATAGCCCTCGTAGGCATCCAGTGGGGCGACGAGGGCAAGGGCAAGGTGACCGACTTGCTCGCCGAGAGCGTCGACTACGTAGTCCGTTATCAGGGCGGCAACAACGCGGGGCACACGATCGTCGTCGGGGACCAGCGTTACGCTCTTCATCTCGTTCCCACGGGCGTGCTCTATTCGCACTGCACTCCTGTTATCGGTCCGGGAGTCGTGGTGGATCCCGCCGTAGTGCTCGAGGAGCTCGACGGGCTGGCGCAGCGGGGCATCGACACGTCGCGCCTTTTGATCTCGGGCAACGCTCACCTCATCATGCCGTATCACCTCGAGCT
>JBBSGD010000155.1:0-2861 GCA_038254435.1 Actinomycetota bacterium
ACTACATCTTCTCCTCGAGGCACATCTACCACTCGACGCGCGACCTCACCTATTCCGTCCCGCGCCTCACACGCCACTACATCTCCGACCATCGCTGGGTGATGGCCGACGTGGGGCTCCCGGCGAGCCACACGACGCTCGTCCGTCCGGCGAAGGCAGTCACCGGTAGCGGCCGGCACGTCGTCCGCATCAACGGAACATTTCGCCCTCGGACGGCTCGCGGAGCCCAAATGAAACTGCGTCTCTACAAAAGCAAGCACCATCGCTGGATTCTCCGGACCGTGCGCGCCGTAGGCGTCGAGCAAGGCTCGTTCGGCGCGAAGCTGCCTGCTCCCCGTCATACCGACAGGTGTAAGGTCATCGCCGACTTCAAGGGAAACCGCCACCTCGCCGAGAGCGAAGACGTGCGCAAGTTCGCCTGCTGAGCCCGCAGCGCCGGCACGGGTGCGGAGCTTCAGACGAGGGGCAGGCTCGGGTCCGGAGCAGCTTCCAGGCTCGAGTACAGGCCCCGTCTGAGCATGGCGGTCCCGCACGCAGCGATCATTGCGGCGTTGTCGGTGCACAGCTCCACCGGCGGCACCAAGAACCTCATCCCGGCCGACCTGCACGCGGCCTGCAGCCCCGAGCGCAGACCCGAGTTGGCCGCAACACCACCGCACAGGAAAACGCGCTCAACGCCCGCATGACGAGCGGCCGCCATTGTCTTGGCGACCTGGACGTCGACGACCGCCTGCTGGAAAGAGGCTGCGATGTCGGGAACGGACAGTGGCTCGCCGCGCGACTCTGCCCTGCGCACATAGTTGATGACCGCCGTCTTGAGCCCCGAGTAGGACACGTCGAAGCCGGGCTCGTCGACCATGGAGCGAGGAAAAGCCACGGCCTGAGGATCGCCCAGCAGCGACAGCCTGTCTATCTCGGGCCCCCCCGGGTAATCGAGGCCGAGGAACCGTGCGACCTTATCGAAAGCCTCCCCGGCGGCGTCGTCGAGCGTTCCGCCCAGCACCTCGTAGTTGCCGTCCCCGCGCGCATGAACAAGCATGGTGTGACCGCCGGAGATCACGAGCGCCACGGCCGGCCAGATCGCCTCGTCATGGCCTGTTAGAAGGTTCGAGTAGAGATGCCCCTCGAGATGGTTGACGCCGACGAACGGCACGTCGAGCACCGCAGCGATGGATTTGGCCTCCGCCACACCTACGAGGAGCGATCCGATCAGCCCGGGCCCGAGCGTTACGGCGACCGCGTCGAGATCCCAGAAGGTGCAGTCGGCCGCACGCAGAGCCTGGCCCACGACTGGTGTCAGCGCCTCGACATGGGCGCGGGCGGCGATCTCCGGGACGATGCCCCCGTACTCGCCGTGCAGGCTTACCTGGGACGCAATGACGTTAGACAGGATGTTGCGCCCACCCCTGACGATGGCCGCCGAGGTCTCGTCGCACGACGTTTCGATGCCGAGCACCAGAACATCCTCGTCCCACTCCTGCACCGGCTCCGAATAGAGCATGGGCACGTGGGCGGTCCACCCGGACTCACTCATCATCAACCCCGTCCCGCAGGCGATCGAGCTCTTCGCGAATGGCTTTGAGACGGAGCCGGTACTCGGTGCCCAGCGCATCCTTGACCGACATCACGTAGGCGTCCTCGTTGGTCTCCACGTAGTAGCCGCGACGCCGCCCGACCTTGTCGAAGCCGAACTTCTCGTACATGCGCTGTGCCGGGTCGTTCGACACTCGCACCTCGAGCGACAAAATGTCAGAGCTGCGCGCCATCGCATCCGTCACGAGCGTCAGCAAGAGCCGCGATCCGACCTTGAGCCCGTGATAGTCCGGGTCGACCGCGATGTTGGTGACATGCGCCTCGCCCGGCATGAACATCATCCCCGCGTAGCCGACGATCATGCCCCGGTGCCTGGCCACCAGGTAGCGACGCGCTCGTCCCTGTGACAGCTCCGAGAAGAACAACGCCTTGCTCCACGGTCGCGGGTAGACCGTGGCCTCGATCTTCGTCACGCGTCCGATGTGGCGCCGGCGCATGGGCCCTATCTCGACCTGCGCGAGGGCGTGCGGGTCGGGGATCCTCTCGACCGCCGTCATGCGCTACGGCTTCCGCGCATGCGCTCCCACTGGATGCGCTTGGCAGAGTGACGAAGGTACAGGGGCTTCAGCTGATAAAGGGAGTCGTACTCCTCTCGGAACATGCGCGGCACGGCGAGCTCGACGAGCGGCCGCGCGTCCGGGAAGGCGTGGCTCATGCTGCCGAACTCGATGCTCGATCCGAGCTCCTCAAAGACCTCTCTATAGACGAGCGCTCCGTTGCCGACCACAAGCGCATCCTCCGGGCTCGCGCCCATTCGGATGGCGAGCCTTTCGGGCTTGTCCACAAGGTAGTCGGTCATGCGCTGTATACCGCCGGGCGAGGCACGATAAAAGGCGTAGAAGACCTCGCCTCGACGCGCGTCGATGACCACGCAAATCACCTTTGGCGAGTGACGGACCTCGTGGGCAACGATATCGAGGCTGGCGAGCCCGACTATGGGAACAGACAGCACCTGGGCCAGAGCCTTTGCGGTTGCCACCCCGACTCGCATGCCGGTAAAGAGTCCGGGGCCGAGGCTGACGGCCACGCCCCCGATGTTGCGGTAATTGAGACCCGACTGGTCGAGGCAGAAGCGCACGGCCGGGAGCAGAAACTCGCTGTAGCTGGCACCGCGCGACACAAGCGCGCTCGCGACCATGCCCTGTTCTGATCCGATGGCTACGGAGGCCTGCGGCGTCGATGACTCGATTCCTAGAACAAGCATCTAGGTCCCCTGGGGCGGAAGCTCTCCATGCTCGTTATGGTCGCGTGCGCGCGGCAGGTCCGCG
>JBBSGD010000156.1:0-2768 GCA_038254435.1 Actinomycetota bacterium
GAGCGCGGCAATCGAAGGCATCCTGCACGACAGGATGACGTCCCCTGAGCTCGGCGCCATCATCAAGGCTCTCGAAGACGATGACTCGCTCGACACCGATCAGGCTGCCGGCGTCCGCATCCTGAGGCGCGACTACGACAAGGCGACACGCGTGCCCGAGAAACTGGTGCGAGCACTCGCCGAACGAAGGGCTCTCGCCTACCAGGCGTGGACCGGAGCGCGCCCCGCCGCGGACTTCTCCCAGCTTCGCCCGCATCTCGAGGAGCTGGTGGCACTCAAAAAGGAGGAGGCCGAGGCGCTCGGGTACACCAACGAGCCCTACGACGCGCTGCTCGACAACCACGAGCCCGGTGCCACGACGGCGGAGATCGAAACGATGTTCGAAGACCTGTCGTCCGGGCTCAAGCCGTTGGCCGAAGCCATCCTCGAGGAGGCCGGGCCGCGCCCGGAATGGCTTGCCCGCCCCGCGACCCCGGAGCTGCAAGAGACCTTCTGCAAGTGGCTCGTCGCCCAGGTCGGCTTCGACTTCGCAAGCGGCCGGCTGGACACCTCCCCCCACCCCTTCACGATCCCCATTGCGCTCGGAGACGTGCGACAGACGACGAGAACCGAGCCCGGCGCTCTTCTGAACTCGGTTTACGCAGCGCTGCACGAAACGGGCCACGCCCTCTACGAGCAGCGTCTGCCGGCAAGCCTTTACGGCACGCCCGTGCACAGGGTGCCCTCGTTGGGGATGCACGAGTCGCAGTCGCGCTTGTGGGAGAACCAGGTCGGGCGCTCGCGCAGCTTCACCGACTTCCTGCTTCCCAAGCTCAAGGATCGCTTCGCCGATGTGCTTGGAGAGGTCGCGCCCGACGAGTTCCACCGCGGCGCCAATCATCCCGAGCGTTCGCTCACTCGCGTCAACGCCGACGAGGTGACCTACAACCTGCACGTCGTGCTGCGTTTCGAGATCGAGCTGAAGCTCTTCCGCGACGAGCTCGAAGCCGGCGACTTGCCCACAGCCTTCAACGACGCAATGGAGCGGCATCTCGGAATCACTCCACCCGACGACGGCGCAGGAGTCATGCAGGACATGCACTGGTCGATGGGAGGGTTCGGTTACTTCCCGACATACACGATCGGAACTCTCTACGCCGCGGCCTTCTACGCCCGGGCGGAGAGCGAGCTGGGTTCCTTCGGAGACGACTTGCGCCGAGGAGAGACGTCGCGCCTTCTCGCCTGGCTTACCCGAAAGATCTACGAGCAAGGCTACCGGCTGCCGGCCGCGGAGCTGGCGACTGAGGTGGCCGGCGCGCCGCGGTCGGCGACGCCGTTCCTCGACTACCTGCGCGCCAAGTACGGCGCCATCTACGGCCGCACCTTCTAGGGCTTCCGGAGCGTTCTCGGGCACGCAGCGCGCCGGTTCAGCGTAGGGCGTTCCGCAGGTCATCCTCGGACAGCGCGCCGCGGCGCAGGATGGCCGGTGCTCCGAGGAGCGAGACGACTGTCGAGGGGACGCCGGCGGCACGCTGGCCCCCCGAAAGCGCGCTCACCCCGGCTCCGAAGACGGCGCGGGCCTCGGCGAGGGTTGTCGCCGGCTCGTGACCCGAGAGATTAGCGCTGGTCACCGCCAATGGTCCCGTGCGAGCCAAGAGACGAAGCAGACGCCGCTCCGCCGGCACGCGCACGCCGACCGATTCCGATGCAGCTCCGAGATAGTGACTGAAGTGAGGAGCGCGCGGCAGCACTATGGTTAGGGGGCCGGGCCAGAAGCGTGCCGCAAGGCGTGCTGCCTTCTCGTCGAAGACCACGATTCGAGCGAGGTCTTGAGCGGACGCGCCCAGCACCGGAACCGTCTTGGCGGGCTCCCGCTTCTTCGCGGCGAAGAGCCGGCGCGCGTAACGCGGAAGAGCCGCCAGCCCGTAGACGGTGTCGGTGGGCACGAGCGCCACGCCCCCGGCCAGCAGGGCCGCAACGACTGCGCCCAATTCGGGATCATCGGGGCTGCGCGCGGTGACAATGCGCGGCTTGCCGGAGAGATCGTCCTTGACGCGGACCTCCTCGTAACCAAGGGCCTGCAGCAGCTTGCTGACGACCTCGCCTTGCGCGGCGCCGATCTCGACAACGAGGTGGCCGCCGTCCGCCAGCCACGATCGGCTGTCGCGTGCGAGCCGCTCGATCACCTCGCTGCCGTCCCGCCCGGCAAAGAGGGCCTCGTGCGGCTCGTGCTCCACGACGTCCCGTGGCAGAGCGGCGCGCTCGTCGAGCGCGACGTAGGGAGGGTTGGACACGATCACGTCGAGCTTTCCGCGCAGCTCTGCGGGGAGCGGGGACAGGAGGTCGCCGGGCAGGAGGGTCACGGCGAGCCCCGTGCTCAAAGCGTTGCGGCGCGCCCAGGCCAGCGCGGCCTCCGATTGCTCGGTGGCCCACACGGTTACGTCGGGACGTTCGCCTGCCACGGCCAGGGCGATGGCTCCCGAGCCCGTGCCCACGTCGACGAGCCGCCCGCCCGCCGGAAGCAGGTCAATGGCGCTCTGTGCGACGAGCTCGGTCTCGGGGCGTGGAATCAGTACCCCGGGGCCGACGGCGAGCTCGAGGCGGCGCCAGCCGGTGGTGCCCGTGACGTACTGCAGCGGCTCTCCTGTGGCCCGGCGCCGCGCCAGGGCGCGGGCCGCGCCGGCGACGTCATCGCCGAGGTGAGCCCCCCCGGCGATCAGAGCTCCCAGAGGCCGCTCCGCCGCCGCCTCGACGATCCAGCGGGCGTCGGCCTCGGGGCACTCGAGGCC
>JBBSGD010000157.1:0-2736 GCA_038254435.1 Actinomycetota bacterium
CGCTCGATTAGCGTGGCGATCCCTTGGCCTACACCGATGCACATCGTTGCAAGCCCATAGCGTCCTTCTCGGCGCACGAGCTCGTGCACGAGGGTCGTAAGGATGCGCGCTCCCGAACAGCCCAAAGGATGCCCGAGGGCGATGGCGCCGCCGTTGACGTTGACCTTGTCCGGGTCGAAGCCGAGCTCCCTGATGCACGCCAAGGACTGCGCTGCAAACGCTTCGTTGAGCTCGATCAAATCGAGGGCCTCGACGCGGATGCCGGTGCGATCGAGGAGCTTACGCGTCGCCGCCACAGGTCCGATGCCCATGACGCGCGGCTCCACTCCGGCCACGGCCGAGCCAACAATGCGTGCCAGCGGTTCGTAGCCGCGCTCGCCGGCGGCCTCCTCCGAAACGAGAAGGAGCCCGGCAGCTCCGTCGTTGAGACCCGAGGAATTGCCCGCAGTGACCGAACCGCCCGGACGGAACGCAGGCCTCAGCCGCCCCAGCGTTTGGAGCGAGGAGTCGGGGCGAGGCGGCTCGTCCTGATCGATGAGAACCGGCCCCCCTTTCCTGCTCGTGACCTCGACCGGCACGAGCTCGGCTTTGAATCGGTCTTCGTCGCGCGCCCGCACGGCTTTGCGGTGACTTGCGAGCGCGAATGCGTCCTGATCGGCCCGCTCGATTCCGTAGTCGGAGGCGACGTTCTCGGCAGTCTCTCCCATCGAGTCGGTCCCGTAACGCTCCTCTAGACGCGAGTTTACGAAGCGCCACCCGAGCGACGTGTCGTGCACCGCCACGGTGCGATCGAAGGGCCGCTCCGCCTTGGCCATGACGAACGGAGCGCGCGTCATCGACTCGGAGCCGCCTGCCACAACGACCCGCGCCTCGCCGGCCCGTATGGCGCGCGCGCCGCCGTTCACAGCCTCGAGCCCGGAGCCGCATAGCCGGTTGACGGTGGCGCCGGGAACCGATGACGGTAACCCCGCCAAGAGCGCCGCCATGCGTCCCACGTTGCGATTGTCCTCTCCCGCCTGGTTCGCGGCTCCCCACACGACGTCGTCGACAATCTCTCCCGGAACGTCATTGCGTTCGATCAGCGATGCGATCACAAGGGCCGCGAGATCGTCGGGGCGCACTGACGCGAGCGCGCCGCCGAGTCGGCCTTGGGGTGTCCTTACTGCATCCACGATGTAAGCGTGCGACATGAAGCCTCTTCCTCTTGGCTGGGGGGCTATCGGGCGAGCGTATCTTCTTGCCCGCGGGACATCCGCGCCACTATCGCCGGCAGGTCGGTAAGGGACTCGATGACTGCATCGGGGCGCACATCCGAGGGGCGCGCATCGATTGCCGCGTTTGGCCTCAGCACCGTGCGCATGCCGGCGCGCTGTGCGCCCATGATGTCGTCGAAAGGACGATCGCCTACGAACACTGCTCTCCCGGCGGCAACTCCAAGAGCGTCGAGCACGGTGCGAAACGCTTCGGGATGTGGCTTGGTATGGGTCATCTCGCTCGTGTAGCAGCGCACGGTCAGATACGGAAGGAGTCCGTCACGTTCGAGGAACCTGTCGTGAAATGCACGCGGCCATAGGGTGTTCGACAGGAGGCCGAGCACGTATCCGTGCGCTCTCAACTCTGCCAGCACGCGGCCGCAGTCCGGGTCGTGCTCGATGTGGGGCGTCCAGCCGTCCAGGTGCCGAGTCGCCGCCTCGGCCAGGACCGCGTCGGTCACATCGAGCCTCAGCTCGAGCGACACCTCGGCGAGAAGGTCCGCCAGCGTGGCGCTGCGCTGCGTTGCCTCCACTCGCTCCCAGAAGCGCCTCTCCGCGGCGACAAGCCTACGCGTGAGATCGCCCGCATCGCCCCGGGCGGGGTGCTGCGCTTGAGAGTGCTCACCGGCGAGGTGCTGTGCGGCCAGTCGCCACAAATCTTCGAGGTCCACCTCCGCCCAGCGCGACAGCGTGCCGCCCCAGTCGAAGATCACCGCGTCGATGCGGCCGGTCACGCTTCCACCGAGGAGTAGTCGACTACGCTTCGCTGCAGTCCCGCGATGGCCTGACCTACCGTTTTGCGCAACTGCTTGTCCGCGGCAACCTCCTCGAGCTGGCGGAGAAGATCGATGAGCTGCTTCACCGATCGCACGAAGTCGCCTGCCGCATCGTCGGCGGCTAACACTGCGTCCAGGTCCGCCCCTGCCGCCCAGTCAAACGCAGTCAAGGCAAAACCAGGATCCGGCTCGCGCGTCAGCTCGATCCCGTGCAGGTCCTCACTGATGCGTATGGCGCGCCACAAATCCATGACCCGTCGCCACACAGTTGCAGCCGGCCCGGTGGGCAGCTCGGCGGGCTCGTGGATCTCGGGCCCGCGCGGCTGGTACACGAGTGTCGAGCACACGGCCGCTACTTCGGGAGCGGTGAGACCGTCGAGCAACCCATCCTGCAGGATCTCGACTACGAGCAGGTCCGACTCGTTGTAGACCCCGGCCAGCATCCGCCCCTTGGCGGTGAGCTCCCAGCCGCCGAGGAAGTCCCTGTCCTCCAGGACTCCCAGCACCTTTTCAAAGCGGCGGGCCAGCGTTCCGCTGCGGCGTCCGACGCGCCTGTCGATCCCCGCGAGCTCGCGTTGAAGGCGCGCCGCCCGGTCGGCCCAGTGAAGGTGCCTTCCGATCTCGGGGCAGCCGTGGCACGGGTGCTCCTCGACCGCCCGGCTCGAGGCGACGAAACGGGCATCGTCGCCTCGAGGTTCATGGCCCCC
>JBBSGD010000158.1:0-2689 GCA_038254435.1 Actinomycetota bacterium
CCGTACGCGCCCTGGGGCGCAGGGGCCGGCGGAACTCCGGGCAACACGGCGACGTGACCGAGCCCGAGGGCGGCGAGGTGTGGCAGGCTCAACCCCCCGACGGCCTCGGCCACATGCTGCAGGGTTGCCGCTCCTAAGTCCCCGAAGGCGCGGGCATCGGGTGCTCCGCCGATCCCCACCGAGTCGAGCACGATCAAAGCTGCGGCGCGCACCCGCCGCAGCCCCGCGCTCACCGTCCTTCGCCGAGCGCCTGCTTGCAGGCGACGCACAGGCGCGTTGCGGGCAGCGCCACGAGCCGCTCGGGCGGGATCTGCTGACCGCAGTTCTCGCACTTACCGTAGGTGCCCTCGGCAATTCTTGCGAGAGCGCCGGCCACCTCCCGGTGAGCGGATCGGAGCTGCTCGATCATGCCGATGGCTTCGGATCGCTCCGCCGTTGCCTGCCCCGAATCTGCGAAGGCCTCGCCGGCGGGCAGCTCGATGTCGTCCGAGGACGCGCTGGCGCCATGCTCGGCAAGCTGTCTTTCTATGGACTCACGCTCCTCATCCAGCGTGGCACGAATGGTCTGCAGCGATTCCTGATCCATTGGTCCCCCATCGAGATTGCTGCGGGCCCTCGTTGCTTGCGAGGCACCCACCCCCCGTTCGTCGTGCGCCGCGAGCTTAGCCGCGTGCCCGGGGGTGAGAGGCAAGGTACACCTCGCGCAGGCTTTCGTCGCTGACCAACGTGTAGATCTGCGTCGTGGTGAGGCTCGCGTGACCGAGTAGCTCCTGAACGACTCGGATATCCGCTCCGTGGTCGAGCATGTGCGTGGCGAAGGAATGCCGCAGGGTATGGGGTGACACCGCGCGAGCCAGCCCCGCCGCGCCGGCGTGGCCCTTGAGGAGCTTGTAGCAGCCCTGCCTCGTCAGGCGGCCCCCCCTTGCGTTGAGGAACATCGCCGCCGAGGATGCCGCCCGCCCCGTCGCCGTACGGACCAGCTCGGGGCGCGTGACCGTCAGGTAGTCCCCAGCGGCGCGCCTGGAGCTGCGACCCATCGGGACGCGCCGCCCCTTGCCACCCTTACCGGTCCGCACGAGCACTGAAGCCTCATCGAGGTCCACGTCATCGACGTCGAGCCCTACCAGCTCCGAGATGCGAAGTCCCGACCCATAGAGGAGCTCGAGGATGGCGCGGTCGCGCCGCCCCAAGAGGTCGTCGCCGACCCCGGCCATGAGCCGCTCGACATCCGTCACCGAAATCGCCTTGGGGAGCGAGCGCGTCCTGCGCGGGCTTCCCGCCTTGGCGGACGGGTCGCCGTCTATGCGCTCCTCTGCCGCGAGCCAGCGATACAGATTGCGTATCGAGGCGAGTGTGCGGGCAACGGAGCTCGCCCGGTAAGGCCGCGCTGCCGGACCGGCGCCCGTTCGCAAACGGTGCAGGAAATCCGTGAAACATGAAGGATCCGGCGACGTCGGATCGATACCAGCAACCGCGCAGTAACGGGACCACAGGGCGAGATCGCGGCGATAGGCGATGATGGTGTTGACTGCGAGCCCGCGCTCGAAGCGTGCGTACGACAGATACTCCTCGACGAGCCCGTCGAACCGCTGCACGGTCCTAGTCCAGGAGGGCGTCGAGCTCGGACCACGGCAAGGCGTGGGCCTCTGCGACCGGCTCGTAGACGAGAGCTCCGTTGAAGACGTTCACTCCGCTTGCGAGCTGGACGTCGGCTCTGACGGCGTCGCGCACACCGTTGTTGGCGAGGGCAACGACGTAGGGCAGCGTCGCGTTGGTCAGCGCGTAGGTTGACGTGTGAGGCACGGCCCCGGGCATGTTGCCGACGCAGTAATGGATGACGTCGTCAACGACATAGGTGGGATCCGAGTGCGTGGTCATGCTGGAGGTCTCGAAGCAGCCACCCTGGTCGATGGAGATGTCGACGAGCACCGCACCCGGCTTCATCTGCTTGACGGTATCGGCGGAGACGACCTTGGGGGCACGTGCTCCCGGCACGAGCACAGCACCGATTACGAGGTCGGCCGAAATCACTGCCTCCTCGACCGACAGGCGGTTGGAGGCGAGCGTGAGGATCTTTCCCTGATGGATGCGGTCTACGTCGCGCAGCTTGTTGATGTTCATGTCGAGAATGACTACCTCGGCCTCCATGCCCTGCGCTATCCAAGCCGCGTTCATCCCCGCCATGCCGGCGCCTATGACGACGACCCGCCCCGGCCGCACCCCCGACACGCCCCCGAGCAGGACGCCCCTGCCCCCGTGCCCGCGTTCGAGGAAGTTGGCCCCGGCCTGAGGTGCCATGCGTCCGGCAACCTCGCTCATCGGGGCGAGAAGCGGCAGCGATCCGTCAGGGGCCTCGACGGTTTCGTACGCGATGGCAGTGGTCCCGGCGTCGATGAGAGCCTTGGTGACCGGCTCGCTCGCTGCGAGGTGCAGATAAGTGAAGAGAACGAGCCCCGAACGCAGCCTGTGCCATTCTTCCTCGATCGGCTCCTTCACCTTGAGCACCATGTCCGAGTCGGCGAACACCGAGTCCGCGTCTGGAACGATCTGCGCCCCCGCCCGCTCGAACTCGGCGTCGGTGATGCTCGAGCCCGCGCCGGCGGATCGTTCGATCAACACCGAGTGTGAGTTGACTACCAGCTCGCGCACGCCCGCGGGCGTGATGGCAACGCGATACTCGTTGTCCTTC
>JBBSGD010000159.1:0-2667 GCA_038254435.1 Actinomycetota bacterium
ACATTTGATGCGGCTCGGTGCGCTCATAGAAATCGATGTAGGCGCGAAACAGCGACTCCCACTCGCTGCGATCTCCTGGAGTCAACTGCGCAATGCGAACCATCTGGCTACTCCTATACCCCTGCGACGTCGGTGTCGAGGCTTGCTGGCCAGAGACTCGCACGACCACCTTCGACCGTTTCGAATGGACGCCCTTCGCCGCGTCGTAAGCCCTTACGGGCGGGAGGTCAGGCCACCCATGTCACCCGGACGACGACGTTTTCGCTGTCTCACGCGGTTGAGCTCCCATGGGCTGTCAGTCGTCGATGTTCTCGGTGCTCGTGCGTTTGAGTTCGCCGAGGTGCTCGCGCATGGCCTTGAGCTTCTCGGGCGAGTGCCCCACCCAGTCGACAATTTCTCCGACGATCCGCACCAGCTCCCGAGTGCCGTAGGACCTCGTCGGATTGCCCGGGAACTTCCTGTCCGTCACGTTCGGATCGTCCTCGAGGTTGCCCATCGGCTCCACGATGTAGATCCGGCCGCGGCCCTCCCCCACCGCGAGCTCCGCTCCCCAGGTTGCCGCATCCAGGGTCGCGGCGAAGTAGACGTGGTTCGCCGTCCTCCCCCGCCGTAGTTCGAGCGGCGGCCGGGCTCAAGCAGATCTCCCACCTTCAGATCGGCTTTCGTTCCGTGGAACAAGCCCCCTGACTCGTGGATCTCGAAGGGCATTGGTTCGTTCGTCATACACGCTCCGATCGAACCCGGCGCTTATGCCCGGAGGAAAGCATCTGACGCCAGGCCCGTGTGCACGCGGATCTGCTACCGGCGACTCTCGCGTTCCGGTGGCTACTCACCGACCGTGCCGTCGATCGCTTCGCGGAGAAAGTCAGCGTGGCCGGCGGTCTCCTCGACGAGGTGCAGCAGCACCCACCGCAGTGAAGTGCCGCCCGTCGCGCAGCACCCTGGCCGATAGTTGATCCAGCATCTGCAACCGCTCGCCGGTCGCGATACTTCCAGGGCGGCGCCGATTACCCGAGTCCGGCCCCCACCTCGGACGGGTCACCCAGAATTCCAGTCATCGATCGACTGACGCAAGATCATCTCGGTCGGGAGTCGGAATCGTCGCCGCAAGCCGTTCCGCTTGCAGACGGCCGTCCCAGTCGTCGGTCGCCATTCGGCGCGAGGGCTGCGATGCCACTCGGCGTGCCAGTCTGAAGTTATGCGCATTCGTCAGGTGGCTCCCAGGGCTGATCCAGAGACGGCTCGACGTCTGCTTGAAATCCAGCATGCGGCTTACGCGGTTGAGGCCACTCTGATTAGTGACGACCGAATCCCGGGGCTGCGCGAGGAGGTCGAGGATCTTCAATCGACTGAGCTTTTGTGGCTGGCGGCCTCTGTCGAGCGACGCCTTGTCGGCGCTGTTGGATGGGTTGAAACGGATCACGAGCTCGACGCAGACAGGTTGGTCGTGGCGCCGGTGATGCAGCGGCTCGGTGTGGGTCCACTCTCGTGAGCGAAGTTCAACGACGGGCGGGAAGGCGGCGGATCGTTGTCTCGACTGGCCGCGACAACGGTCCCGCCAAGACGATGTACGAGAAGCTTGGCTTTGTGCGCATGAAAGACGAGGAGGTCCTTCCCGAACTGTGGGTGACGCGTTTCGGCTGGACTGCGCGTTGAAGGACGCGAGACGTCCGTTGCTCCATCCGCTCTCGGGCGGCCGTCAAAGTCGTCGGTCGGCAATCGGGCGTGCAGGCAGGCAATCTGAGGTGCGCTTACGTCGTAGGGGGATCGTTCGAAGGCGTGAAGGACGTCAGCGCTAGCATCGCTAGCTAGCTCAATGGCCAGTCTGATCCGGGCTTGACGGGCGGTGAGAGTGCCTGCGCTATAGGCGCCGGCCTTCAATAGCTCGTGCGAGGTCCCGAGGATCGCCGGATACACGGGTTCCACCCGGCCGTGCGGTGCAAGGGAAGTGATCACGACCTTGCCGCCACGATGCAGATAGCTCTCGATCGAGGGCACGAGGTCAGGCAGGCCGGAGGGTGTGGTCATATGAAGGAAGTTACCGATTTCCTCGACCGTGTCGGTTCCCGTTATGACCATCGCTTCGGAGGCACCTGCCGCAACGATCGACAACAGCTCATGACGAATTGCCAGCAAGCGTGCCCAGGACAGCCCGTTGCTTTGAACCGGATCGAGGTCCACCATCACCGCGTTAGATTCCCCCAACAGCTCGGCGGCGCTGAGTGTTACGGGCCGTTCATCCTCGGAGGCCAGCGCGATCGTGCCGCCCAGATTCAGCACCGTGGTCATCAGCGACGTCGTCCTTTCTGTACTGCCCGATACATGCCCAAAGGTTCGACGAGTCACCCGGCCGAGCACCTGTGCCAGGACCGAGCCCTCGGCACCACCCGCACAGGCGCTGTTGCGTTGGCGATTGGTGGAACGAAGGGGACTGCGGTCCTCGCCCTGGCGGGGTCAGAGGTTGAGGGCAAGTTCGTCGAACGCGACACAAAGCCGATCGTGCAGTGGCAGGTCGACTGTGATTGCGTAGTGCCCGCGGCGCAGGTTCTGAACGAAGGCGTGACCTGTGGCGATCGTCCGCGCAGAGGCAACTCGTTTCAGTCCGCGCGTCGGTCGCAGCCGTGCTTTGAGCCGGCCATGGTCGGCCTCGATCACGTTGTTGGCGTA
>JBBSGD010000160.1:0-2663 GCA_038254435.1 Actinomycetota bacterium
CTCACGGCCGAGGCCGCTCTGGCCGAGGCGGAGCGCCTCTTGCAAGATCCCGCCCCCCGCTCGGTGGTGCACGTCAACGCCCACACCGCAAACCTCGCCTACGACGACGTTGCCTACAGGGCCGTCCTTGCGCGCGCCGGGCTGGTGTGCAACGACGGCAAGGGCATGCTGCTGGCCGCCCGCCTCCTCGGGACGAGGTTCCCCGCCGACCTCAACGGCAACTACCTCGGCCCCCGTCTGCTCGAGCGGGCCGCCGACAGGGGCTGGAAGGTCTTTTTCTTCGGGGCCAGGCCGGGAGTCGCCGCCCGGGCGGCCGAGCGTCTCACCGCCCGCATCCCACGCCTACAGATCTGCGGCGTACGCGACGGCTACGTCGCGCCGCACGAGCTCGAGGACGTCCTGGCCGGCATCGCGGCGGCGGGGCCCGACATGATCTTCGTGGGCCTCGGCAACCCCCAGCAGGAGGTGTGGCTCGACACCAACCTCGCCGCCACCGGAGCGCCGCTCGGCGTGGGGGTGGGGGCGTTCTTCGACTTCCAGGCCGGGGAGATCCAGCGCGCTCCGGGGTGGATGAACCGGCTCGGGCTCGAATGGGTCCACCGCCTCTTCAAGGAGCCCAAGCGGATGTGGAGGCGCTACGTCTACGGCAACCCCCGCTTCCTCTACAGGGTGATGCGCCAGCGCGTGGCGGAGCGCGCCGCGCAAACGCGGCCACGCAACTGACGCCCTCCGCCCGTCTGGCGAGAAAAGCTTGCGGTGGCGAGGGGCGTGTAGCCTCCTAGACCGTATGAACCCCGGTTCGAGCTTCATCATCGCCACCCGCAACAGGCCAGACGAGCTCCTCGTCGCCGTCGCCAGCATCGCCGCGCAGTCGGTCCTGCCCGGTGAGCTGTGCATAGTCGATTCCTCAGACGAGACTCCCGTTCGGGCCACGATCGAGGAGCTCTGCGCAGGTGTGGGGCTGCCTCTCGACTACTTCCACCCGGCCCCCAGGGGCCTCCCGGTGCAGCGCAACGCAGGCATCGATCGCACCACCGGCGACCCGGTCTTCTTCGTCGACGACGACGTCAAGCTGGAGGCCGGCTGCCACGAGGAGATCGTGGCGGAGTACGAGCGGTGGGGAGACGAGCTCGGGGGCATGCGGGCGACTGCCGTGCACCCCGCTCACCCTCCCCTGATCTCAGTCCTGTGGCGCAAGCTGTTTGGGGTCGGAGGCTGGTGGCCCGAGGCATCGGGAAGAATGCGCGCCGGTTTGTACGTGGAAGGCGTGTCGGTGTCTGCCTCGGTGCGCCGGGTCGAGTACCTCACGGGCTGGTTCATGTCCTACCGGCGCAGGGTCTTCGAGGAGGAGCGCTTCGACGAGGCCCTCGCCGGCTACGCAAGCCAGGAGGACATCGACTTCTCCTACCGAGTGGCGCGCCGCTACATTCTCCTGCAGACGCCCAAGGCTCGCTGTCGGCACTTCCAGACGACCTCATCGCGCATGACCACGCATCAGGTCGAGCGCATGAAGCTCGCCAACCATTTCTACCTGCATCGCAAGCTCATGCCGCAGGACGTGCGCCACAAGGCCGCGCTATGGTGGGCCCTGACGGGGCTTTTCTCGCTCAACGTAGGCCGGGCGATCTTCAAGCGCGACGCGGGTCTCGTCACCGGAATGATCCAAGGGGCGTGGGAGCAGTCGCACGGGCGCGGGCTGATAGATCCGCAGACCGAGCTGGAGACGCGCCGGTGAGCTCTTCGGCGCAGGCCGGCGCGAAGAGGCGCGACTACTTCTGGACCGTGCTGGTCGTCGACCCGCTTGCGTTTCCGCTCGTCCGGCTGCTGGCCCGCACGCGCTGGCTGTCTCCCAACGGGGTGACCTGGGTGTCGTTCGTCCTCGGGGCGTTGACCGGGCCCGCCTTCGCAATCGCGACGTGGCCCACGCTCGCGGCCGGCGGCGTCCTCTACTACCTGTCGTTCGTCTGTGACTGCGTCGACGGAAAGCTGGCGCGCTCTCTTGGGGTCTCGAGTCCCAGCGGCGCGCACCTCGAGGAGGTGGCCGACGGGGCGCGCAGGCTGAGCGCTGCGCTCGGCCTTGTCGTCTACCTGCTGCGCACCGACGCGGGCTCGGGCGCGGTCATCGTGGCCGTCGCCTACGCCCTCACCGCCGCCTACTTCACTCAGATATGGGGCGGGGGACGCTCTAGCACTGCCGAGTTGCCTCCGCGGGGACGCATCGACTCGGCTCTTGCCAGACACAGGCTGCTTCCGACTGTCGGCATGCCCGACGTCTCGGCCATCGTGTTCGTCATCGGCCCGGTGACCAAGCAGGTCGTGCCCGCCCTCATCGTGGGTATCGTGCTTGTTGCACTTGCGGTCGCCCGCGTGATCGTGCGGCTCGCCATGAGCCCGGACGCGAGCACATCTGCGACTCACCGCTCGAACCGCACCACGAGGGGAAGCAAAACGCCATGAACAAGGTCCTTCTGCTCGGCCTCGACGGAGCCACGTACTCGGTCCTAGATCCCGCCTTCGAGGCTGGTCACATGCCCAACTTCAAAGCCCTTCTCCAGCGCGGCGCGCAAGGCAAGCTGACCTCGACGGTGCCCCCTTACACACCTCCGGGGTGGACGTCCATCTTCACAGGGGTCAATCCCGGCAAGCACGGCATCTTCGGTTTC
>JBBSGD010000161.1:0-2648 GCA_038254435.1 Actinomycetota bacterium
CGCCGCTGTGCAGGCGAAAGCTGACCAGCGCCCCCTGCGGGTTGCGCTCGGCGAGCTCTCGCGGGGAGCCTTGTGCCACGATTACGCCGTCCGACATGATCGTGACGTGCTCGGCGAGATACTGCGCCTCGTCCATGAAGTGCGTCGTGAGAAATACCGTCTTGCCCAACGAGGTGAGGTTCTTGACGATCTCCCACGCGTTGCGTCGCGCCGAGGGATCGAAACCCGTGGTCGGCTCGTCGAGGAAGAGGAGCTTCGGGTCCCCGGCGAGTGCCACCGCCATGTCGAGCCGCCGCTGCTGGCCCCCGGACAGCTTCGTGACTCGCTCGTCGCGCTTGTCGTAGAGCCCGACCACCTCGAGCACCTCGTCGCGTGCCCGCGGATTCGGGTAGGCGCTGCGGTACAGGTCTACGACTTCGGCCGCCGTGAGGAAGCGGTCGAGACCGGTCGACTGAAGGACGATTCCAATTTCCTTCTTGAGCTCGAGCTCGCCGCGCGCGGGATCGTGGCCGAGAACCGAAACCTCTCCGGCGTCCCGGCTGCGATAGCCCTCGAGGATCTCAACGGTCGTCGTCTTTCCCGCCCCGTTGGGGCCGAGGAGCGCAAAGACTCCGCCCACCGAGACCGCAAAGTCGATTCCTCTCACGGCTTGGACCCCGCCGTAAGACTTGCGCAGGCCCTGCACTTCGATCGCCGTCGTCATTCGGGTGCCAGGATAGCGCCGGCGCGGCTGCGCCCTGCTGCGGTCTGTCCTCGTGCGGCCCGTGCCCGTCGCGAGGGGGCTTCATAATCGGGGCATGGCGGCCCTCGATCTCTCCCGGCTAAACCCCGTCCAGCGTCAGGCCGTCGAGCATCCCGGCGGCCCCACCCTCGTGGTCGCCGGCGCCGGCTCGGGCAAGACCAGGGTTCTCACCTACCGCATCGCGCGCCTCGTGTCCGGGGGCCTGTCGCCGTGGGCCCTGATTGCCATCACCTTCACGAATAAGGCCGCCGACGAGATGAAGCGGCGCGTGGGTGCCCTCATCGGGCCGGTTGCGCAGAGCATGTGGGTATCGACCTTTCATTCGGCGTGCGTACGCATCCTGCGGCGCGAGGCGGGCGCACTCGGCATCGGCTCGTCGTTCTCGATCTACGATTCGGCGGACTCAGCGCGGCTCGTTCAGCTGTGCCTCAAGGACTTAGGCATCGACCCCAAGCGCATGCCTCCGCGCGCAGTGGCGGCAACCATCTCGGACGCCAAGAACAAACTGATGAGTGCGGGTCTCTACGAGGACTTCGCGACGAACCCATGGGAACGCACGATCGCACGCGTCTACAAGGAGTACCAGCGCCGGCTCACCGAGTCCGCAGCCTTTGACTTCGACGATCTGATAATGCGCACGGTCGAGCTGTTCGATCGCGACCAGGGCATCCTCCACTCTTATCAAGAGCGTTTCCAACACGTGCTGGTTGACGAGTTCCAGGACACCAACCACGCGCAGGAGCGTCTTGCTACGCTGCTCGCCGGCAAGTGGCGCAACATATTCGTAGTTGGGGATGCCGACCAGGGGATCTACGCGTTTCGCGGAGCCAGCATCAAGAACCTCCTCGACTTCGAGCGCGACTGGCCGGATGCCAAGGTGATCACACTCGAGCAGAACTACCGCTCGACGCGCACGATCCTTGACGCGGCCAACGCGATCATTCGCAACAACGTGATGCGCAAGCCGAAGGCCCTGTGGACCGAATCGTTCGCCGGGGACTCGGTCACCCACTACCACGCGCAGGACGAGCACGACGAGGCTTCGTGGATCGCAGCCGAAGCGGGCCGGTTGCGCGACGACGGAACTCCCCTCGGGGACATCGCAGTGTTCTATCGCACCAACGCACAGTCGCGCGTGCTCGAGGAGGTCTTCAGGGGCCGCGACCTTCCCTATCGAATCGTCGGCAGCGTCGGCTTCTACGAGCGTAGAGAGATCAAAGACCTTCTCGCGTGGCTGCGGGGCGCGCTCAATCCGCAAGATGCCGTGGCCGTTGGGCGCGCCGCGCAGGCCCCGCGTCGCGGCATCGGCGACACCACGCTCGCGCGCCTGACCGGCTTCGCGAGCGACAGCTCGATAGCGCTCGGCGAG
Source organism: Actinomycetota bacterium (assembly GCA_038254435.1). Lineage (GTDB taxonomy): Bacteria > Actinomycetota > CADDZG01 > CADDZG01 > WHSQ01 > JBBSGD01. The sequence goes on from JBBSGD010000161.1 coordinate 2,112, forward strand.
GCATTCGAGCGCGCCGAGGAGGTTCCCGGCCTCACGAGGCGCGCCGTCGGGGGAGTCCTCGAGGCATCGCGCATCTTCACACACCTGCGCACGCTCGCGCAGCAGCACACACCGATAGAAGCAATAGTCGAAGAGGCGTGGGAGACCACCGGATACATGGCCGAGCTCGCATCCGACAAGAAATTCGAGTCGTTGTCCCGCCAGGAAAACCTGCGCGAGCTGGCCGCCGTGGCGGCCGAGTACGACGAGAGCGCCGAGGCACCAAGCCTGGTGGACTTCCTCGAGCGCCTCGCCTTGCTGGGCGACGCCGACCAGGAAGCGGGCGAGGAAGCGGGAGTGACGTTCATGACCCTGCACAATGCCAAAGGGCTCGAGTACCCGGTGGTCTTCATGGCGGGGCTCGAGGAAGGGGTGTTTCCGCACATCCGCTCGCTCGGAGAGCCCGATCAGCTCGAGGAGGAGCGCCGCCTCTGTTACGTGGGCATCACGCGCGCCAAAGAGCGGCTCTACGTGCTCAACGCCTGGTCCCGGCGGCTA
>JBBSGD010000162.1:0-2635 GCA_038254435.1 Actinomycetota bacterium
GAAGATGCCCGAGTCGACGTTCGTCTTGAGCCTCTTGAGGGCTTCGATTGCGTGCGTCGCCCCTGCGACCCAACCGATGCGCCAGCCGGTCATGTTGTAGGTCTTGCTCAGCGAGTGGAACTCCACCGCGCAGTCGAGTGCCCCATTGGCCTCGAGCACGCTGGGAGCCACGTAGTCGCCAAAGGTGATCTCGGTGTAAGCGGCGTCGTGGGCGAGGAGGAGGTCGTTGGCCCCGGCAAAGTCCACGGACTGCTGGAAGAAGCCGAGGTCGACGCATGCGGCCGTGGGATTGCTCGGATAGTTGAGCCACAGCACCCTGGCCCGGTCCACGGTGGCCTGCGACAGCGCGCCGAAGTCCGGGACGAAGCCGTTGTCCGGCGTGAGCGGCATATAAAGGGGCTCGCCGTGGGCGAGGAGGGTTCCAGTCTCGTACACGGGGTAGCCCGGATCGGGCACCAGCGCGACGTCGCCGGGATCGATGAAGGCGACCGGCAGGTGGAATATCCCCTCCTTGGAACCGACCAACGGCTGCACCTGGGTTACGGGATCGAGGGTTACGCCGAAACGCGTCGCGTACCACGCAGCTATCGTGTCGCGCAGCTCGGGCATGCCCGTGTAGGAGGGATAGCGGTGCGTAGCCGCGTCCTTAGCCCCCTCGATCAAGGCTTCGACGACGTGCGGGGGCGTTGGCAGATCCGGGTCTCCCACCCCAAACGAGATGACGTCCGCGCCGCCCTGTCGCGCCTTAACCACCTTGGCGTCGATGGCTGCGAACAGATACGGGGGGAGCTGTGAGATTCGCTGCGCTGTTCTCATGCCGGGCCGGCGCCCGCGCCGTCCTGCAGAACACTCGCGCGCAGAGCGTCGGGGTCGATGTCACCGTCGTAGACGCGCACTGCCGGACCGGTCATGTAGACGGGCGACCGCCGGTCGAGCGCGCCCGCCCACTCGACGGCGAGGTCCCCTCCGGGAAGGCTCACGACCACTCGCTCATCGCCATCCCTGAGGAGCCGGGCCGCGACCACGGCAGCACACGCGCCCGTGCCGCAGGCAAGTGTCTCGCCGGAACCCCTCTCCCACACGCGCATGACGACGTGCGAGGAGTCCTGCACGGCTACGAACTCGACATTGGTTCTGTGCGGGAACATGGAGTGCGCCTCGAGGGCGGGGCCGAGGGTCGTTACCGGCGCGGCTTCAGGATCGTCCACGAACAAGACCGCATGAGGATTGCCCATCGACAGGCACGCGGCCTCGATCACCCCGTCCTGCGTCTCGATCTTGGCGTGAAGGGCGTCGGGCCCTTCGTGCAGAACGGGGATCTCTTGTGGCGAGAACAGCGGCGGGCCCATGTCGACTCGCACCTCGTCACCGACCAGCCACACGACCTTGCGGCCCGCGCCGGTGTCCACGGTCAGCTCATCAGCGCCGGTCAGGCCCTCGGCCCTTGCGAACAGGGCGAGGCAGCGAATGCCATTCCCGCACATGTCCCCGACCGAGCCGTCCGAATTAACGTAGTCCATGAAGAAGTCGCCGCCGTTTGTGCCGGGCGCGACGCGAATGACCCCGTCGCCTCCCACGCCGAAGCGCCTGTCGCACAGGGCCCGCACCAGCGCCGGCGTGAGACTGACCTCGTCGGCGGGGTCGGCGAGCATCACGAAGTCGTTGCCTATGCCCTGGTACTTGGCGAATCTCATTGCTCTACGGTACCCCGCCGCGCGCCGTGAAAGCTGCCACGAAGTACTGCTCGAGGCGCGCAGCCACAGCGGGAGCGCCGGCCTCGAACCAGGTGATGCGGGGGTCGGCGGCGAACCACGACTCCTGCCTGCGGGCGAAACGTTTGGTCGCCTGCACGATGCGGTCCCGGAGCACCTCGAGCGCGGTGCCCGGCTCGGCTTCGATCACCTGCCGGTAGCCGAGGGCCTGGCGAGCCGTGGCTCCGAGACCTTGCGCCTCGAGGGTGGCCACCTCCTCGAGCAGGCCGCGCTCGAGCATGCGATCGACCCGGGCCGCGATGCGTTCATACAGCTCGGCCCGAGGGCGGTGCAGTCCCGCAACCACCAGGTCGTAGCGGCTGGCGTAAAGGTCCCACGCGCCCTGCTCGCTGAACCTATGCCCCGTCAGCTCGATGACCTCGAGCGCGCGCACGATGCGGCGCGTGTTGCCCGGCTCCATGCGTGCGGCGGCCTGCGGATCGAGCTCGGCGAGACGGGCGTGGAGCTCCTCGGGGCCACCCCGGCCGGCGGCGCGTTCGAGAGACGCGCGCACCTCGGGAGAGTGAGGGGGGAAATCGAGGTCATCGACCACGGCCCGCCAGTAGAGGCCGGAGCCACCCACGAGAAGCGGGAGTCTGCCGCGCTGCGAGATCGCTGCGATGGCACTCCTCGCGAGCGTCTGGAACTCCTTGACGGTGACAACCTCGTCCGGAGCCCGCACGTCGAGCAGATGATGGGGCACCGCGCCGCGCATGGCCGCGTCCGGCTTGTCCGTGCCCACGTCCATGCCCGTGTAGATCTGCATCGAGTCGACCGACACGATCTCGGCTCCCAGGGCGCGTGCGACATCGATGGCTGCCCCCGATTTCCCGGACGCAGTGGGACCGACGATTGCGCAGACGCGCTCACCCGCCACGCGCTCA
>JBBSGD010000163.1:0-2605 GCA_038254435.1 Actinomycetota bacterium
CGTCACCCGCACCCTCACCCCGTTTGCGATCTATTGCTGCGTTGCCGGAGCGGCCCTCATGCTGTATTTCGTGTGAGGCTCACCGGACGGCTGCGGGCTTGGCGTTAGTGACATGCCTCGCGGGTTACGAGTAATTCTCACCGGTCACTTCCCGGTCACGGCGCGCAGCAGGTAGGGATAGATGGTATCGGCCCATCGTTTGTAGCCGGCCGGCCCCGGGTGAAAGTCGTCGTCGCTGTAGTAGCGGGCCGGGTCGTCTGCAAAGAAATGGCCCGTTTCGCGTGCGAGAGGAACGACGGGAACTCCCTTGTCGGACGCGGCTTCGCTGATGGCTCCGGCCACCTGCCGGCCCCTGTATCCCGTGATCGAGCGCAATGGCTCATAGAAGGCTGCCGCTCGCATGTCGGGCGCGCCGGCCACTACGACGCGCGCGTTCGTGGCGAGCAGGCGATCGACGATGATGCGCATGTCACGGTGCAGGTTGCCAAGCGACGAGAGGTGGATGGTGTCGTTGGCGCCGATGCCGACGAAGACGAGGTCGGGAGAAGCCGCCACCGCCCCGTCGAGCTGGTAGCGCAGCACGTCCTCGACGCGCGCGCCGGACACCCCGAGATCGACCAGTCGCACGCGTCTTTTCGATTGGGCAAGGCGCTTCGCGAGAAGCGTCGGGTACGCATGCGCCGCGCTGCCCGCGCCCACTCCGGCTGCAGTGGAATCTCCGAGCACCACAAACCGCAGCAACGGAGCGCCGGGCGGCCCAAAGTCGCCCCCGATATCCATCGCAGGGGAGGTTGGGAGGTAGTGGCGGTGCATCGCCAGGTAGACCTCCACGCCGACCATGCCCGTGAGCGCGAGCAAAGCCAAGACCAGGGACAGTGCAATGCGCCTAATCACTTGCCAACGCTATCCGGCGCCCAGTGGGTGGTAGACGGGCAAATGTACGCGCTGCCACCCACTCGGCGAAGGTGGGGGTTAGGTGTTGCTGAGGGACTGGATCTCCTCCCTCGACAGCTCGAGCTCGGCGGCGCCGGCGCTGTCGGCTATTGTCTCCGGCCGGCTCGATCCCGGGATGGGTATCACGACCGGGCTGAGCGACAGCTCCCAGGCGAGGGCGACCTGCTGCGGGGAGACGCCATGCGCGTCTGCGACGTCGGCGAACGGCTGGTGCTTGGCCCCGAGCTCGCCTGCCTTGCCGATTCCGCCGAGAGGGCTCCACGGCAGGAACGCGAGGCCCTGCGAGTCGCAGAACTCGAGCTCTTCCTGCGAGTCGCGGAAGGCCGGCGAGAACTGGTTCTGCACGCTCGCCAGCTCGACGATGTTCATTGCCTGCGTGATCTGCCCGACGTCCGCGTTGGAGATGCCCACGAGGCGGACCTTGCCCTCGTCCTGAAGCTCCTTGAGGGCGCCCACGGACTCGGAATAGGGGACGTTCGGGTCCGGACGGTGGAACTGATACAGACCGATCGCCTCGACTCCGAGCGCCTTGAGGCTTGCCTCGCATGCGCTGCGCAGGTGCTCCGGGCTCCCGTCGATCTCCCACGAACCGTCGCCGGGCCTGTAGTGGCCCCCCTTTGTCGCCACGAGCACCTCGCCGGCATCACCAGAGTAGGTAGCGAGGGCCCTCGCGATCAAACGCTCATTGTGGCCCGTCTCGCCGGCGTCGATGCAGTACGCGTCGGCAGTGTCGATGATGCTGATACCCCCCTCGAGCGCCGCGTGGATGGTGCTGATGGACTGCTCTTCCTCGGGGCGACCTTCCAGCGACATCGGCATGCCGCCGAGGCCGATCTCAGACACGTGCAGGTGGCCGATAGTGCGCGTCTTCACGTCTCGATCCCTCCTTGGGGATTTGCTTGCTGGACCTTTCGAACGAGCCTGCCGGCGGCAAAGCTCACGGCTCGGGAGTCGGTGTGAACATGACTCCCGCGAGGTGTTACCTGCTACTACCCGGCCGGGGGCTCTGCTATTCCGCACCGCTCCGGGCGTAGACCCGGGCCCCCGTAGGCTGCAGGACCATGAGCGGCGGCGAGGCTTTACGCGAGGGCTGGTACCTCATGAGCACGCGCGATCTCGAGAACGAGCTCGAACGCCGGCGTTCGAGCGAGCCCAAGCCGCGTTCGCAGGCTCTTCCTTTGTCAGTACAAGAAGCCCTCGCCTACCGCAACGCAGGCAATCTTCCCGATGACCTGGATCGCTCCTTGAGGTTGGTGCTCATTGTGCACTCGCCCGAGGACCTCGAGCGCTTGCAGCTCAAGCGGCTGCGTTACGAGCCGGACTTCCACGACGCGCCCAAGTGGCGCAGAGCCGGCTCCCGGCCCGTCAACATCGTGCCGCTGCGGGATTCCGAGGTGCACGTGGACGCGCCCGAGTCGTGGCTCGATGAACCCGGGATGGCCGAGCTCGAGACTCGCTGGGTAAAGACAGGCTGCGTCGACAACATGAAGGTGCCGGCCGGCTACCGCGCGTTCGTGTACAAGACCGTGCTTGCGTTGCGCGCCGCGGGCAGAGACGTGACGCCGGACGCGGTAGCGGATTCGGTGTCGCGTTGGCTTGCGCCGCCCCAGGCCGAGGAGCTCCGCGCCGCTCTCAAACCCTGACGGGTAGC
>JBBSGD010000164.1:0-2578 GCA_038254435.1 Actinomycetota bacterium
GAGCGGGCCGGAGTCGAGTGCGAGCTGGTGGCCCGCTATCCAGACCGGGCCAACCTCATCGCCCGCATCCCCGGCACCTCGGGTGACCCCTCGCTCGCCTTCCTGGGGCACACGGACGTGGTCCCCGCCGAGGCCAAGGACTGGCAGCACCCGCCCTTCTCAGGACATCTCGACGCCGACGGCTTCGTGTGGGGCCGCGGGGCCGTCGACATGAAGAACCAGACTGCGAGCCGGGCCGTTGCGATGGCCGTGCTCGCCCGCTCGGGCTTTCGGCCGGCGGGCGACCTCCTCTTCATCGCCCAGGCCGACGAAGAGGATGGCACTCATGCAGCAGGGCTCCAGTGGCTGCGCGACGAGCGCCCGGACATTGGCTGCGACTACTCGATTGACGAGGGCGGCGGAGCCCGCCTCGAGCTGACCGACGGGCGCATCGTTGCGCCGATCAACACCGGCGAGAAGGCGACCTTGCCGGTGCTCTTCACCGCCCTCGGCGAGGCCGGGCACGCGTCGACTCCAACCTCGGGGGCGAATGCCGTCCCGCGTCTGGCGCGCCTCATAGAGCGCCTCGCCGGTTATCGAACGGCCCGCCGGGAGCTACCCGAGACGAGGCAGCTGCTCGAGTTGCTCGTCGGGGACTTCGACGATCTTGAGGGCGCGATCGACAGGGCCTCGAAGCTTCATCCTCTGTTCGTCGATGAGCTGCCCGCCCTGTTCGGAACGACGATTGCGCCGACGCGTCTGTATGGTTCGAGCGCGCGCAACGTGATGCCCGGGCGCGCATCGGTGGAGTGCGACTGCCGGCTAGTGCCGGGAACCACCGCCGCGGAGCTGGAGGCGGAGCTGCGGGCCGCGCTCGGGGACGACCTGCCCTACGAGCTCGAGTTTCTCGAGTCGGCGAAGGGGGGCAGCGTCGCGCCGACGGCGACACCTCTGTTCGAGGTGTGCCAGGACTTCCTCGACGAGCACGACAGGGGAGCTGCGCTACTGCCGACGATCTCGGCCGGGTTCACCGATTCGCACTTCATGCGCGAGGCGTTTGGAACCGTCGCCTACGGGTTCTGGCCGATGCGCCATACTCCGCTCGACGTCTACGATGTCGGCATCCACAACAAGAACGAGCGTATCCACTCGGCCGACCTTGCCTACGCGACCCGCTTCCACATCTTCGCGGCGCAGAGATTGCTCGGGGGGTGAGCCTCTTCCTTCGTCGGCCTCGGGAACGGACGGCGAGCGCACAGCGTTGAACAGAGCATCTGACAACAAGCCAGGACACTGGCCGGACAAGGAGACCACAATGACCGAGAAGGCCACTTTCGCAGCAGGCTGCTTCTGGCAGGTCGAGGCGGATTTCCGCAGGCTCGCCGGCGTCGTCGGGACTCGGGTCGGCTACACGGGCGGAGGAGTCGCCAACCCAAGCTATGAGGACGTCTGCTACAAGAACACCGGCCACGCCGAGGCGGTCGAGGTGACGTTCGATCCGGCCCGGGTTTCCTACGAGGACCTGCTCGAGCTCTTCTGGGCAAACCACGACCCGACCCAGCTCAACCGCCAGGGCCCGGACGTCGGCGAGCAGTACCGTTCGGCGATCTTCGTGCACTCAGAAGCGCAGACCGAAAAGGCTCAGGCATCCAAGAAGGCTCTCGAGGCCACCGGACTCTGGGCCCGCCCGATCGTCACCGTGATCGAGCCGGCCCCACAGTTCTTCGAGGCGGAGGACTATCACCAGCGCTATCTGGAAAAGAGGGGCATGGCTTCCTGCACGGTCGACCTTCGAGCCCCGGCGGGGAGCGCAGCTAGGGATTGATCGCGCCGGGCACTTGACCGCTGCTCGCCGGCTCACCAAGGTGGGGGGCATGACCGGCCCCCACGTGAGTGAGCATCTGCTGTCATGCGATCGTCTGACTAAGTCCTACGGCGAGGCAAGGCGCGCCGTTGATTGCGTGAGCTTTCACATCGCGCGCGGGGAGACCTACGGGCTCCTCGGACCCAACGGCGCGGGCAAGACGACCACGATCTCGATGCTGTGCGGGTTGCTCGAGCGCGATGGCGGGAGCGTGACGGTCGACGGCGCCCCCCTTGACGGCAGGAGCACGGCTGCCAAGGCGGCGATCGGCTACGTGCCCCAGGACATCGCCATCTACCCGGACCTCACTGCGCGCGAGAACCTGCGCTTCTTTGGCAGGCTCTACGGGATGGGCCGCCAGCAGATCACGGCCGCAAGCGACGAGATGCTGGACCTCACCGGCCTCGCCGGCCGTGCCGACGAGAGGGTCGACAGGTTCTCGGGCGGCATGAAGCGGAGGCTCAACATCGGGATCGCGCTGCTGCACAGACCAAAGCTGCTCGTGCTCGACGAACCGACTGTCGGGGTCGATCCACAGAGCCGCAACGCCATCCTGTCGAGCGTCGAGGAGCTCTCGGCCACCGGCATGGCCGTCCTGTACACGACGCACTACATGGAAGAAGCGCAGCGTCTGTGCGATCGTGTCGGGATCATCGACGAGGGCAAGATCAAGGCCGAGGGCACGCACCGCGAGCTCGTCGCCGTGCTGGGCGAGCACGATCGCGTCGAGCTATC
>JBBSGD010000165.1:0-2516 GCA_038254435.1 Actinomycetota bacterium
TACCTCCTCGAAGATCCTGATGAAAGTCTCGCCGATGATCTTGCGCTTGCACTCGGGGTCGGTGACGCCGGCCAGCCGCTCGAGGAAGCGGTCTGCCGCCTTGACGTGCACGAGGTCGATGCCCATGTGGCGGCCAAAGGTCTCCTCGACCTGGGCGGCCTCGCCGGACCGCAGCAGGCCGTGGTCGACGAAGACGCAGGTCAGCTTGTCCCCCACCGCGCGATGAACGAGAGCGGCCGCGACCGAAGAATCGACACCACCCGATAGCGCGCACACGATCCGGTCTCCGCCCACGCGCGCGTGCACATCGTTGACGGCGGTGTCGATGATCGAGGTCATCGTCCACGAGGGCATGAGATCGCACGCTTCGAAGAGGAAGTTCTTGAGCAGCTCAAGGCCGCGCGGCGTATGAGCTACCTCGGGGTGAAACTGGACTCCGTAGAGGCCGCGCTCGGGGCACTCGAAGGCTGCAGCCGGTGACGCTGGGGTCGAGGCAATAAGGCTGAACCCCTCGGGTGGGCGCACTACCGCGTCGTTGTGGCTCATCCACACGCTCTGCGAGCCGGGCAGGTCCCCGAACAGCACCGAAGGCCCCGGCTCGCGCACCAGCTCGGTCTTGCCGAACTCGGCGACGCCCGTGCGCGCCACCTCCCCGCCCAGTACCTGCGCCATCGCCTGCTGTCCGTAGCAGATGCCGAGCACCGGTATGCCGAGGGCGAAGAGGGCCGGATCTACAGCCGGGGCGCCCGGCTGGTGCACCGACTTGGGTCCCCCCGAAAGGATGATCCCAGATGGCTTGCGAGCTGCCATGCCGGCGACCGGGAGGTCGTGAGGAACGATCTCGGAGTAGACATGACACTCCCGCACACGCCGCGCTATGAGCTGCGCATACTGGGCGCCGAAGTCGACCACGAGGACCGTTTGCATCAACTGCACACTAGCGCGAGGCGTCCCGGTCCGGCGGGAACCTCACGGCGTGGAGCTGAGAAGGCCACGGTCCAATCCGGGCGAGATCCTCGCCCGTAACAGGAGCAGCGATGACAGACGCTCGCAGCGGCTCTCCAGCCGGGGCCGGTACCAGGTCCCGCAGGGCAGAGCGATCCGATCCGGCCTCCGTCGGCCGGGCGGTCGCTCAGTTTGGCGCGTCCGCTCTCGCCGCTCTCCTGGTAATCGCATTGCTGGGCATCTACGCGTTGACTCGCGTCAGCAACGATGAGGCGGTGCGTGAGGCGCAGCGACTCACGCGTGTGGTCGCGGAGGGCATCGTTCAACCGGTGCTGACCGACTCTCTGGTTCGAGGCTCGCGCCGCGCCGTGGATTCCCTCGATCGAGTGGTCGGCCGCCGGGTGCTGGTCCCACCGGTGGTGCGCGTGAAGATCTGGACCTCTGGAGGCAGGATCGTCTACTCAGACAAGCACCGCCTCATCGGAAGCCGTTATAGCCTCGGCGACGAGGAGCAGGCAGCCCTTCTTGGGGCGGGCGAGGTCGACGCGGAGCTCAGCGACCTCGCCCGCCCGGAGAACCGCTTCGAACGGTCCCAGGGCAAGCTCCTGGAGGTCTACCTGCCGGTCGTGCTGCCCGACGGGCATCGGCTTCTCTTCGAGACCTATCAACGCTACGACTCGATAGCCTCCAGCGGCAGACACGTGTGGCAGGTCTTTGCACCGGTAGTGCTGGCCGCCCTCATCCTTCTCGCAATCGCACAGCTTCCGCTTGCCTGGAGGATGGCGCGCAGCCTGCGCGCCACTCAGCAAGAGCGCGAAAAGCTGCTGCGTCGAGCGATCGAGGCATCGGAGGGGGAGCGGCGACGAATTGCCGGCGATCTTCATGACGGTGTGGTCCAGGACCTCGTCGGAGTGTCGTACGCGCTGGCCGGTGCAGCCGAGGTGGCCGCCAGGGACGAACCTTCCAACAAGGTCGCCCAGACCTTGCGAGACTCGGCCGGCAAGCTGCGGAGCATCATGCGGCAGATGCGCTCGCTGCTGGTAGACATCTACCCGCCAAGCCTGCACGCGGCCGGCCTCGAAGCCGTCGTGGCGGACCTAGCATCGCCTCTTCTGGCACAAGACATCGAGGTTGACATCGACTACCCGACGGGGTTGCGGCTGGACGACAAGGACGAGATGCTCTTCTTCCGCGTAGCGCAAGAGGCGCTTCGCAACGTGCTGACTCACTCTGGCGCCACTAGGGTCACCGTGCACGTCTCCGCCGAGGATCACAGCGCGAACCTGATCGTGCGCGACAACGGACGAGGCTTCTCCGGGTCCGAATGGGCCCGTCGCGCGAACGAGGGCCACGTCGGTCTCCGGCTACTGCAACAGCTTGCCGCAGAGGAGGGGGGCCGGATGACGATTGACTCTGCCTCGGGCCGGGGCACAGAGGTGAGACTAAGCGTGGGCGACAAAGGATGATCAGCGTGCTCGTGGTCGACGATCACGCCGTGGTGAGGGCCGGGCTCAGCCATATGCTCGGCGCCTTCGAGGGCATCGACCTGGTGGGCGCGGCCGGCGGAGGGA
>JBBSGD010000166.1:0-2495 GCA_038254435.1 Actinomycetota bacterium
CGATGCGCTGGCGGCGCGCATCATGACGCTGCCCGAGCAGCTCCGGCGGACGCTCACCTGGGATCGCGGCAAGGAGATGGCTGAGCACGTCCGCTTCACCGTGGAGACCGGCGTGCAGGTCTACTTCTGTGATCCGCACAGTCCCTGGCAGCGGGGCAGTAACGAGAACACCAACGGCCTCTTGCGACAGTCCTTCCCCAAGGGCAGCGACCTCTCGGTCCACGACCAGGCTCACCTCGACGACGTGGCTCGCGAACTCAACGGACGGCCTCGACAAACGCTCGGCTGGGTGAAACCATCCGAGGCGCTCGCCAGGATCGTTGCGTCGACTGGTTGAGGCCACGGCTTTATTGGCCGGTCACAAAAAAGGGGTTCGGGTGGCAGGAGGGGCTAGCCGCTTCAGCCGGCGACCCAGAACTGGAGACCAAAGAGAAGCCCCTTCGGGCCACGGACCCGGAGGGGCTTTGGTTCGACCTCGCCCTGCGAGAGTCCTCAGAGGCCGCCGCAGTTGACTGAGACGAAACGCTTCGCGGGTTGGGAGTTGCCGGCAGCGGCACCCGCCACGATGCCGTCCACAATGTCGCGGTAGCTCCGGTCGGAGAAGGTGCCGCTGTAGCTGGTCCAGGAACGTGAGTCCCGGAGAACGTTGAGCGATCGGGCCGCCGAAGCAGCGTCGCCGTCCTCCGATGCGCTGATCCAGGCCGTCGTCCAGAGGCAGAAGGCGACATTCTCGACCATGGCGCGGCCCCCGGCCGCGGAGTAGCTTCCCGAGGCATCCGTAACATCGAGGCTGGACGGCCAGTTGGCGCCGGCCGGGATCGGCACGACGGCCTTCGCGGCGTCGATCTCCGCCTGGAAGTTGGCTGCGCTCTCCAGCCCGAAGGGCGACTCGGTACTGCGCAGGGCACCCGACGCCACGGCGCCCAGCGCCACGACCAGAAGCCCCGCGATCACCAACACGGGCTTTCGACCGATGGCCCGACGGTGGCCGCGGCGCGGGTCCAGGCGCAGCGCCGTCGCCACGCGCGCGTCGAGGCGAGCCAGCTCGGCCCCTTCCAGCGGTGCGCCGAGCGCGCCGGCCAGCCGAGCCTCGAGGGTCTTGGTCTCATTCATGGATGGCCTCCTTGAGGCGGCCGAGGCCGCGACTGATGAGCTTCTGGGTGGCGGCTTCGCTCTTGCCGATCAAGGACGCGACGTCGTGCACCGACAGGTCCGAGCCGTATCGCAGAGAAAGCGCATCTCGCTGCGCCTCGGGTAGCGCCATGAGCGCCGTGCGCAGCTCGGGGTCGCCCTGGCGTGCAAGGACATCGGCCTCGGCTGAACGGGCATTGCCGACCGGAACGCGGCCCAGGACCTCGAGGAGCAGCCGGCGGGTGCGGCCTCGCCGCTGCCGATCGATGGCGAGGTTGCGGGCGGTACGCAGCAGCCAGGGCAGCGCGGGGTCGGGCAGGCCCTTGCGACGCGACTCGATGAGGGCCCGTTCGAAGGTCAGCGCCGTCAGGTCAAGCGCGTCCTCGTTGTCCGGACAGCGCGCCCGGAGGTAGCGGAAGACCGTCTCGCGGTGCCGAAGGTAGGCGGCCTCGAAGAGCTGATCGTCGTCGGAGGCGAATGCCGACCGTGACACGACGAGTGGAGCGAGAAGCTGGGCGCGCATCGGCCCTCCAGGGGTTGCGAGTGATTGTCAGTCACTAGAACGCACGAGCAGGCGGAAACCGGACATTCTCGGGAATCGTTCCCAGCTCGAGGCCCGCAACCGGGCAAAGGTCGCCAACAACGTGCTGCCCGTGCTGGTCGCCCGAGCGGGCGGATCCGTCGAAATCACCCGCGAGGAGTTCCTCGAGGTTGCGGCCCCGGTATGGCGGCCGCACGCAGATGGTCATGCGCTACGAGCAGGTCGGCGACGGCGCCGCCATCCGGGTCACTTTGATGCGGAAGCCCGCACGCCATGGCGATCTACCCGCATAGGCCCTGGGGGAACGGCGTCGCCAGGGCTGGGGGCTACCTAATCAGCGCGCCAGCTGCTCCGCGGCCCTCTTCGCCGCTACCGCCTCGCGGTACATCGTCAGCAGCCCCGGCTCGTCCTTGACCGCCAGCTCGGTGAGCGCCCAAACCAGCGCGTCCATGCGATCCGGTGAGTAGCTCGCGCCGTCGGGGACGTACCCGCACATCTGGTCCTAGAGCGCGTCGAATGCGCCCACGTGGTGCACCTTGCCCTGCCCGTATAGGGGGGCGGCGGGCTCCGCCCTCGTGATCTTGCCGCGCGTAGCGTGCACACCCTTGAAGGCGAGGTTGGGCTGCACACTGCGCAGGACAAGCTCTCCAGTCAGCCGTCCTCGATATCGAGCCGGAACGACGCCAGCTCCTCCGCCTCGAGCAGCCTCGTCGCGACGGCCGCGCAGGCAATCAGCACGCGCACCCGAGCTACCGAGTTCTCGAGTCCGAGCGCATCCAACGTCGCGATCTCCAGGATCCGCCGGACGTCCTCGACCGATCCG
>JBBSGD010000167.1:0-2471 GCA_038254435.1 Actinomycetota bacterium
CGCATTTCGTGCCTCCTAACGGGGGTGTGTTACTTCGGACTGCGAGGGAACGCAGAAACCATCGGCTCAGCGTGCGGCTTCGACCCCTTGAACCACTCGATCGAGGGAGGAAAATCCCCCGATCGAGCTAGGCCGCGCGCTGCAAAACAGCGAAGCGAATCCCCATTCGAGTTAGGTCCCCGCGGTTCATGCGGGAACAGACAACGACTCCGGCGATCTCGAGGGCAGATCGGCTGCGCGGGAAGGCGCCGCCCACCCCGAAAAGTCATGAGGGGGCGGCCTTGCATCGTCTCGCAGAAGGCTCGCGGGCGTCCCAGTAGACACGCTTAGTGCCCAGCTTGTCGCGCTCACGGGAGACACGCGAGTGCACCGCGCTCATGGGAGCCACGCAATGACCACCGTCATCTCGGCTGTCCGTCCGACCGTCGCGGGAATATTCGCCACGTGGCCGGGGCTCGAGCGAACCGTTGCAGGGAATGCGGCGATGAACTTCTCGACAGCCGCTGGGCGCCTCTATGTCCGGCGTGTCACGCCGGGCACGCGCACGCAGAGCGGCGCAAGCAAACGCGCCTGCCCCAACTCGAGGCGTCCGGCTGGCCCGATCCCGCGACGCTGGGTGCGGGCTTCGAGGCGGCGCTCGGGCCTGAGTTGCCCGGCATCCGAACCGAGGCACCTTGGCGCTGATGGTGCTCGTCCTGGTCGTGATCTCGGCGCTCGCGTTCGGATCCTTCTTCAGCCGCATGCTGCTCGCGACAGCGGCAATCCTCGCGATCCCGGCCCTGTTCGTTCTTTACCTGCTCATCGGCGCCTACACGACAGTCGCAATCGCGATGCTCGCGATCCTCGGGTGGCTGGTGCTGAGTACGATCGCCGACCTTTGCAGGCACGTTGGCGACGACAGACGGCTCGAGAGCGGGACCCGTCGCACCGGTGCCGATCTGTTGGCTGACTGACGACCAAGCACGAGACTGGAGGGCCAGCCGCTGAAGCGGTTGCAGTGAGAGACTTCAGTTTTAGGGCGCCCGGGGTGGGCACTAGCGCTCTGCTTGGTTTTCCTCGTTTCCGCGGCCGCAGCTAGGGCGTGCGGAGCCGACTACCCCGGAAGGAGACAACGTGCCCAACCAAGACGAAGCCGAAGGACGGATTAAAGAGGCCGCCGGCGATTTGACCGGCGACAAGGATCTTCAGCGCGAGGGAAAGGTCGACCAGGCGTCCGGTAAGGCCAAGGACGCGATCGACGACGCCAGCGACAAGGCCAAGGACGCTCTCGACCGCGACTAGGCCCGGCTTGCGGGAGGGACACGGAGCGGCGGCCGTGTCCCTCCCGCGCACACTTTTCGACACCCTATCGAGCGCTACCCGGCGCCTGGCCCTCCGAGCCACATGTAACTCTCCCAGCTCGACCCACTCGAGAAGTGCGTCTCGAGGTCGTACCAGGCAGTGTTCGTAACGGAGTTCGAGCCGCCCGTGTAACTCGAGAGCGAGCCAGACGTGCCGGACTGGTACTTCAGGTTGTGGGCATACCCCGAGTACTGCCAACCCAACGACGGGTAGTTGCCGCTGCCCATGTCGGTCTTCGTGTTGCCGGAGTGATCCGACGAGTCGACGACCTCACCCCACCACCCGACCGTGTCCGCCTTCGACCGCAGCCCGGAGGTGTTGTAGAGGCTGGCCGGGTAATAGCCGATCCATTCGCCGTTGCAGCGCACCCACCAGTTGCCCTGCCATAGCTGCACCTTCAGCTGGATCATGTACTGCGCCCCGCCGCGGACGCTTGTCGGGCTGAAGGCCGTCTCCGGAAAGATCGAGCTGGAGTACTGCACCCACCCGTCGACATCGCGGTTGTAACCGCCTATCTTGTCCCCGCTCTTCGAGTACCCGTTCGTCGTATAGAAGACGAAGAGGTGCGGCACCCAGTCCCCGTAGAGGTCGCGGTATTCCTGCCAGCCGACCTCGACCGTTTGAAGGCCGTTGCCGCTGCCACGGATGAGGCCGAGCTGAAGCAGCGAGAACTCGTCCGACCATTCGGTGTACGGGTCGAACGCGGACAACGCACCTTCGGTGCCGTACGCCGTCACGGACTGCTGCGTCGAGGCGTAGTCGTGGACGCTACCGTCGGCGGGCACCTCGATCTTGTGGCCGTCCTCGGTCTCGATTGTGTACGTCCGCCGGCCGTGCTTCGACAGGTACTGCTCGAGGTTCTTCCACGACGGCACGCGCTGGAGGTTCTTGCGCGCGACCGGCACCGTCCCAGCCGGCCCGCGGACCGCCTCCGCCTGCTCGAGCTCGAACTTGACGGGGTCCTCGGCGCGCCGGCCCCGGACGGGCTTGAGCCGGATCGAGTCGGAGGGAGGATCGGCGATCTTGCCCCGGGCGACCTGTGATTCGATGGCCACCCAGTCCAGCGTCTGGCCGCTCGGGGTGCGCGTCGTCTTGACGACTTCGAGCCGCTCGAGTCGCGTCTTGAAGTA
>JBBSGD010000168.1:0-2410 GCA_038254435.1 Actinomycetota bacterium
TTCGTCCCGCCGGCGGCACGCACGGAGGAGCCCGGGAAGGCTCGGGTGCGCAACCGGGTAATACCGGGGAGCACCGGAGACCGATCGCTCGGCGAGCGGGGTCGAGGCGGAGCGGTTGCTTGGGACCTAGTTTTGGAAGGCTCGAGTAGCCCGAGGACAACGCTTCGATGACCGGCTCCGACCGGCCGCCGAGCGGCCCCAACGGTTATTCGGGCCTTTCTCTTTTTGCCTCCTCGGCTGGCGACCGTCGCTGCGCTCCGCTCGGCGCCCCTGTTGTCTCCTCGGCTGCCGACCGTCGCTGCGCTCCGCTCGGCGCCCCTGTTGTCTCCTCGGCTGGCGACCGTCGCTGCGCTCCGCTCGGCGCCTCGGATGGGTTGGGTCACGGGGCGCGGATTTTGTCGGGCGATGTTTGGGACCGCCCCCCGCCGGGGGAGAAGCCCCGCCGAAGGTGTTTCCCCTAGACGCCGGTGCCGCGTAGGGTTGCACCAAGGCGATCGGTACGGACATCGGCAAGGAGCAGAGGTGGCCGCTAAAAAGAACCAGGAGCTGGAGCACAGCACCGGCCCCGAAGAAGATCAGCTTGACGACGAGGATCTCGACGTGCTCGACGAAGAGGACGATGGCCTCGACGAAGATGATGAGGTCGACGAGGAAGAAGACGACGAGCCGGAAGCCGGGACCGGCGCTACGGGGGATCTCGACGAGATCCTCGCCACGCGTCCGGCCCGGCAGCCCATCGAGGACGACAGCGACACCGACATTGTGTCCTTCGGGGATCCCACGACGGTCTCCGAGAGACTGCCGTCGCGCGTGATTCCCATCAAAGACAGGCAGGAGTTCGTCTGCAAACGCTGCTACCTCGTGAAGGCCCGCAGCCAGCTCGCCGACGCCGATCGCATGTTGTGTAGAGACTGCGTTTAGGAGCGTACTTGCGAGGGCGGAGTGGGCCGTACCTGGTCGCGCTTGCCGCCGGCTGTGGCCTCAGCTTCGCTTTTCCTCGCCCCGACCTCGGTGCCCTGGCGTGGGTAACCGTCGCCCCTCTGCTCGTCGTGGCGAGGGGAGCGCGGGCGGGCCGGGGGTTCCGTCTCGGCCTCCTCTTTGGGATCGGCTTTTTTGGCTTGCTGATCCTGTGGATAAGCATCATCGGCTGGGTCGCTTGGGCCGTCCTCGTGCTGCTCCAGGCGCTCTTTCTCGGGCTGTTCGGATTCGCCTGGGCCGTCATCTCGCGCCGCATCAGCGGCGGACTTGCCGCCGTTGCGGCAGCGATCTTGTGGACCGCCCTCGAATGGGCCCGTTCGATTGCCCCCCTACATGGTTTCACGTGGGGAGAGCTTGCCCAGTCGCAGCACGATCTGCCGTGGATGCTGCGCACGGCGGGGTGGGGGGGTGGATGGGCGGTGGCGTGGCTGCTCGTTCTCGTCAATGGGCTCGTGGCCGAGGCCTGGAGCACGTACCGCCTGCGCGGAGTGAGCGCGCGCGTCGTTGGCCCTGCTGTGATTGCAGCGCTTCTGCTGGCTGCGCCGCTGGCTCTGCCGCAGGAGCGGTCACACGGGCATCCGTTGCGCGTCGCCATAGTGCAGGGCAACGTTCCACAGCACTTCAGCGGGTCCTTCGCCGCCAAGAACGAGGTCATCCTCAAGAGCCACCTGCGCCTCACCCGGCGTCTGGGTGAGCTTGCGAACCCACCCGCGCTCGTCGTATGGCCGGAGAGCTCGGTGGGCAGCGACCTCGAAAGGACACCGGGCGTCAAGGAGGCCATCGCCCGGGCGGCGCGTGCCGCGGGTGCGACGATCATCGCCGGGGGGAACCTCGATCTGCCCCGCGGCCGCTACAAGGTCATGGCGTTTCAGTTCTCACCGCAAGGCAAGCTGGTCGACACGTATCAGAAGACGCATCTCGTGCCGTTCGGTGAGTACGTACCGGGACGGAGGTTCCTTGAGTGGATTCCGCAGCTAGCGCAGGTGCCGCGCGATGCGGTGGCGGGCAGTGAGCCAACGGTTTTCGATGTGAACGGCGTACCGGTAGCGCCGGTGCTCTCCTACGAGGGTGACTTCGGGGCTCTTGTGCGTCAACGGATCGAAGCTGGAGCGCGCCTGCTCGTCGTAGGCACCAACACTTCGACGTGGGGGCGATCGGCCGCGTCCCTACAGCACGTGGCCTTCAGCCAGGTGCGAGCAGCGGAGAACGGTGTGTGGGTGGTGCACGCGGCCCTCAGCGGCGTCTCTGCTTTCATTGCACCCGACGGCACCGTCACACAGAGCACAGCTCTGGGGCGTGCGACCTCGCTGGTCGGCGAGGTACGGCCCGCCTCGGGTACCACCTTCTACACGCGCACGGGGGACTGGGTGCCGCACGGGTGCGCGGCGCTGTCGGCTGTGGGGCTGGCCCTGTCGATTGTGCTCGGCCGCAA
>JBBSGD010000169.1:0-2396 GCA_038254435.1 Actinomycetota bacterium
AATCATCGACCTCCGTTACACGACCCAAGGCACCGCGGGCCCCGGCTACGTGACGCCTGAGATCGCCCGGACGATCATGGGCGGCTGTCGCGCCGTGGAGGTCGTCGAGGCGCACAAGTACGCGCAGTCCGACGCCGCCGGCCGGTACCTGCAAGACGCCAACCAGGAGGCTCAGCGGTTCAAGATCAACGCCACGCCCTCGTTCCTCGTGGGCATGACCGGCTCCACGCCTCAGCGCTTGGAGGTGAGCTCGCTTGGGCCCGAAGCGTTCACGCCAACCCTTGACCGGCTGCTCGAAGGATCATGACCGCAGCCCGGGCGCGAGCCGCAATGCTTGTGCTCGCGGCGGCGGGCGCGGCGATAGCCGCTTACCTGACCTGGGTCCACTATGCAGGGTTGTCGCTGGTTTGCCTCGGGAGTCACGCGTGCGAGGTGGTGCAGTCGTCTCGCTACGCAACGGTGGCCGGAGTGCCGGTGGCGCTCATCGGTCTGATCGGTTACGCGCTGATCTTCCCCTCGCTGCTCGTGCCGGGCGAGAACGGCCGGCTGCTGACCGTACTTCTGACGCTCGGCGGCTTCTTCTTCAGCGCCTACCTCACTTACCTCGAGCTGTCCGTCATTCACGCCATCTGCCAGTGGTGCGTCGCGAGCGCCCTCGTAGTTACGGTGCTGGCCGCTCTAGCCTGTTTCCGATTCTTGCGCCCGGGCGGCGAGGCCACAGGACCCGCCGCCCCAGACGGAGCGTCTACTTCGAGCTCTTGAGCATCCGTCTGAGCACCATCTGCAGCACGCCGCCGTTGAGGTAATAGTCGAGCTCGACGGCGGAGTCGATGCGGCACTCGACCTCGAACTCGATGTCCTCGCCACCGTCGCGGTGCGCGGTGACTCTTAGCTCCTTGTGCGGCTCAAGCCCGTCTGCGATCCCCGTGATGTCGTAGGTCTCCGTGCCGTTCAGACCGAGCGACTGCGGGTTGTCGTTAGGCAGGAATTGAAGGGGAAGCACGCCCATACCTACCAGGTTGCTCCGGTGGATTCGCTCGAAGCTCTCGGCGATAGCCGCTCTTACTCCGAGAAGAAGTGGGCCCTTCGCCGCCCAGTCGCGCGAGCTGCCCGAGCCGTACTCCTTGCCGGCGATGATGATGCTGGGGACGCCTTCTTCTGCGTAGCGCATGGCGACATCGTAGATAGTTCCTTCATCGCCGCCGGGCATGTGCGCTGTGAAACCGCCCTCGCGTTCGACGAGCTGATTGCGCAGCCTGATGTTGGCGAAAGTGCCGCGCATCATGATTTCGTGGTTGCCGCGGCGCGAGCCGTAGCTGTTGAAATCCCTGATCTGGACGCCCTTGTCGGTCAGATACTCACCGGCCGGGGACTTGGCAGGAATCGAGCCCGCAGGCGAAATGTGGTCCGTCGTTGTCGAGTCCTGAGCCACCACGAGCACGCGCGCGCCCTTGACGTCCTGGGGATCCTCGGGCTGCTCGCCGAGATCAGCAAAGAACGGAGGTTCCTGCACGTAGGTGGATTGCGCGTCCCACTCGTATAGGTTGCCGGTCGGAGACGGCAGCTCCTTCCAGTGCTCGTCGCCCTCGAAGACCTTCGCGTATTCCGTGGTGAACATGTCCGAGTGGACCGAGTCCATCGCCTGGGTGATCTCCTCGGGGCCCGGCCAGATGTCCTTCAAGTAGACGTCCTCACCGTTCGAGTCTTGGCCCAGGGGGTCGGTAGTGAGATCGATGTTCGCGGTGCCGGCGAGAGCGTACGCGACCACCAGCGGGGGCGAAGCAAGATAGCTGGCTTTCACCTGTGGATGGATGCGGCCCTCGAAGTTGCGGTTTCCCGACAGCACCGAGACGACCGCGAGATCATGCTCGTCTATGGCCTCGGCAATGGATTTGGGCAGCGGCCCCGAGTTGCCGATGCAGGTAGTGCACCCGTACCCGACGACGTAGAAGCCGAGCGCCTCGAGGTCTTCTATGAGGCCGGATCCCTCGAGATACTCGGTTACGACGCGTGACCCCGGCGCCATGCTCGTCTTGACCCACGGCTTGACCGTGAGGCCGCGCTCGCGCGCCTTGCGCGCCAGCAGGCCCGACCCGAGCATCACCGACGGGTTCGAGGTATTGGTGCAGCTCGTGATTGCGGCGATAACGACAGATCCGTGCCGCAGCTCAACCTTGCCGTTCGTAGTGACGATCGCGGATTCGTTGGGTGAGGGCTCGTGCGGCGCCTTTGCCTCGCGGGTGTCTGGGCCTCCGCCCTCTGCGACCATGCGGCCGATGTCTACCTCAACGCCCTTGTTACCTTCCGTCAAGCTGGACTCATAGACGTCGGTGAAGCTCTTCCACACGCCGGGCAAACCGACCCGGTCTTGTGGGCGGCGGGGCCCGGCCACGCTG
>JBBSGD010000170.1:0-2348 GCA_038254435.1 Actinomycetota bacterium
AGCCGCCACGCCGTCGTGACGGCATAGCCTGCAACCTTGACGGCGACGAGCCCGGCGATTATCGCCCCGACGCTCTGGAAGATGCTCGGCTTCTGTGCCACCGAGCCGTCGGGCTGCCTCAGCTTCTTCTTGGACATCTCTCATCACCTCCGACTAGTTGGTCTCTTCTTGCCGGGGCGTGTACCCGATGCATCACGCCTCGGCCATGACGCGCTGCATGTCCATGAGCGCGTCGAGCTCCTCGCCTCCCTCGGCGGGGCCGATGGCGATCACGCGATCCCCGGCCGCAAAGGTAAAGCCGGGTTTGGGCCGGTAGGTCCAGCGCCGTCCGCGCTGCACCGCGAGCACGAACATGCCGGTCTCGGTTTCAACCGACATCTCCTTGATGGAGCGGCCGTCGACCTGCGAGTCGCGCCCGACGATGCCCTCGTAGCCGACCTCGTCCGATTCCACGAGCGCGGCAGCGATCACGGGATGAAGCTCTTCACCCTGCTCCACGAGCCGTGTCATCTCCCGCGCCGAGTCGAAGATGGTTTCCGAAGCCTGGGCCACGCGAATTAGCCCGCGCAGGTCGTCGGGGTTGCGCGCTTCCTGCGCGCTGCGCAAGACCCATGACTCCAGCTCGTCGTGTACTGCATCCGAGCGCGCTTCGAGGTTGGAGACTTCGGCCGCAAGGGCCCGATCGTTGAACAACAGGGCCGAGTAAGCGAGGCCGACCGCAACCTCGGCCGAGTTCTTCATCTCCACGAGCAAGTCGACCGCGCGATCGAGGTCCGACAACACGAACTCGGGGGGATCGGGTATCTCGGGTAGGGCCGGCGCTCCCATGAGCTCGCGGGCCAGATTGACGCCGTCTTCGGGCCCCTTGACCAGCAGGGCATCTCCCTCGGCTACCACGTAGTCGGCATTCGGATCGAGGTTCCACTCGCCTCCCCGCCTCGTGGCGATCACCCACATGCCGATTTCCACGGGGAGCGCAAGGGCGCGCAGGCTCTGGCCTGTCGCCTGCGCGCCCTCTCGAACCTTGATGCGCGAAACGATCTCGTCTGCATGGCGCAGGTCTTGCCTGAAGTCATCGATTATTCCGAGGCCCGAAGCGACTACGTGCGCGATGTCCTCGGCCGCGTCGGCGATCTTTTCCACCGCGGATGCGATCTCGAGCACGCCCGCCATGTGCTCGGCGTCTTCTGGGCTTCGGGCCGCGAGGATCGCAAGTTTTCGAAGGATGCGGAGGTCCGAGAACATCCTGTCTTCGAGGCGCCGGACTTCCTTGGCGAGATCGGCGTCGGAGAAGAAGACTGCCGCATAAGCGAGGTCGACCATGAGCTCCGACGAGTCTTTGATCTCCGCCAGGAGCCCCTTGACGGTACTCCGGCGTTCTGGTGGTTCCACCGGCGCCCTTACCTCCCTGATTCCCGCCCGGTAACGTGCATGGCGACTCGCCTCAACCTACTCCGAAGATCACCAGGGCCGCCACGAGGCAGATGACGCCCATGAGATCCATTCCGCTGGTGACGAGCGGAATCGTGTGGTTATCGGGATCGAATCCGAAACGATACGTGACTATCGCTGCGTAATAGCCGATGACAGCGGCCAGAAGAAGCCCGAAGAGCCCGCCCAGCATCGCCACCCCGAGAAACACCGGAGCGCCGGGATAGGCCTGCCCGAAGATCTGCGCGGTGAAGAGGCTCGTCACCGCCGTCGTGGAGTAGATGAACAATCCGAGCAAGACGACGATGCTGCCGTCGAGCAGCGCCACCGCGTCGGGCCGTGCGCGCGGCTCGGCGGCGCCCAGGTGGAGCTTGGTCCCCAGACGAGCAGCGAGGATCGAGCCCAGTGCCCCCGTGTTCTCGAGGAAGCCGGGCAGAAAGATGAGGAAGGCGGGGTAGGGAGTGAACACCGCGCTGATGCGCGGCTGCACCACCGTGCCGGCCAGGATGTCGAGCAGGGCCGCTATCAGCAGGATGGGGAAGCTCTCGCGTACGATCCGGCGAGCGACGATCCTGATGCTGCGCCAGCCACCGAACATGGCGACGACTCCGGCCGCGAGGCACAGGACACCCAGCGCAGGAGTGACGATCCGGATCCCCACGAGGTAGGAGGCGAGCAGGAGGCAAGGCAGCGTGACGAGATCCCCGACCACCGTGACCAGAACGGATCCAACCGAGTCAAGGTCCCAGTCGCGCCGAAACGAAAGTATCGACAGACCAATTGTAAAAGCCAGGACCAGCGCCGAAGACAAGATTCCGCCGACGAGCGCAACGACGATCATGTCCCACAACGAAACGGTGCTCAGCCCCAAGAGACTCGCCACAGAGCGCGCGAGGATGCCCATGGCAACAGAGGTG
>JBBSGD010000171.1:0-2344 GCA_038254435.1 Actinomycetota bacterium
ACTACTGCGGAGGCCACTCCCAGCGAGCCGGCAGACACCAGGTAGACGACTGTGACGAGCGCGATGGGAACGATAAGTCCAAGAAGAACGATGAGAAGAACCTTCAACTTGCCCATTGCCGGACCTTAGCAGCGGCCCCTTAAAGAACCGACCAGGTTCTGGTTAAGAAACGGTAGGTGGAGGCGGGAAGGTCACCTCGATGCGCGTGCCCCCTTCGTCCTTTGCTCGCACTTCGCCCCTCCAGCGGCCGGCGAGGTGGGCGACGATCGCGAGCCCCAGCCCGCTTCCCGGACCTGCGCTGTGCCCCGTCCTTCCCCGATAGAAGCGCTCGAAGACTCGCCCCCTTTCCTCGGGGGGGATGCCAGGGCCCGTGTCGGACACCGACAGATATCGAGATCCATCCGACGTTGTCTTGGCGGCGATGGTCACCGTCGCCGAGGGTTCGCTGTAGCGGATGGCGTTCTCCACGAGGTTGTCGAGGATGTTGGCGAGGTCCGCCTCGTCGGCGTGGACGACGCAAGGTCCGTTCACGGCCAGACTGAGTCGCTTGCCGGCGCTGGCGGCGACCTCCTCCCAGCGTGGCACCGCCTGCCTCGCCGCGTCCGCTAAATCGATAGAGGTCCCGCCGGCCTCGACCGAGGATGCCGTCGCCAGCTTCAAGAGGTCCTCGACGAGGTCCTCCAATCGCTGCAGTTCCTCCTCCGCTTTCGCGGCCCGCAATGAGGCGGGGCCGCCTTCCTCTCGGATCGCCTCCAGGCGCAGCTTGATGCCCGTCAAAGGGGTCCTCAGCTGATGCGAGGCGTTGGCGAGAAACTCCTGTTGGGCGGTGAGGTTCGCCGACAGCGCGTCCGCGGTCGTGTTGAAGGAGCGCGCCAGCGTGGCCACCTCTTTGGGACCTCTCGCGTCGGCCCGGGCGGCGAGGTTCCCCCTGCCGAGAGACACGGCCGCGTCTCTCAGGCGCTGCACGGGGCGGACGAGGGACGTGGCAAGGATCCACGCGAGCACCAAGCCCGTCAACACCACCGCGGTGCCGACAATGCCCAGCCCCAGCCAACTGCGGTGGATGCGATCGCGCAGCTGCCCGAGCGGTTCCGACACGCGCACCGCTCCGACCACAGCGCCGTTGTCGACCACGGGAACCGTCACGAGTTGTAGCTCTTGCCCGAGCGAGTCGCTGAACCGGCTGCGCACATCTACCCGGCCCCCGGACAACGCCACCGACAGCTCGGGACGCTGCGAGGTCGCGTATGGGGCGCCGAGATCGGCGGTGCCGGTGCTGTCGGTCAGCACACGGCCGCGCCTGTCGATGACGATCACGCGTGCGCCGGTCGTCTCAGCGGAGCGGGCGATGATGCGGTGCAGGGAACCGCGGCCGGACGTTAGAGCGGCGCCTCTGCGCCCAGCGGCCACCAAGTCGGAGACCTGCGCCGCCGCAAGCGCGGCATTGCCGAGCACTCCGGACTGAAACTCGGAGGTAGCGCGCCGGTCGACGTTGAGCGCGAGGGGGATCTCAAGCGCCAGAACGACGAGGGTGAGCAGGTAGCCCGCCGTCAGCACGAGCTGTGTCCTTAGACTCACTCGATGAGCTCGTCGGGAGCCGCGAAGCGGAAGCCGACGCCCCGCGCAGTGTGGATGTAACGGGCCCTCGCGGGATCGTCACCGAGCTTCCTGCGCAGCGAGCTGATGTGGACGTCGAGGGTCTTGGTGGGGCCAAACCAGTTCGCGTCCCACACCTCATCCATGAGCTCTTCCCGCCGGATGACCGTGCCGGCCGACTCGAGGAGCATGCGCAAGAGCTCGAACTCCTTGAGCGTCAGCTCGAGTGTTTGTCCGGCTTTCGTCACTGTGCGGGTGGCAAGGTCCATCGACACGTCGCCCGCCTCGAGGCGTGCCTGCGAGGACGGCTCCGGCGTTGCCGAGCGGCGCAGCACGGCGCGGATCCGCGCGACGAGCTCAGCCGCGCTGAAGGGCTTGGTCACATAGTCGTCGGCTCCCAGCTCTAGACCGACGATCCGGTCGGTCTCGCGCCCCTTGGCAGTGAGCATCAGCACGGGGGTCCGAGCCATGCCTCTGATGTCCCGCAGCACATCGCGCCCGTCGCCGTCGGGCAACATGACATCGAGCAAGACGACATCGGGCCGGTGCGTCCGGAACGCGCCGATACCCTCCGAGGCGGTCGTCGCAACGGTGATCGTGAACCCCTCGCGGGCCAACGCTTCGGCGAGCGGTTCGGAGATGGAGTCTTCGTCCTCGATCAAGAGGATCCTGTGCTTGGCCATTGTCGGCGACGAGCATATTGGTATCCGGCACCACCACAGCTTTCGCAGCTTTTGGGCCGTGTCCC
>JBBSGD010000172.1:0-2314 GCA_038254435.1 Actinomycetota bacterium
GCGACGCAGAAAGAAAGACGGAAGCGGGAAGCCCTCGTAGGTGAGCGAGTGCCGGCCCGACAAGAGGCCGAAGTCGGCAAGCGTCTTGCCGGCACCGTCTTCGCCGGTGACCTCGATGTCGTACCCCAGCCACGTATCGCTCGGGAACTCGTCCCCGTCCGGAACGAGGGCGGCCAGGTGGACCCACAGGCTGCGCCCGATCTGAACCGACTGCGCGCTACCGCCCCCCAGACGGTCCATCTCGGTGGTTCGAGGCTGCACCCGATAGACGCTGCCCGCGACGGTGGCGGGTTCGGCGGTTGCCGTCCACACGAGGACGCGGCGGGAATCGCTGCGACGCAGCACGGGTCCGGCGAGCAGCTTGTCCACGACCTTGGATCCTCCCTCGTCGCCGGCAGCCCCCCGGAGAGGCTGCTCGTTATAACCGAGTCTGAGGCCTTGATTCTTCGCAGGATCTTGACATTCGAAACAAGGCTCCTTGTCAGCGTGCTGCCTACACTCTCTCCTATGAGCGAGAGGACCGTTCTCGTCGTAGAAGACGAGTCGACCATTGCAGCGGCCGTGGCCGCGCGCCTCCGTGCCGAGGGCCTCACCGTAGAGATCGCAAGTGACGGGCCGTCGGCCGTAGCCTTGTGCGGGCGGATCCATCCCGACCTCGTGGTGCTCGATATCATGTTGCCCGGGATCGACGGCCTCGAGGTGTGCCGCCAGATTCAGCGCGACCGCCCGGTGCCTGTTCTGATGCTGACGGCACGCGACTCGGAGACCGACGTGCTCGTAGGGCTGGGAATCGGCGCGGACGACTACATGACCAAGCCCTTCAGCCCACGCGAGCTCGTGGCGCGCGTCAAGGCGCTTCTCCGACGGGTGGACAGAGACTCCAAGAGCGAAGGGGGTGCCCTAAGGGCGGGGGAGCTCGAAATGGACACAGCCGGACGCCACGTGAAGCGCGGAGGCGCCAAGGTGCATCTCACTCCCATAGAGTTCGACCTCATGCATCGCTTTCTCGCCCGTCCCGGCCTCGTGTACACGCGCGAGCAGCTGCTCGCCGACGTGTGGGGTTACTCCGACGACGCAGGCGCGCGCACGGTGGACTCACACGTGGCATCTCTGCGCAGAAAGCTGGGCGCGGCGTCGGTGCGCACGGTGCACGGCGTCGGCTACGCGCTTGGGAGCGAAGAATGAACCGGCCCCTCGACCCCCTGTCGTCCATCAAGACAAAGCTCGGCGTCGTCATCGTGGCTGCGGTTGCGGTCACGGTGATCACCGTAGCTCTCGGCGTGAGGGCCGGCTGGCCGCTTGCGATCGGAGGTCTCTTGGCCGGCGCGCTGGCCCTCGCAATGGTGCAGCTTCTCGCGCGTGGCATGACCTCTCCGCTGAGGGAGATGGCTGTCGCCGCACGCGCCATGGCGCGTGGTGACTACAGCCGTCGCGTCACCGCGACATCGCGTGACGAGGTCGGCGAGCTGGCGCGCGCTTTCAACACCATGGCCGGGGACCTCGCCGAGGTCGATAGGATGAGGCGCGATCTCGTAGCGAGCGTGTCGCACGAGCTGCGCACTCCGATCAGCGCACTTCAAGCCGTGCTCGAAAACCTCGTCGACGGCGTGGAAAGCCCGGATCCCGAGCAGCTGCAGACCATGCTCCGCCAGGTGGAACGTCTGGGCCGTTTGGTCGAGCAGCTCCTTGATCTGTCGCGTCTCGAATCCGGCGTCGTGCCGCTTGACAAGTGCTCGTTCGAGCTCCTGCCTCTGCTCGAGCAGGTAGTGCTCGAGGCCGAGCTCACCACGAGCCAGACGACCGCCAAGAAGGTCGGCTTCGAGGTCGAGGTGACCCCCCGGGATCTTCATCTCGAAGGCGATCCGGAACGCGTCCATCAGGTCGTGGCCAATCTGATCGAGAACGCGGTGCGGTTCTCACCCGAGTCGGGAATCGTCGGCGTCACATCGAAGGCTCGCGACGAGGAAGTGGTGATCGAGGTTACCGACATGGGCCCGGGGATCCCCGCAGCCGAAGCCACACACGTCTTCGAGCGCTTCTACCGGTCCGATTCCGCGCGCTCTTCCGAGGGAGGAACGGGGCTTGGCCTCGCTATCGTGCGCTGGATCGTGGACTTGCACGGGGGACACATCGCAGTGGAACAAGCAACGCCTCGAGGGTGCCGCATGGTCGTCGCGCTCCCGGCCGGAGCCGTCTGACCGATACCAACGGCACAGGGTCCCGCCGTGCGCCCGTTCAAAGGAGGATCAGTGAAGAGTTTCAGCGTAACCACGACCGTCGAGCCGCCCGCGAGGCTCGCCTTCGTCGACCTGAC
>JBBSGD010000173.1:0-2284 GCA_038254435.1 Actinomycetota bacterium
GGTGGAGTTCCACTCGCTGAGCAAGACCTACAACATGACCGGCTGGCGCATCGGTTGGGTCGCAGGGGCGACGCACGCAATCGAAGCCCTCAAGAGGCTCAAGACGAACGTCGACTCGGGCATCTTCAACGCGGTGCAACGGGCCGGCATCGCGGCCCTGTCCGGGCCGCAGGATCACCTCGCGGCGACCGTGGACCGCTACCGCCGGCGCCGGGATCTTTTGTGTGACGGGCTGAAGTCCATGGGCATAGTCGTCGAGCCTCCTAGGGGATCGATCTACGTGTGGGTTCCCGTTCCCGACGGCCACTCGTCCGAGTCTTTTGCCACGTTTCTTCTCGACGAGGCTGCCCTGGTGGTGGCCCCCGGCAATGGCTACGGCCCGAGCGGCGAGGGCTTCGTGCGCTTCTCGCTGACGCTCGCCGACGACCGCCTCGAAGAAGGCGTCGAGCGCCTGAGGAGAGTAATCAGCTGATCGAAGGCTCTGGTTACGCCACCCGGCCGGAGCGCGAGCGCGCCATCCTCGTGGGCGGCGCCTTTGGTTCGGAGAGCGTGGACGAGGCGCAGTGGTCATTGCAAGAGCTCGAGGCGCTCGCCGACACTGCCGGAGCCGACACCGTCGAGAGGGTGGTGCAGAAGCGTTCCGCCCGGGACCCGGCGACCTACCTAGGGAAGGGCAAGGCACACGAAGTCGTGGGCCTCGCCGCCGCGCTCGATGCCGACGTGCTCATCTTCGACGACGAGCTTACCCCCGCGCAGGGCCGCAACCTCGAAGACCTCGCGGGGGTCAACCCGCTGGCCGAGAGAATGCTCAAGATCGTCGACCGCACGGGCCTGATCCTCGACATCTTCGCCCAGCACGCCCGCTCTGCCGAGGGCAAGCTGCAGGTCGAGCTCGCGCAGCTCAACTACCGGCTCCCACGCCTGCGCGGGTGGGGCGACGTGCTGTCGAGGCTCGGAGGTGGCATCGGAACGAGGGGGCCGGGAGAGACTGCCCTGGAGGCCGAGCGCCGGGCCATCTTGCGCCGTATTCAGCGCGTGAAGCGAGACCTCGAGGATCTCGAGCGGACCAGGCGCCTCAAGCGCAGACAGCGGCTGCGCGCGGGGGTTCCGGTGATCGCCCTCGTGGGCTATACCAATGCGGGTAAGTCAACCTTGCTGCGCCGCCTGACCAAAGCCGGCGTCCTCATCGAGGACAGGCTCTTCTCCACCCTCGACCCGACGACCCGCCGGCTCGAGCTCCCCGCGGGGCGCGAGACTGTCATCACGGACACCGTCGGATTCGTGCGCAAGCTTCCCCACGAGCTGGTCGAGGCGTTCCGCTCTACGCTGGAGGAGGTTTCCGAGGCGACCGTGCTCCTTCACGTGGTGGATGCAAACGGGGACGTCGAGCGGCAGGTGGCTGCGGTCGAGACGGTGCTCGGGGAGATCGGGGTTGCGGACAAGCCGTCCGTGATCGCGCTCAACAAGGCAGACCTCCTTCACTCCGAGCGGCGAGACATCCTGCGGGCCCGTCACCCGGATGCGGTTCTGTGCTCCGCGGGGCGTGGCGACGGGCTCGAGGAGCTGATGAGCGCCGTTGAGGCCCGCTTGTCTCAGCTCAGGGTCGAAGTTGCCCTCGCGGTCCCCTTTGATCGCGGCGAGGTGGTGGCGCGCGTCCACGCACTTGGTGAAGTGCTCGAGGAAAGCTATGTCAGCGACGGGACTCGCCTCGTCGCCCGGGTCCCGAGGGAGTCGCTCGGCGAGCTGGAGCCCTACCTCGCGTAGGGCCGGCCGCCTGGCTGGTCAAAAGCTGCTTCCGGCCGGGGTAGCCGCTACAATGATGGGCTGCGAGAGGCATCGCACCCAAGAATGCCCAAAACCCCGAGGGGGCCCCCTTGTTTCGTTCGAAGGTCGTGAGGTTGTTCGCCGCGCTGTCCGCGGCGGCTTTTCTGCTGGCCGCGTGCGGTGGTAACAGTGGCAGCGGCAGTGACAGTGGGGCCAGTGATCCCCCCAAAGCCGTCAGTGCCAACACGTACGCCTCGCAGGTGTGCACCTCGATAGGGGGCTGGCTCGACGACATCAAGACCCAGAGCACCAGCATCAGCGAGAAGCTGTCCGCGGACTCCTCTCCCGAGCAGGGTAAGCAGGTTCTCGTGCAGTTCCTTACCAACATCACCGACCGCACGGACCAGCTCATCTCGGACGTTCAGGGCATCGGGCCTCCGGACGTCACCAACGGCTCCGAGCTGAACTCGAAGCTGGTGGAGATCCTCGACAAGGGCAAGCAAGCTTTCGCCGACGCAGA
>JBBSGD010000174.1:0-2248 GCA_038254435.1 Actinomycetota bacterium
GAAGGACGCGGTCACGGTGGCCGTGGCCGACGAGGGACCCGGATTCGAGCCCGAGGATCTGTCCC
This sequence comes from Actinomycetota bacterium, assembly GCA_038254435.1. GTDB lineage: Bacteria > Actinomycetota > CADDZG01 > CADDZG01 > WHSQ01 > JBBSGD01. The sequence goes on from JBBSGD010000174.1 coordinate 66, forward strand.
CAGAGACGCCTCCTCGGGGGTCGGCCCTCGCCGACATAGCCGGGTTGCACGAGGGGGGCCGCGGCCTGGTGATCGTTGGGCAGCTCTGCGATCGCTGGGGGGTGGACAAAGACGAACACTTCAAGGTGTGGTGTGAGATAGCGTCCTCTGCTTAGCGGAAGGCGTGCGGGGCCACGGACAATCCCGTTTCAGGGGGGGCGAAGCGTTGCTTCGGTTTGGCGGATCCGCGGAGAGGAGCAGGATTGCACCACCCAAAGTCCCGGCCTATCGGAGGCTTGCTGCGCGCCGCTAACCGGGCCCCCGCTGATCTGCTCGCCGGCGCCGTTGCCGAGGGACTGTCGGAATTTGGAGTCCTCGACGCAACTCTCTACGTGATCGACTACGACGGCCGGTGCTTGCATCCGGCCCCCGGACGAGCTCCGGTCCGCCTCCCCCAGATTGATCTTGCCTCGGATAGTGAGGCGGGGCGGGCCTTCACTACGGGCGAGCCCGTACAGGAGCGGATCGACGCATGCCGGCACTTGTGGATCGCGGTAAGGGAGAGGACTGACACGCTCGGCGTCCTGGAGCTCGTGGTCGATTCGCTGGACGAGCCGCTCCTGGAGCTAGCGCGCGATGCGGGCGACCTGGTGGGACATCTGCTCGTCAGCGCGGGTCATCACACGGATGCCTTCGAGCTCCTGCGCCGCAAGAGAGAGATGAGCCTTGCAGCCGAGATGCATTGGGACATGCTGCCCGCTCGCACCTATTCGCATCCCAGGGCGGCGGTGACCGCGGACATCGAGCCGGCGTACGAGGTCGGCGGCGACGCCTACGACTACTCACTGACCTCCGGCTTCCTCGAAGCCGGAGTGCTCGACGCGATGGGCCACGGACTCAAGGCGGCCTTGCTCAGCACTCAGGCTCTGTGCGCTTACCGTTACGCGCGGCGGCGGGGGATGTCGCTGATCGACGTCGTGTCGACGATCGATGACACCATGGAAAGGCAGTTCGACGGAGCCAGCTTCGTAACGGGGGTCTTCATTCACCTCGATCTGCAGACGAGGGCGCTTTCGTGGGCGTCGGCCGGTCACCTCCCGCCTCTTCTCGTGCGCGCCGACAACACGATCAAGACGCTCGAGGGGGAGCCGTCGACGCCGATGGGAATAGGACTCTTGATCCCTGTACCCGCGCACCGCGCGACTCTCGAGGAAGGGGACCGGGTGATCCTCTACTCGGATGGCATCCTCGAAGCCCGCTCACCCCAGGGAGAGGAGATGCAGCTGAGCGGCTTCGTCCGCCAGCTCGGCAGTTTGCTCGAGTCGAACGGTTCGAGAATGGAGCTCTCGCGCGGAGTCCTTGATGCGGTAATGACCCACGTGGACGCGCCCTTGCGGGACGATGCCACCATCCTCATAGCTCAGCTTGGAGGCGTCTGATGAGCGGCGTCCCTGCGAGCGTCTCGTAAGACGATAGGTTGTCCGGCATGGCTGAGCAGGCGGGGGCGCGCGACTACCAGTGGAGAGGCCGCGAGGGCCCCTTCAACGTATCTCTAACGCCCGATGTCTTCACTCCCACCCACACGACTCTGACCCTTGCCGACGCGCTGGAGATAGAAGCCGGCGACGTGGTGATAGACGTCGGATGCGGCAGCGGAGTCTTGAGCTTCGTCGCCGCCCGGCTCGGTGCCGCCCGGGTTGTCGGCTGCGACATTTCGGCGGCCTCGGTAGAGGTCGCAAGGAGCAACGCCGAAGGGCTGGGGCTCAGCCACACAACCGAGTTCCGCGTCGGCGACATGCTCGAGCCGGTGCGGGACGTTCGAGCCGACGTCGTCATCGGCGACATCTCGGGCATCCCCGACTCCATCGCGAAGCTGACGGGCTGGTTTCCCGGCGGCCCAACGGGCGCGGAATTGCCCGTGGCGATGATCGAGAGCGTCGGCGACACGCTCAAACCGGGCGGACGCATGTATCTTCCGACCGGAACCATCCAGGCCGAGGAGACCGTCCTCGACGCGGCGCGCCGGGTCTTCGGGGAACACATGCAGCTGGTTCTCGAGAAGGAGTTTCCGCTGGCCTCGGTAGTGGCCCGTTCGAGCGCGGTCATGGACATGGTGAGCAATGGAGTCCTGGAGCTCAGGCAGCGGGGCAGCCGGCTCTTATGGCGTCTGGCGATCTGGCGCTGCGAACGAGACTGACTCGCTC
>JBBSGD010000175.1:0-2217 GCA_038254435.1 Actinomycetota bacterium
CACAGCTCGACGACCTCAGCCTTGAACTCCGGCGTGAAGGAGCGTCTCGGACGTTGCTCTCTTTTTTCCATGAAAGACATCCTCTCTGGGGCCGCTGCCCACTTGGTGGATGTCCGTCAAACCGAGGGAAGCCCAGACGTCTTCGGGCGACAGTGGCGTGACGGTCACCGCGTCGTAGAGTCTTTCGAAGTGCAGCTTGACAAAGACGTTAAATGTCACGTCGAAGCTGGCCCCGAACATCGCCGAGGACGCCGCCAGGCCGGGCGCGATGTACGTCGCATAGTCGACTCCGCCCACCGACTTGATGAACTGGCCTAGCCCAAAACCGATCGCCAGCAGATAGAAGACCGGCTCGAAGAAGTTGGGCAGGATGTTCATCTGCCAGGTGTGGCCGTAGGTTATTGCGTTGCGCCGCCACAGCCGAAAGGCTGTGTTGTGGGGTGCGCGTCGGGACGCCGGAAGGCGTCACGCACGGTGAACGAAGAGGGCAACGCTCCCGGCTTCTTCACTCCTCGAGCGTCCGGCCGGTCAGGTTCAGGAACACGTCTTCGAGCGACGCCTGGCGGAAGGTCGCAGTCTCGTAGGAGATGCCGCGTCGTTGACCGCCTTGAGGAGCGCTTCGCCGTCCTCTGTATGGGGCACGACGCGATCGCCGAGCACCTCGGCCGAGCGGCGGCGTGCTTCGGCCTTGCCGATGCCGAAGTACCCGGCGTGAGTGAGCAGGTTCTCTTGCACCGAGACGATCGTGTCGAGGTTGGTCTCCTGCGGAACGACCCCGATCTGCGCCTTGATCCTGCGTTCATCCCCATTGGGATCCAGACCGAGGACCTCGAGCGAGCCGTCGGTGCGGTTAACGCGGCAGCAGATCATCTGCATGATGGTGGTCTTGCCCGCGCCGTTGGGGCCGAGAAAGCCGAAGCACTCCACGTCCCCGACGCTGAAGTCGATCCCGTCAACCGCCGGCTCGGCGGAACCCGTATATGTCTTGACGAGGCCGTTTGTGATGACCACCGAGGGCATGCTTTCGACCCTAGGGGTTGCTTGCGTCACACTTTGTCTTGTGCCGGGCGCAGGCGCCGCAGAAGACGTTCGGTACGCCCCGATCCCGGGCGGGCCCGGGTCATGAACGCGTCGAGGTCCGCCGGCGTGTCGAGGTCGAGCGCGAGCCGCGGCAGGACAAGGATGGCGCAGCGCACACCCATCTGCTCGGCCTCTTTGACGTGCGCCCTGAAGCTGCTCGGCCCGAAGGCGGGAGCGATGAGGCCGGGCGGGGTCATGTAGAGGCCGTTGGTCCCGCCGTCGTCGCCCGAGGGGACGACCACGACGTCGGATGTCGCGCCGGTATCGAGCAGATCCAGAAGGTCCCCTGCGTGTGCCAGCGGGATATCCGAGGGCACTACCGTGAGCGATGTTGCCCCCGCGCGTGCCACGTGGTCCGCGGCCAGCCTCAGGGCCGCATTGAGCCCGGCCCCTTCGTCGCTGAGGATCTCGAGGCCCTTTCTCTGCGCCCGGCGCAAGACCTCGTAATCGTCGCTTACCACCCACCAGGTGAAGAAGTCTGCCGCCGCGGCGAGGGCGAGCGCGTCGGCGAGCAGCGTACCGGCCAGCTCGAGCCGCTCGTGCTCGGAAAGGTGGGGGGCGAGACGGCTCTTGGCGGTCGACAGGCTCTTGACCGGCAGCACGGCGGCGTTCACCCGCTTACCCTAGAGGGCCGTGACTCCGACCGAGCGCAAGCACTGGAAGCATCTCTACGCAGAGGTAGTGGCTACAGAGATCTGCTGCAGCTGCTCGGCCTGCGTGGTCGCGTGCCCGCATCACGTGCTCGAGCTGCGCGACTTCGACCCGGTGCAGACCGATGTCGACTCGCCCTTTGACAACTGCGTGCACGGCGAGAAGAACTGCTCTTTGTGCGCCATGGCGTGCCTGCGCCTCGACCCCTCGCTCGATGTCATAGAGGAGCTCGTGGCCGGGCGCAGGCGCACTGAGGAGGAGGCCGAAGGGCCGTATCGCTATAAGGCGCTCGTGCGCTCCACGGACCTTGCGATCCGCCGAGCGGGCCAGGACGGCGGTGCGGTAACCGGGCTCATCGCCTGGGGCCTCGACACGGGTGAGCTCGATGGAGCGCTCGTGGCCGCTCCGTCACAGGAAGTCGCATGGCTCGACGAGCCGCGCCTCGTCACCAGCAAGAAGGAGCTTCTGGCGGCGGCGGGGTCCCGG
>JBBSGD010000176.1:0-2140 GCA_038254435.1 Actinomycetota bacterium
CTTCCGCTTGGTCGACAGGGCATTGTTCGTTCCGCCCGGCGAGCGCCGGCTTGCCTACATCGACAAGCCGGTCGCGCTGCCGCACGGTCAGACGACGAGCCAGCCCAGCTTGATCGCGCACATGATCGACGCGGCAGGAGTCTCGGGCGGCGACACCGTGCTCGAGGTCGGGACGGGCTACGGCTATCAGACCGCTCTTCTCGCCCACCTCGCTCGCCGCGTCGTGTCCGTCGAGCTCAACCCGGACCTCGCCGAGGCCGCGCGCCGCAACCTCGCCGGATATGCCTTGCCCGTGCAGGTAGTCACCGCGGACGGCTACGCAGGTGTTCCCGAGCACGCTCCCTACGATGCGATAGTGGTGGCGGCCACCGCCCCCGAGGTTCCCAGCGCGCTCGCGGCCCAGCTGGCCGAGGGGGGGCGCCTCGTCATCCCGCTGGAGGCCGGAGCGGGCGACGAGGTGGTGCTGTTCGTAAAGCACGACGGGGACCTTCAACGCAGGCGGCTCGTGACTCCGGCCCGCTTCGTCCCGCTCGTCAGGGGGCCGCGCTGAGCCGCCCCGCGACCCCGCCGTTTCGCCGCGATGGCCGCCCGAGGGGGTACAAATCCCCGAAAGTGTCACACCCCGGCTCTAACGTCGGGTCATGGACACACTTCTCGTTGCTTTGCTCGCCATAGCCTGCGGGGCGGCCGCCGGCCTCTTGCTCGCTCGCCACGCCCACGCCCCGGTCGCCCCGGCAGCGGCCCCCGAGGTGCTCGCCCTGCGCGACGAGCTGCGTAGCCTCGGTGACCGCGTGGCGTCGGACACCTCGGTGCTCACGCAGCGGCTCGAAGGCATCGACACGCGCATGAGCCGCACCCAGGCCACTATGTCCGCCACGAGCACCGCCGGCCAAGACATGGTCGGCAAGGTGTTCGCCGCGCTCGGGGACCTGAGCACCGCTACCAAGACCGTGGCCGATCAGGCGCGCGAGTTCTCGGCGCTGCAAGACATGCTCAAGGCTCCCAAGGCGCGCGGCGCCCTGGGGGAGGCGATGCTCGAGGAGCTGCTGCGCCAGGTGCTTCCCCCGCAGGGCTTCGCCACCCAGCACGGCTTCAAGTCGGGCGTGGTGGTCGACGCGGTGGTCAAGGCCGGCGGCAAGCTCGTGTGCATCGACTCGAAGTTCCCACTCGCCAACTACCGCAGGATGTGCGCGGCCGGAAACGAGCCCGAACGCCGCGCCGGCGAGAGCGCCTTTGCCGCCGACGTTGACAGGCACATCCGCGATATCGCGCGCCGTTACATCGTGCCCGACGAAGGAACCTTTGACTTTGCGGTGATGTACGTCCCGGCCGAGGGCCTCTACGGCGAGATCCTTCGCCTGTCCCACAACAAGCGCCCGCTGTTCGAGGTGGCCATCGACGCGCGCGTCGTGCCGATGTCTCCGCTGTCGCTGTACGGCTATCTGCAGACCATCCTGCTGGGTCTCAAGTGCCTGCGCATCGAGGAGGGGGCGCAGAAGATCCTCGACTACACGGGCCGCCTGCAGAGCGACATGGACCGTTTCGTGGGCGAATACGACACGCTCGGCCGCCACCTCAACAACGCGCGCGGCAAGTACGAGGAGGGAACGAAGCGCCTCGACCGTTTCCGCGACAAGCTCGAGCGCGTGATCGACTTTGCCGACGACGACGAGCCGTTGCCCACCTTGGAGGTCGTGAACGACTGAGGGCACCGGGGCCGGGACGGCGGGCATGCTCACGGCGCCAGCCTCGTGATGTAGTCCTCGGCCACCTCCACGAGGTCTGCGACGAGCTCCGCGGCGGGCTCGAAGCCGTCCCTGTGGAGACGATCTCCCAGCCCTGCCAGGGTGCCGGCAAGGAGCACGATTACGAGGTCGCCGAGATCGGGTGCACGCCCCGGGCTGCCTGCATCGCCGGTGGCGGCGCCGCCGTTCGGTGCGCAGGCCCGGCTCACTGGGCCCTACCCGAACGCGAGCCCTGCATGATGTCGCGGTGCTGCCTCCAATAATGGCGGCGTACTGCGGCGCCGCCGCTCCAGCCCTTGGGGACGCGGATGGAGCGCTCGCAGATGCTGCACCGGGGAAGCTTGCGCCTCGCCGGCTTCCGGATCGCTGCGGTCTGGCCCATGGCCCAACCTCTC
>JBBSGD010000177.1:0-2105 GCA_038254435.1 Actinomycetota bacterium
AACCTCGACGAGGGCGCCGGGCGCGAAGTCGACGATGATGCGTCCGTGGGCGCGGCGCACGCGCGTATAGCCGGTCCCGTGCATGGCTCGCTTGAGGTTACGCGTCAGAGCTTCTTCGAAGAAGCTGCGGTTGCGTCCCTTAAGCCCGACTTCGTGGTAGTGCGCGACGAGCGCGTCCACCGTTTCTTAAGGGAGCTCTTCGTCGAAGCCCGCAGAGAACAAGGCTTCGACGTCGTGGCGAGAGAACACCTTGAAGGCCACCAGGGTCTGAGTGCGCGACACGCCGGGAATGCGAGCGATGCCTTCGGTTACGACGCGCGCCAGATCCTCGTGTGCGCGCGTGCGCACCATGATGACCAGGTCGTAGTCCCCGGCGACGGAGTAGACCTCGGATACCGCAGGCAGGTCGGCGATGGCTTGTGCCGTCTCGGGGACCTGGTGGATGTCGCACGTGGCGAGCACTACCGTGTTGACCATCGGTAAGTGAGCCCTCTTAGATGGTGACCATGTCCCGGAGCTTGCCCGGGGTGCTCGGGTGGCGCAGCTTGGAGAGCGCCTTGGCCTCGATCTGGCGAATGCGCTCGCGCGTGAGATTGAACTCCTTGCCGACCTCTTCGAGAGTGCGCGGCTCGCCGGTGACGAGACCAAAGCGCAGGGCCAGCACCTTGCGCTCACGGTCGGACAGCGACCCCAGCATGTCCCACAGGTCCTCCTGCCGGAGCGCTACTGCGGCGGCCTGGAAGGGGCCCTCGACGTCCTCGTCCTCGATGAAGTCGCCGAGCTCGGCGTCCTCGTCGCCGACCGGCTCGTGCAGCGACACCGGCTCGGGAAGGACGCGAAATGCCTCGCGCACCTTGTCGGGGGTGAGGTCACTCTGGTCGGCGATCTCGTCGATGGTCGGCTCGCGGCCCAGCTTCTCGAGCAGCTCGGACTGCACCTTGCGCACCCGGTAGAGGGTTTCGACCATGTGCACCGGGATGCGGATGGTACGGGCCTTGTCGGCGATGGCGCGCGTGATTGCCTGGCGAATCCACCAGGTCGCATACGTGGAGAACTTGAAGCCGCGCTGGTAGTCGAACTTCTCGACTGCGCGCATGAGCCCGAGGTTGCCCTCTTGGATCAGGTCGAGCAGGGGGAGCCCCGCGGCCGAGTACTTCTTGGCAATCGAAACCACGAGGCGCAGGTTCGACTGGATGAAGCGGCGTTTTGCCTGCCGGCCGACGCGCGCCGTCGAAGTCAGCTCACGGCGACGCTTGTCGGACAGACGCTTGGAGGTCTCGAGTCTCTCGCGAGCCTTCTCGCCGTCCTCGATCGCTTTGGCGAGCTCGACCTCCTGCACGTCGGTGAGGAGGGGGTATTGCCCGATCTCGCGCAGATACTGCCGCACCAAATCCTCGTGCGACGCGTCCTCTCGTGCGTCGAAGGGGCGAGTTGCCTGACTCATCTCCTGCTCACCAACCTCTGGGTTCGTCGGTTTCGACCGCGGTGCGGCCTTGCCATCCAAGCGCGCGGCCGCAGCCGGCTTACTCTGTCGTGACGCGAACGGTGCCTCGTACCACTACGTTTCTGCCCTTGGTGCCGGGCGCTCCAGCCGCGTCGGCCCACGGGCACCGCTTGCGTTTCGAGCTGTGGGCTCCGTCCCTAGGTCCCGTGGCGACTTCGGCGGCGCCGTCGTCGTGCCCGGGTCTGGCGAGGCGAAGCCTTCCGTACCTGATTCTCCACATGGTAGAGGAATTCCCGCCCGAGGGGAAGGGTTCATCCATTGTGGCTCGTAAACAAAAACGGCGGGCCGAGGCACTCTATTCCCGCCCGCCCGGTGCTCATCGGTTACTCCTCGGGGGACAAATCGCTGCCCCGAGGGCTCCCGCCGCTGCGTCCGCACGGACCCGCCGGTGGCACAAAACCTAGGCAGGGCCCACGAGGGCCCTGCCCTCAGGCCCGGCGAGTCCTTTTCCCGGCGCCCCTACAGCCTCATGTGGCGGCTGCGTAGCGGGCCGCGACCTCGTCCCAGTTGACAACGTTCCACCAGGCGCCGAGGTAGTCGGGGCGCTTGTTCTGGTACTTGAGGTAGTAGGCGTGCTCCCACACGTCGACGCCGAGGATGG
>JBBSGD010000178.1:0-2026 GCA_038254435.1 Actinomycetota bacterium
ATCAAGGACGCGGAGGTCCGGCCCGGCAGGAACGCCATGAAGGTAGTGCCACGCCATGGGCGCCGCAAGGAGTTCAGCGATTTGCTCGAAGGAGCCAAGGTCGAGGCGGTTGGCCGCGTCGGCAAGATCCTCTATCTGTCGCTCGACAACGAGCACGCGATGATGGTCGATCTCGGCCCGGGGGCATGGCTTCTAAAGACGAGTGCGTCGGAAGAGATGGCGATGCACACCTACGTGGTCGTCAGTTTCACTATCGGGGGCCAGCTGAGGCTCATCGACGGCCAGACCAGGAGCAACGTCCATGTAGCCCCAACGGAGGAGCTCGAGCGGATGAGATCGACGCGCAGCTTTGCCGTCGACCCCTTCGAGACTCCGCTGACCTGGCAGCACTTTTCCCAGCTTCTCCAGGAACGCGACACGACCATGAAGCAGCTCTTGATGGATCAGGGCTTCATTTGCGGCTTGGGGGACATCTACTCCGATGAGGTCTTGTTCACCTCGGGCATTCGCTTCGACCGCTCCACGGCTAAGTTGACGTCGCAGGATGTGAGGCGGCTGTATCGGGGGATGATGGAGACGCTCCAGGACGCCGTGCGGGCGCGCGGCACGACGTGGGGCGAGCAGGACTTTCGGGACCTTCACGGAGAGCCCGGCCTGTACCAGCTCGAGCTCAAGGTGTTCGAACGAGACGGGGAGGCGTGCCGGCGTTGCCGGCAGGCAATCGTCAAGGACACTGCCGACGGCGCGTTCACGTACTTCTGTCCCCAGTGTCAGACGTGACGATCTCCCGGGAGATCGCGATGAAAAGGAATGGATCGGCGTGATCGCGAGGAGGAGCTCGAGTGGAAGATAGGACGCGCGTCCATGTGTTCGTGACCGGCGATTTGGACGGCGCCGCGTTCGCAAGCGCCATCGGCGAGAAAGCTGTGGAGCAAGGGGTAACCGGATGGGCGAAGGCCTTGTCCGACGGCCGCGTCGAGGCAGTGATCGAAGGGCCGCGCGACGAGGTCTACCGCGTGGTCGGCCTCTGCAGAGCAGGGCCGAACGGTGCGCGTGTAGCAGGAGTACAGGTGGACCGAGAGCCACCCAAGAACGAAAAGAGCTTCAAAGTCAAGTAGCGGATGGACGTGTTCCCGGGCCGGGGCAAGCCGCCCCATGAACGCAGAATCATTGACGAGCAGATCGCCTATTACGGCGAACGCGCCGCAGAGTATGACATGAGCGCGCCCGGGAACCGGGACCCGCTTTATCCGCATCTGCTCGAGGTGCAGCGCGCCGTCACGGAGTTCGAGCCGCGCGGCAAGATCCTTGAGCTCGCGTGTGGGACCGGCAACTGGACGGGCCGTCTCGCCGAGCATGCCGGCAGCGTCGTCGCGCTCGATGCCTCTTTCGAGATGCTGGCACGAGCGCGTGCGAAAACCGGCAACGCGAGGGTGCGGTACGTGCAGGCCAACCTGTTCTCGTGGACGCCCGACGATGCCTACGATGTCGTTTTCTTTGCCTTCTGGCTGTCGCACGTGCCGCTGAATCACTTCGAAGGTTTCTGGCGGCTCGTTGGGGACTGCCTTGCCCCCTCGGGGCGGGTGTTCTTCGTTGACGAGGGCAATCACGAGCAGTGGCGCGAGGAGTGGCTCGACGAGTCCTCGGGTCTCGTCAGGCGCCGGCTTGCCGACGGCACCGCCCACCGCGCCGTAAAGGTCTTCTGGGACAAGGAGCCGCTAGAAGACAGGCTGGAGCAGCTGGGCTGGCGGGTCTCGGTCAGCGTCGCGGGCGCCTTCTACTGGGGCAGTGGGACCCGCGCCTAACTGGATGGACCGCCGGGCATCAGCCTGACGGCCTCCACGTCTGCTGAGGCATGCCTGCATTTGAGCTGGGTAACGCCCGTACGTCGCCTCGGTCACGCACGCCCCTAGGGCCAGCTACCCAGCGCGCGTACCCCGTCCGTAGATCCTTGCGGTGCACCTGGTGCACGAGGGGTGGCCTGCACCACAGTGCAGCGCATACGACGGCACAGGGCACGCACGGG
>JBBSGD010000179.1:0-1948 GCA_038254435.1 Actinomycetota bacterium
ATCAGGTTGTGTCCACCCGCTGCAGCGATCTCCAAGGCTCGCCTCGCCGGGTATTGGCCTCGCACGTCGAAGAGGTCCTCGAGGGGAATTGGGTCGGGGGTGTCGAGGGCCGCCGGAGGGTCCGGAGCCCAGTCCCCCGCCAAAAAGCTGATGCTCTCGCGTAACGAGCGTGCGGGGACCACCTCGATGCCGCTCACGAGCGCCGCTTCGGGCGCGTTGGTGACCGGGCAGACCAAGCCCCGACGACCCTCATGCCGGCATCGCATGGCTGCAGCCAAAACACCGCGCACCGGCCGGAGGGTCCCGTCGAGCGCCAGCTCCCCAACGAACACCCACCCGTTGAGTCGCTCGGCGCTAAGCCGCCCATCGGCGGCGATGACCCCCAGCGCTATGGCGAGGTCGAAGTGCGTCCCCTCCTTGCGCAGGGCACCGGGCGCGAGGTTGGCGACCATCCGCCGGCGCGGCCAGCGCTGCCCGCTCGACTCGATGGCGGAACGTGTCCTCTGATCGGCTTCCCGCACCGACTTTGTCGGGAGGCCTACGAGGGTAAAGCCGGGCACCCCGTCGGTCACGTGCACCTCGACCTCCACGAGGTGCGCTTCCATGCCAACGAGGGCAATGGATTCGGTTGTTGCGAGCACGGATCATCTCCCTACCCGGCTCCGGAAAGCGCGTCCGAAGAAAACCTAGCGGGGAGGTGTGACGACTTGGGTCGGCGCAGCGCCCACGAGTCCCTCGGCGATGCCGAGAACCCGGTCGCAGTACCCAAGCATCTCGTCGCTGTGAGTAGCAACGAGACATGCAGTCCCGCGCGAGGCGGCGTCGCGGAACGCCACGAAGACGCGCTCGGCCCAAGCCGCGTCCTGGTGCCCGGTCGGCTCGTCCGCAAGAAGCAAGACCGGCTCGACGATGAGGGCGCGCGCCATCGCCGTGCGCTGCTGCTCTCCGATCGAGATCTCCTGCGGCAGCCGGGAGTGGTACTCATACAGCCCGAAGACAGTCAGCAGCGCGCTCACTCGCTCACGGATAGCGCTCTGACCCAATCTGCGCAGCCGCAGCGGGAGCCCCACGTTCTCGGCGATCGTGAGCTCCTCCAACAACCCCAGACTCTGGGGCACTACCGCCACGTCCTCCCACATCAGCCCCCCAAATCCGAGCTCCGACTCGCCGGCCACGAAGGTCGCCTCCCCCCGGTCGGGATCCTCCCACCCGGCCATGATGTTGAGCAGCGTGGTCTTGCCGGACCCGGACGGTCCGACGAGGGCAACGATCTCTCCTCGGCGCACCTCCAGAGACAGGCCCCGCAAGACGTGCACGACTTCCGGGCCCCGCGCGAACGACTTCTCGACCCCCGATATCTTGGCCACCACGCGCGCTTCGGTCATGGCGGCGTGATCGTCACGGCGCCGTCGACTACCTCGACGATCGCGCGGCCGGCGGGAAAGAGCTCGAGCGCCGTCGACGGCAGCTGGATGCGTCCGGCCCCGTCGATCACCGATAGGGCGCCTCGCTCTGCGGTTTCGGACTCGAGTGCCCCATGTCGCAAGAAATAAGTGCGGTCGGCTGCTTCCACGACGCCGGGGTCGTGCGTCGACAGAACAAAGCTGGTGCCCGCGGCCGCCAGCTCCCAGACCGCCGTGAGCAGCGCTTGACTCGACGCCGAGTCGAGCTGGGCGGTCGGCTCATCGGCGATGACCAGGGCGGGAGCGCCCACAACTGCCTGAGCGAAGGCCAGCCGCTGCTGCTCGCCTCCGGAGAGCTGATGCGGCCTGCACCAGGCCACATCCTTGATCCCGAGCAGCTCCAGGAGCCTGGACGCCTCGCCCGCGTCGCTTCCTCGCACCTTGGCGGCAAGGTTCATGTGCTCCCACGCGCTGAGGTAGGAGATCAAGTTGTCCGAGGGCCGCTGGAACACGTAACCGACCAGCCGGCGCCTCGCCTCCCGGCG
>JBBSGD010000180.1:0-1946 GCA_038254435.1 Actinomycetota bacterium
CGAGGGCGCCGAGGCCGTGCCCATGCCAAACCTCGTCGTCGACGCGGTGAAGGATGCGATCGGGCTTGGCAAGGGCGCGCTCGTTCCCTTCTGGCACGCCGTGCTCACCGGCGACGGCGGCGTGCAGTCGACCGCAGAGACTATAGCGAGCGGATCGGTTACTCCCGAGTGGCCGGCCGGCGCCGACCGCGCGGCCGCGCTCGCGAGGGCGGAGCAAGAGGCAGACCACACCGTCGAGCGCATAGCTTCTGCCGCCGCAAGGCGCTCCGAGGTCATCGGGAAGATCGGCGAAGCGCACAAGCCGTGGTTCTATCTGATCGTCGCCACCGGCAACATTCACGAGGACATTCCTCAGGCACAGGCTGCGGCGCGCGAGGGAGCCGACGTCATCGCGGTGATCCGCTCGACCGGCCAGTCGCTGCTCGACTACGTACCCTACGGGGCCACCACGGACGGCTTTGCCGGGACGTATGCGACGCAGGAGAACTTCCGCCTCATGCGCCGCGCCCTCGACGAGGTAGGCGAAGAGCTGGGCCGTTACATCCGGCTCACCAACTACGCGAGCGGGCTGTGCATGCCCGAGATAGCTGCGATGGCAGCTATGGAACGGCTCGACATGATGCTGAACGATTGCATGTACGGAATCATCTTTCGGGACATCAACATGCAGCGCACGTTCATCGACCAGCACTTCTCGCGCATGGTGCACTCGCTTGCCGGGATTGTCATCAATACCGGCGAGGACAACTACCTGACGACCGCCGATGCAATCGATGCAGCGCATACGGTGCTGGCGAGCCAGTTCCTCAACGAACGGTTCGCACTCAGCGCGGGGCTGCCGCGCGAGCAGATGGGGCTCGGGCACGCGTTCGAGATAGACACCGGCGTGAAGGATCAGATCCTCATGGAGCTGGCGCACGCGCAGCTGATCAGAGAGTGCTTCCCGCAGGCGCCGCTCAAGTACATGCCGCCAACCAAGCACATGACGGGGAACGTCTTTCAAGGCTTTATCTATGACGCCATGTTCAATCTCGTCGGCGCGCTGACCGGGCAGGACATCATCCTTCTGGGCATGCTGACCGAGGGCATCCACACGCCGTTTCTATCGGACCGTGATCTAGCTCTGGAGAACGCCTCGTATGTCTTCGGCGGCGCCAAAGGGCTCGCCGGCGAGCTTCGTTTCGAGAATGGGGGAGCGGTCGAGCGGCGTGCAGCGCAAGTTCTCGAGGAGTGCCGTCAGATGCTGCGCAAGGTGGCGGACATCGGGATGTTCGCGGCGATCGAAGCCGGGATGTTCGCCGATACGGTGCGCCCACGCGACGGGGGAAAGGGCCTCGACGGCGTGGTCGTCAAACAAGAGGGCTACGTCAACCCGGTAAGCGACGCTCTATCAATGCGAGTGAACGTGGAGGCAGGCCGATGAGTGCAGTCAAGCCTTACGGAGACTCGAGGGGCGACGGCCTCGTGCAGCTCTCCTTCACGCTGCCGGTTGCCGAGTCCGAGCTCGCTCGTCAGGCCGCGCTGGAGCTTGCACGCAAGATGGGCTTCGAGCGCCCCCAGGTCGCGCACATGAAGGGAATGGGGCCCGATTTCACTTTTTTTATCGTCTACGGCGCGACGATGCACACGGTGGACCCGGACGAGATGGTGGTGCGCGAGCGGGGGTTTCCCGAGCTCACCTACCAGGAGGTCAACCATGCGGTCCGCGAGCACCTCAAGCGGCGGCTTGTGGTGGTCGGGGCGTGCACGGGGACCGACGCGCACACGGTGGGCCTCGACGCGATCCTGTCGATGAAGGGCTTTGCCGGTGACCACGGGCTCGAGTACTTTCCCGAGCTGCGAGTCATCAACATGGGGTCGCAGGTGTCCCCGGAGGAGATCGTTGCCACGGTTCGGACCGAGGAGGCCGACGCGGTCTTGGTGTCGCAGGTGGTTACGCAGCGCGA
>JBBSGD010000181.1:0-1935 GCA_038254435.1 Actinomycetota bacterium
CTGCGTGCGGACGGCGGCGCAGTGGCCAATCGGTGGTTGATGCAATTCCAGGCGGACATCCTCGGCGTCCCCGTGCTGGTGCCACAAGATACGGCCACGACGGCCCTTGGATCCGCGTACCTTGCCGGCCTCGCAACGGGGCTCTGGCAGGACCGAACCGAGCTCGACGCCCTCTGGACGGCGCAGGATCGTTACGAGCCGGCGCTACCGGAGGCCGAACGGGATCGCCTCTACCGGCGCTGGCAGGATGCCCTCCAGCGCTCCTTTGCGTGGGAGAGCCACTGAGTCGTGGTGCGCCGTCTGGTTGTGGTGGGTGGGGGAGCCGCCGCCGTGGCCGCTCTCGTCACCCTGCGTGCCGAAGGTTTTGACGGCCCGCTGACGCTTGTGGGCGAGGAAGACCGGTTGCCCTACGAACGCCCGCCACTGTCCAAGCGCTACCTGACTCAGCGGGGCGGCGCACCTTCGCCGGGCTTCTACGATTCGTCGTGGTATGCCACCCAGGGCATCGAGGTGGTGCTGGAGCGCCGCGTCACCGAGCTCGATCTGGTGGCTCGCTCGGTGGCGTTGCACGACGGCGGCTCGCTCCGCTGGGACGCGCTGCTCCTGGCGACGGGGGCAAGATTGCGGCGTCTGGGCCCCGTTGGGTCGAGGGCGGACGGCGGACGTATCCATTACCTGCGCGACCTTGCCGACGCCGCCCGGCTCAAGGCACGGCTGCACTCGGGCGGGCACATCTTGATAATCGGCGGAGGCTTCATCGGGTGCGAGGTTGCTGCAGCCGCACGCACGCTGGGGGCGGAAGTGACCCTCATCGAGCAGCTGCCCGCGCCGCTGGAGCGCGCACTCGGCCGGGAGGTGGGAGACGAGTTCGCCGCGCTTCATCGAGAGCACGGGGTGCAGCTGCTGCTCGGCCAGTCCGTGGCGTCGCTCGAGGAGGGGCGCGAGTCCGTGGTCGTGAGGACGGGCCGCGGCGAGGTGGTCGAAGCGGACGCCGCCCTCGTCGGGATCGGTGTCGAACCGCGTGTCGAGCTGGCGGCTCGGGCAGGTCTCCGGGTGCAGCGCGGCGTTTGTGTCGACGACACGTGCGCGACGAGTCATCCCGGGGTGTGGGCGGCCGGAGATGTTGCCGAGCACGTGACGCACCCCCTGTTCGGGGGCGACGTGCTCGTTGAGCACTTCGACAACGCGCTGAAACAAGGTGCTGCTGCGGCCCGCAGCATGCTCGGAGCCAGTGTCGTCTACGACGACGCGCACTGGTTCTGGTCCGACCAGTACGGACACAACCTCCAGACCGCGGGTATGCCGCTGCTGGGCGACAGCTCAGTAATGAGGGGGAGCGTCGAGAAACGCTCCTTCGTGATCTTCTCGCTCCGCTCCGGCGTTGTCATCGGCGCCATCGGACTGGATGCCGCCGGGGACGTGCGCCGGGCGGTGCGGCTCGTGGCTGCAAGGGCGCACCCCGCCCCGGAGCACCTTGCCGACGTGGGCAAGGATTTGCGGGACCTATTGCCCTCATCCGGTCGCCGGTAGGCTGGCACAATCGAAACCTTTGACGTCGCGGTGGTGGGGGCGGGGCCCGCCGGCTCGGTTACCGCATTCCGGCTGGCTTCTGCGGGTGCGTCGGTGCTCCTGTTGGACCGTTACCCCTTCCCACGCGATAAGCCGTGTGGAGGCGGCCTGACGAAGCGAGCAGTCGACGTGCTGGGATTCCCGGTCGATCCGGTGGTCGAGGACGTCGTCTTTACGATGGACGTCAGCAGGGGAGGGGATCCCTCCGATCGGATAATCCACCGCAGCGATGTGCCGCTCGTGTACATGACCCAGCGCAGGAAGCTCGATGCGTGGCTCGCCGGCAAAGCTGCGGAGGCCGGCGCGGACTTTCGTGATGGCCTCCGAATTCGCACGATAGAGCGTACCCAGGAAGGCTTCGCGCTC
>JBBSGD010000182.1:0-1926 GCA_038254435.1 Actinomycetota bacterium
CCCATGCTCCGATGGTCCCCGGGGCCCGGCTCCCGATCGATGTGCACTGCTGCTGCTTTCTCGGTGCCGACGACGCCGCGCACGCGGCTCGACTCCTTCATGATTTGGTCCAGGCAGTTGGAGCACACCAGCCGGCGCACGCGGATTCGGCCCTCCTCGTGGACGACCTCCTTGAGGCGCCTCCTGGGCAGCTCTCTGTCGCAGCGCGTGCAAGAAGACATCTCGTCCATGAGGACTCCTTCTAAAGACCGGCCGACTCGCTAGTAGTGTGCCACGCGGTAATGCCGAGGGTCGGGACTCTTCTCCTCTGGCCCGGGCGCCAACAACGCGATCCCGTGAGGTCGGAGGCTTGTTCGGTGTGCCGTGCCGGTGTCGGTGTACTCGAGTCGAGGCGGCTACACCTCGCCGAGGGCGTTCGTCCACGGCCTCCCGGCGACGGTCGTGCAACACGCGGAGCTCTTGGACCGTAGGCTGGGCAGCGACGTTGCTCCAGCCACGGGAACGCCTGGCCAATGGAGGGATCGAGCCGTCCGGGTCGCTGCGCTTTACGACATCCACGCAAACGCTCCTGCCCTCGAGGCTGTGCTGGCGGAGCTCGAGGTGGAGATGCCCGACGTCATCGTTGTGGGCGGAGATGTCGCAAGCGGGCCGCTGCCGCGCGAGACGCTCGACCTGCTCGCAGCCCTTCCCGGCGACGTTCGCTTCGTGCGCGGGAACTCGGACCGCATGCTTCTTCAGTTCCTCGAGGGCACGCGCGTCCCTGACCCTGCTCCTGCGCCCGACGACGCGTGGGTGGTGGACCAACTCCGGCCACGCGACGGTGACCTCCTTCGAACCTTCGCCGGGAACATAAAGCTCGTCATCGACGACATCGGCGCCACGCTCTTCTGTCACGGTTCCCCCAGCAGTGACGAGAAGATCATCACGGCACTGACGCCCGAGAGACGCCTCGCCGACAGCGTCGAGGGATTTGGGGCATGTGTCGTTTGCGGGCACACGCACGTTCAGTTCGACCGCACCGCCGGCGGGACCCGAATCGTCAACGCCGGAAGCGTTGGGATGCCTTACGAGGACCGGGGACCCGGAGCGTACTGGGTCCTTCTTGGGCCCGATGTCGAGCTCCGGCGCACGAGGTACGACATCGACGGCGCCGCCAAACGGATTCGTGGGTCCAGCTGGCCTGGAGCCGGCGACTTCGCCGCAGAGAACGTTCTCACGGTCCCCTCGGGACGCGAGGCCGCTCGTTACTTCGAGGAGCTGGCGGCCGAACAAGAAGGGCTTTGACGATTGCGGTCTGTTGCGCGCTGGTTTAGGCGTGTGATCAATCGCCGGCGAGGGTGTCGGGTAACGTTTCTCTTTAGTGTATGGAGGATTGATGGACGTCGGCATGTACGAATGGGTCCTCGAGAGGACGGGCGTCGTGGTCGCAGGAACCAGCCGAGATCAGTTGGACCGGGCGACCCCGTGCACGGAATGGGCGTACGGGACTTGATGAACACATCACGAGAGGCTGCGTCAAATTCGCTGCGGGAGCTTCCAGAAACCGCTTTGATATCTCTGACGCCACGGATTATTGCGCCGAGGATCATGTAGCCGGCTACGAGGAAGCGGCCCGCAGCGCGCTCGAGGTCTTCCGCGCTCCTGGTGCGCTCGAGCGCGATTCGCGTTGCCATGGGGCGACACGCCGGGGCCCCTAGCTCTCGGTTTGGCACTGGCGGACGCGGCGGTTCATGGGTGGGACCTCGCTCGAGCGACGGGCCAAAAGGCAGGAATCGACGACCTCATCTCGCAAGCCGTCTACGAATGACACCCCAGATGATGGCTCCGAAGGGAGCCATATCCGCGTCACGCGCCCTCGGGGGGCCGGCGGAAGTTCACCATGCGACTCCATCCGACCGTCTGGCGTATCTTGGGCGACGGCCTTGA
>JBBSGD010000183.1:0-1775 GCA_038254435.1 Actinomycetota bacterium
AGGCTCGCGACGAGGAAGTGGTGATCGAGGTTACCGACATGGGCCCGGGGATCCCCGCAGCCGAAGCCACACACGTCTTCGAGCGCTTCTACCGGTCCGATTCCGCGCGCTCTTCCGAGGGGGGAACGGGGCTTGGCCTCGCGATCGTGCGCTGGATCGTGGACTTGCACGGGGGACACATCGCAGTGGAACAAGCATCGCCTCGAGGGTGCCGCATGGTCGTCGCGCTCCCGGCCGGAGCCGTCTGACCGATACCAACGGCACGGGGTCCCGCCGTGCGCCCGTTCAAAGGAGGATCAGTGAAGAGTTTCAGCGTAACCACGACCGTCGAGCCGCCCGCGAGGCTCGCCTTCGTCGACCTGACCGATGATCTGTGGCGCGCGGTCAAGGACTCCGGCGCTACCGACGGGCTGGCTCTTGCCTTCGTCTTGCACACAACCTGCTCGCTCGTCATCAACGAGTGGGAAGAAGGACTGCAGGAGGATCTGAAACGCAAGCTCGAAGGCATCGCTCCGCCCGGCAACTCCTACGCACACGACGACCTCCGGCGACGAACGCAGAACCTCGTCCAGGATGAGAGGCGCAACGGCCACAGCCACCTCGCTCAGATGCTGGTGGGCGCTACCTCGCAGACAATCCCGGTGCAAGGCGGCGAACCCGTTCTCGGCAAGTGGCAGCGTCTTTTCATGATCGAGCTCGACGAGCCAAAGCCGCGCAGCGTGATCTGGCAGGTCATCGGCATTTGAGGCGCTGCGCACGAGCGTCTAGCTGCCGCTACTTGGCCTTGAGCTCTCCCACCATGCCGAGCGAGGCATGGTACTTGCAGACGAACTTGAGCGTGCCGGACTTGGGGATGGTGACCGTTACTTCCTGCTTGTGGCCCGACGCGACGTCGGTGTCGATGCTCTGGCTGTCGAGCTGGAAGTTGTGAAGCGCCCCGCCCTCGTTCTCGAGCTCGAGCGTCACCTTCTGCCCGGGCTTGGCGTCGATAACGGTGGGTCTGAAGTAGTTGTCGTCAAGCTTGACGTCGAACGAACCGCTGGAAGCGTCTCCGGTCCCGTAGTTGCCGATGGATTGTCCGTCGATCGTGATCGATCCCCCGCCTCCGGTAACCTTGCTGCCGCCACCGCCCGGCGAGCCCTTTAGCGGCCCATTCCTGTGACCTGATGAGCTTGTCGAGTGGTGCGGGCTAGGGCCCGCACTCGAAGACAAAGACGGCTGGCTCGGGAGGAACCGCCACGCCGCGAGCAGAAGAACCGCGTTCAATAAAGCCGCGACAGTGACGAGGACTCGCCTACGTGTGGCAGGCCCTTTGGTGGAGCCTGTCGTACGGCGCATGAAGTCCTCCTTGAGCGACAATGGGCGTTTTCCTAAGGAGCGAGGTGAATACAGGACCGGCTGCCGCGATCTTGGATACTGCACTCATGCTTTGTACGAACGCGCAAGCCGGGTGGATTGGTAAGAGGCGAGGCAATCCCCTGCGACCCGGCCCCCGTATGTAGTCATGTGGTCACTAACCGATGAATCATTGCTGGCCGGGCTTGCCTCGGGAGATCAAAGGGCAGCCACGGCCTTCGTGCGCCGTTATCAAAGGCGCGTCTACGGGCTTGCTCTGACGATCTTGCGGGACCCCGCGACCGCAGAGGAGGTCGCGCAGGAAACCTTCCTCAAGGCGTGGAGGCACGCAGCCGCCTTCGACGCCCGACGGGGGAGCGTGCCCACGTGGCTGCTGTCGATCGCCCGAAATGTCGCCATCGACGTGGTGCGGAGCCGGC
>JBBSGD010000184.1:0-1766 GCA_038254435.1 Actinomycetota bacterium
CCCTCCGAGGCGATAGCGGGGATGACCAAGCTTCCGTTCGAGATGGGGATGGCCCACTACGACGAGCCGCTGCCCGATGTGATCGACGACCTCGACGCGCTGCGCGAGGCCGACAAGTTCCGCTTCGCCAACGAGCTGCGGGCCTGGATCGAGGTGAACGACGGCGCCATTACCGGCTTCGGTCAGGAGGGCAAGGGCCACATCGGTGTGAGCAAGGTGCGACTCGGGGGCAAGGAGGTCGTCTTCCAGGCCGTGGCCCTCCCGGACCTGCACCCCGAGCCCGAGCGTGGAGGCGACTTCGTGCGCTTCGTCCAGACCTCGGGGGGCCGCACCGGCATGCCGGCGCCCCGGCGAGTGCGCACGCCGCCCTACATCCAGTTGTCCGCGCCACTTGCATGGACGACCCTTGCGCTGACCCTCTACGCGGACGGCCGCAGCAAGCACGAGGTGCTTGGGGCGAGCCCTTTCCCCCGGCACTGGATCTACGACGAGGAGGGCAAGCTCGCCGGCAAGACGGGGCTGATCGACTTCAAGTCCTGGTACCGGGAAGCCTTCGGCAAGCACACTCCTTGGGGCGACCAGGACTCCCCGGCCCTCGTGACCGAGGTCGAGACCGCACTCGAGCGCCAGCTATCGCGCGCGATCATGACCGCCGGACAAAAGCCGCAGCTGCGCAAGGTCGGCAAGGGCACCGCCCTCGTCGAGCAAGGACAAGAAGGTGACGAGATGTACCTGCTCCTCGACGGAGTGCTTGCCGTGGAGGTCGACGGTCGCCAGCTTGCCCAAGTGGGTCCCGGTGCGATCGTCGGCGAGAGGGCAATCCTCGAAGGTGGCAAGCGCACCTCGACGCTGAGGGCGCTAACGCCGTGCAGGGTCGCCGTGGCCGCCTCGGCTCAGATAGACAAAGAGGCGCTTGCAGAGCTGGCAAGCGGACACCGCCGGGAAGAAAGCTGAGCGCTCTCGACGCGCCGCGCAAAGAACTGATGCGCCTGTCGATATGCGGTGTGCGCGGATCGACTCCGGCAACCGGCCCCCGCTTCGTGCGCTACGGCGGCAACACCTCATGCATCGCCGTGGGGCGCGGCTCCGGCGCGCCAAGCCTGATCCTGGACTCGGGCACCGGTATCCGGCGCGTCGCCGATCTCATGCAGGGTGCCCCGTTCAAGGGCAGCCTCCTGCTGACGCATCTGCACTGGGACCACACTCAAGGACTGCCGTTCTTCGCGGCGGGGGACGACGATGGTTCGGACGTCAAGCTCCTGATGCCCGGCCAGGGGGAGCCCGCCGCCGTGTTCGAGCGAATGATGTCGCCCCCATTCTTTCCCATCGGACCGGACAAGCTGCGAGGAACTTGGAAGTGGCAGGGCCTCGAACCCGGAGAGCACGACATCGAGGGCTTCTCGGTGCGCGCAGAAGAAGTCCCGCACAAAGGCGGCCGATGCTTTGGCTATCGGGTAAGCGATGCGTCAGGCTCGTTCGCCTACGTCTCCGATCACAATCCGATGGCGCTGGGGAAGGGTCCCGACGGTCTCGGTGAGTATCATGCAGCAATAACGCGCCTGGCTTCCCGCGTCGACCTTCTGATCCACGACGCACAGTTCACGGCGGCCGAGATGGCCTCACGCGCGTGGCTCGGTCACGCCAGCGTGGAGTACGCGATAGCTCTGGCCGAACGCGTCGACGCTCGACGCGTGCTGCTGTTCCACCACGATCCAGGGCGCACCGACGACGAGCTGGACGATCTGGTAAGACGGCATCAAGGGGAA
>JBBSGD010000185.1:0-1727 GCA_038254435.1 Actinomycetota bacterium
ACTTCATGGACGAGGCGCAGTATCTCGCCGAGCACGTCACGATCATGTCGGACGGCGTAATCGTGGCACAAGGCTCCCCGCGAGAGCTCGCCGAGCGCAACCCGCAGGGGGCGCTGGTCAGCTTTCGCCTGCACAGCGGCGCCCCGCCGCTGCCCGAGCCGCTCGCGCAGATGACGTCGTGCGCAGACGGACTCTCCCGGCTCCGGACCGAGGATCCGACGAGGGTGCTCTACGAGCTGACCGGGTGGGCGATCAAGAACGACGTGGCTCTCGACGGCCTCGACGTGACCCGGCCCACCCTCGAAGACGTCTACCTCGAGATCACCAAGGAGCCTCACCGGACGGGGCAGCAGGTGACCCACGAGTGAGCAGCTTCGCCCTGGCCCTGTCCCAGGTCCGCTACACGAACAAAGCGTTTTGGAGGAACCCGGCCTCGGTCTTCTTCACCTTCGCCTTTCCCTTGTTCTTCCTCTTTATCTTCACGGTGTTCTTCGGCAACGAGAGCTCGCATGTCGGCGGCGAGGTCGTCAAGGGCTCGACGTTCACGATCCCGGCCATCTCCGCCTTTTCGGTGGTAACGGCTTGCTTTACGAACATCGCTATCTCGGTAGTGTTCGCGCGCGATGCCGGCGTCCTCAAGCGCCTGCGAGGTACGCCGCTGCCGGGATGGACCTACCTGTTCGGACGCATGGTGCACGCCGCTCTCGTCTCGGCGCTCCTTGTTGCGATCTGCGTCGCCTTCGGGGCCCTGTTCTACGGTGCGAGGCTTCCAACCTCGACCCTGGGCGAGTTCGTGCTGACCGTCATCGTCGGCTCGGCCGCGTTCTGCGCGATGGGGCTCGCCTTCACCTCGGTCGTCCCCAACGCCGACTCGGCGCCGGCGGTGATCAACGCGGTGGTGCTGCCGCTTCTGTTCATCTCCAATGTGTTCATCCCCCTCAACAATCCCCCGGTGGTGCTGGACGTCATCTCCAAGATCTTTCCGATTCGTCACTTCGCGGACGCGATGCTCGGCTCGTTCCTGGCTCCCGAGGGGTTCACCTACAGCGTGGGAGACATTCTCATCGTCGCAGCCTGGGGAGTAGCCGCGCTCTTGCTCGCCATGCGCTTTTTCTCATGGGAGCCGCGCCGCTGAACAAGGGGCCGTAAAGGCAGACCCGGTTGCCCGTCCATCTGCATGCCGAGGCGCAAATCTGTCCACGCGGCCGCGTGGCGTGCTCTTAGCGACGGCGCAGCAGGCTCAGGGCCACTCTTCGCTCGCCCGGAGTGACGCCCAGGAGGAGATAAGCGGCCCCGTACACGCCCGCGCCGGCAGCCCCGGTCAGCACCAGATTCACCAGGTAGCCACCGGCCGCCCCTAGGTGCACGAGCAGCATCGTCAGGCCCCCCACGAGTGCGGGCGGCACCAGACGAGCGTAGTTGCGGTCGTAGGGCTGGATGCCGACGAACTTGCGAACCAGCGCGAGGCGGGCCGCGTTTGAAACGGCGAACGTCACCGCATTGGCTACCGCCGCGCCCGTCATTCCGTAGCGCGGGCACAGAAGGATGGCCAGCAGCAGGTCCAGGGCGAGCGCCACACCGATGACTAGGAGATCCCATCCGGTGCGTCCGGCCATGATCAGCACGAACCCCGCGCTTCCCGTCGCTATGTTCACGAGCTGCCCCGCAAGAAGGATCAGCAGCGCGTCACGTCCCTGGGCAAAGCCCGCGCCGAACACCCCGAGCAC
>JBBSGD010000186.1:0-1681 GCA_038254435.1 Actinomycetota bacterium
CAAGGGGATCTCGGCGTTTCTCGTCGAGAAGGCAACGCCCGGCTTCGTGGGTGCGAAGAAGGAAGACAAGATGGGGTGGCGCTCCTCGCCGACCTGGATGCTCGAGCTCAACGATGTGCAGGTTCCGGCAGCGCATCGGGTGGGCGACGAGGGCGAGGGCTTCAAGATCGCTCTGGCGTCGCTCGATTCCGGACGGCTTGGGATTGCCGCGTGCGCGACCGGCCTCGCTCAGGGCGCGTTCGACGCGGCCCTCGAGTTCACCATGGAGCGAGAGCAGTTCGGCAGTCCGGTAGCCCACAACGAGGGCGTGCAGTTCATGCTGGCGGACATGGCGACTTCGATCGAGGCGGGGCGGAGGCTATACCGGCACGCGGCGGCGCTGAAGGATGCCGGGGCCGATTATGCGATGCAAGCGGCGCAGGCGAAAGTCTTCTGCACCGATGTCGCCATGCGCGTCACTACCGACGCGGTTCAGCTTCACGGCGGCTACGGCTATATCTCCGACTACCCGGCCGAGCGCTACATGCGCGAGGCCAAAGGGCTGCAGATAGTCGAGGGGACCAATCAGATTCAGCGCTACGTCATCGGCCGCCGTCTGACTCAGGCGGGGTGAGCTGGTGCGGCCGCACCAGCGGCCGTCGCTCGAACGGAGTCGACAGCACGATCGTCGAGCGCGTCACCACCTCGAGCTTGGCGCGCAGGGCGTCGAGCAGCTCCTCCAACGCCTTGGTGCTCGGCGCTCGCACGATTACGACGTAGGAGTTCTCGCCGGCGACCGAATAGCACGACTCCACCAGCGGGAGCTCGGCCACTCGCGCCGGGACGTCGCTCGGAGAGGAGGGACGCAGGGCGAGGCTCACGAAAGCGGTGATGGGCAGGCCGACGGCGTCGAAGTCGACCTCGGCGCGGTAGCCGCGAATGGCCCCGCCACGCTCGAGCTTGCGCACGCGATCGTGGACGGACGAGGCCGCGAGGCCAACGCGCGCCCCGATGTCGGCGTAGGTCAGCCTCGCGTTACCCTCGAGGAGGGACACGATCCTGGTGTCTATTTCGTCCATTTCTACCCTCCAGCTCCCACGATTCCGAACGATATTCCGCCATCTTGCTCGACTGCCTAACCTAATTCCGCTAGACTACGGGACATGCGGCGTCGGCTCAAGGGCCAGTGCCGGAGAGGCTCTGCCGCGGAGGGTTCCTCCGGGCACTTCGCCCACGACCACGCGACAGGACAGGCAGTGACCGCACCATAGGGAGGGCAGCGCCGATGACCACGAGCACCACTACCGACCTCGCACAGACATCCGAGCGCGTCACCACGGGCCTGCAGGGGGGCCAGCCCTACGAGTATCCGCCGCGGCGCGACTTCGTCGAGCCGGACTGGCGCCGCATTCCCGGCTTCGCGGACGTGTCGGTCAAGGAATGGGGCGACCCGAAGTGGCAGCGACGCAAGACCGTAAAGACTCTCGACGCCTTCCGCGCAGCGCTTGGGAACCTTCTTCCCGACGACCTCGCAGAGTCGATCGAACACGATCAGACGGAGCGGGCGACGATGTCGATGCTCATCCCTCCTCAAATGATCAACACGATGATCGTCGAGGACTTATGGAACGACCCCATTCGCAAGTACATGGCCCCGGCCTTCAAGGACCGCAACGCGGAGTGGCCGAGCCACCCGATGTCC
>JBBSGD010000187.1:0-1614 GCA_038254435.1 Actinomycetota bacterium
AAGAAGCGGCTTGCCCCACAGCTCGGCCAGCTCGGTGGCGGCGCGAGGCTCGGGGCGTCCGGCAATCGGCAGGCCGGGTACTCCGAACCCACTGAGAGACCCGGATGCGCGGGTGTAGACGCCGCTCGCCGCGCCGTGTGGAGAAAGAACGACAACGAGGTCGGCCCCATTCGAGTGGATTGCCGCCAGCGCGTCCCGCAGCGACGCGGTCTCTGCCTCGAGTCGTGGCCCGGTCACTCCGGGAACGAGTACGGGAGCGTGCGGGGCGATGATCCCGGTGTAAAGACCTGCCACCCCTTCGGTACCTAGCCGCAAGTGGTGCAGGCCGCTCCGCTCGACACCAGTGGCAGGGTCAGGCCGCCGGGCGCACGCGCCGGTTCCGTGCGTCCCGCGACGGGCTCGCCCTGGAGGTAATGGGGCCGGGCGGCGACGATGTTCACGGTTCGGATGGCGCCCTCGTCCGCAGCGCCGCTGAAGTGAACGAGCTTGTTGGTGCGTGTGCGGCCCGACAGCCGCGTTGCGTCCTTCTTGGACGCACCCTCGACTACTACCTCCTCACTGCGTCCGACGTGTCGCAGGTTGCGCTCGAGCGATATGTCCTCTTGCAAGGCGCACAGCCGTTCAAAGCGCTCCTGCACCACCTCCTTGGGCAACTGGCCGGGCAGCTTTGCAGCCTCAGTCATGGGGCGAGGCGAGTACTGGAACGTGTAGGCGGCGTCGTAGCGAGCCTCCGCTACTACCTCGAGCGTCTGGGCGAAGTCCTCTTCGGTTTCGCCGGGAAAGCCGACGATGATGTCGGTGGTTATCGCGACGTCGGGCAGGGCGGCCCGGACCATGGTGATCTTGTCCATGTAGCGGGAGCGGCTGTAGGCGCGCTTCATGGCTCTCAGCACCCGGTCGGAGCCCGCTTGCAGGGGCAAGTGGATGTGCTCGCACACAGAGTCACACTCGGCCATCGCATCTACGGTGTCGCGCCGGAAGTCCTTGGGATGAGGGCTCGTGAAACGTATTCGTTCCAGTCCCTCGATCGCATCCAGCCGTCGCAGCAGCTTGGAGAACATGGGCCGTCCGTCGAGATCTCGCCCGTAGGAGTTGACGTTCTGCCCTAGGAGAGTGACCTCGAGCACGCCGTCGGCGACTAGCTCCTCTACCTCGCGCCCTATGTCCCCGGGCCGGCGCGACTCCTCTCGCCCGCGCACGGTGGGCACGATGCAGAAGGTGCACGAGTTGTTGCATCCGATGGAGATCGAGACCCACGCGTGCCATACGCACGTACGTCTCGCCGGCAGCGCCGAGGGGAAGGTCTCAGTTTGCTCGAGGATCTCGAAGGCGGGGGCCCGGGCGGACTCCTTCAACAGGCGCGGCAAGCTCGCAAGGTTGTGGGTGCCGAGCACCACGTCCACCCAGGGGGCCCGCTGCTGGATGATCGAACGGTCCTTCTGGGCAAGACAACCGCCGACGACGATGCGCAGTTCGGGCCGCTCGTCTTTGATCGCCTTCATGTGGCCGAGGTTGCCGTAGAGGCGCGTGTCCGCGTTCTCGCGAATGCAGCACGTGTTGAATACGACCACGGACGCGTCCTCGGGACCGGCAACCGCACGGTAGCCCGCGCTC
>JBBSGD010000188.1:0-1605 GCA_038254435.1 Actinomycetota bacterium
ATCCCGCGTCGCTGCGCTTCCTCGCCTACCTCCGGGGTGATGGGGAGCGCGCCATCGGCGCCCGTTCCGACGACGAGCCGCTTGCCACCCCAGGGGATGTCTTCGGCGACCGACAGAGGCGTGTGCCCGAACTGCTCGCGCAGCGGCTTCGAAGGGCCTTTCCGCCGCCGGCGGATCCGTCCGCCCTCGATCACCACGTCGCCGGTGTGCCGCTCGCCCTCGATCTGGAGCTCTCCGGACGCGACCAGCTTCGCCTTCACCAATGCATTCTCCCACTCCGCAGCTGTGCCACAGCCCCCGGCGAGACCCCGGGCCGCTCAGGCGATCGGCTTGCTCGACGAATCCACTACCAAGATGAGCCGGTCAGCGCCCGCCCTATCGCGTTCCCAACCCCTCTATATCACCGGCCAATAACGCAACAACCGCCCACTTGGGTCGCCGAGGTGAAGATGGACAAGGAGATGTCTTCCGAGGACGTCAAGGGAAGCGCGAGGCCGCCAGGCGATGGGCCAACTACGTCAACTCCGATGAGAAGGTCCGCGTCACATGGAGGTATCTGCTCGTGTAAGAGTCCGACGTCGACACGGCGAAGGGATCATGGAGTGCACTCGCGAGGCTCGGCGGCGAGTAGGTCCGGCCGCGGGACCGTCGCTATGGAAGCGTAGCGTTGACGACCTTGGCGGGAGGGGGTCAGTTTTGGGCCCTCCGGAACCAGAACGCCGAACCCGCCGTGAGCGTCCTGCCGACTGCCGGCCTGAGCCGATTTAGCGTGGCGCTGCCGCTGGGCGCTCCCCTGGCAGAACGCGCGAAATCGCGAGCGCAACGAGGGCGCCGAGGACCCCGACCGCGATGAGCAGACCGCGCAACTCCGGCGAGTAGGACAGCCCCAGCGCCGCATCGAGCGACGCCGACCCAGGTCCCGTGCCGGCGAGGGCCACGACGCCGGCCGCGAGGCTGAGCGGGAACTCGAAGCCCCCGTCCCGGCTCCAGAACCCCTTCGCCCAGTGCGCCTTGAGCACGATCACCACCGACTGGCCGACGAGCGCCATCGCGGCAAACGGCGTGAGGAGCCCGACGGCGAGCAACAGCCCTCCGACCAGCTCGGCCCCGATCGAGACGACGGCCCACAGGTTGGCCGGGCGGAACCCCATCCGGGTCATCGCCCCGCACCAGCCAGCCCAACCCGGACCCTTCCACCAGCCGAAACGCCTTCTGAGCGCCATGGGCGGCGAAGGTCAGGCCGACCACGAGACGCAGGACAAGCAGACCAAGATCGCCGGGCGTCATTGCCGTGACCTCTAACCGAGACACCTGCCACGAGCGATCGACAGATTGAGCAGCGGTGAACCTGCCCTATCCTACGCTTCCGTTGCGGGCGCAACCAATTTGAGGCCCTGCGGTTACGGCTCCAACCCGCGGTCGGTTCCTCCGCATTGACGCTCGGCGTCAACAATCTTCCACATCGTCTGTCGTCGAATCGCCACCATGAGCAGATCGTGCAGGAGGCGACGCTCGTCATCGGCGTGCGCCGTAATAGTTTGCGGACGCCGTTGGGTGCACCATGGAGTCCGTGCATCGAACCGAGACGTCCAACGTCCTCGTCAT
>JBBSGD010000189.1:0-1566 GCA_038254435.1 Actinomycetota bacterium
GCTGCATCACATGAACGATCCCGTCCCGGTCCTCACCGAGATGGGACGGGTAGCCCGCGCCAGGGTGCTGGTCGTGGACCAGATCGCCCCCGAGGGTCGCGAGCAGCGCCACGCGATGAACGAGCTGGAGATGCTGCGCGATCCGTCTCACGCCGCCTCACGGCCGCCGTCCCGGTATCGCGAGCTGCTGAGGCAGGCAGGCCTCGCTCTCGTGGATGAGCGGACGGCTCGGGCCACAGAAAGTCTCTCCTCGTGGATGTGGCCGGGAGAGTTTCCGGCCGAACGCATTGCTGCCGTGCGCGGCTTTATCGAGAAGCGAGGATCCGCTACCGGCATGGACTTCGTACGTGACGGTGACGACTGGACCTTCACACGCGCCCGGATCATGCTCCTCTGCGCCGCGCCGAGCTAGCGGTCCCGGGCGCGCGCGGCGTCGCAGTGGACTGGGAAGATAGCGCCATGACACACACGAGCAAGAGCACGGCCACCGTGCGCGTAGCCGAGCTGCGCGATCAGATCAACTTTCACGCCTACCGCTACCATGCCCTTGACGACCCCGAGATCGCCGACGCCGAGTACGACGCGCTGGTAGGCGAGCTCATGGCGCTGGAGCAGCAGTGGCCCGGCCTCGTGACCCCCGACTCGCCGACCCAGCGGGTGGGAGCCCCTCCTTCGGACATGTTCGCCCCGGTGGCACATCGAAGCGCCATGATGTCGCTCGACAACGTCTTCTCGCTCGAGGAGCTGCAAGCGTGGGGCAGACGGGTCGAAAAGGGCATAGGGAACGTCGACGGCTACGTCGTCGAGGTGAAGATGGATGGCGTTGCCGTCAACCTCATCTACGAGGACGGGGCGCTCATCAAAGGAGCCACGCGCGGGGACGGGCGTACCGGCGAAGACATCACCGCCAACCTCAGGACCATCGCAGCCGTGCCGCTCAAGCTGAGAGGGACGCCTCCACCGGTTATCGAGGCGCGCGGCGAGGTCTACATGCGCACCGACGACTTCGAGAAGCTCAACCAGCGCCTGGGCGAGGCCGGAAGCAAGACCTTTTCCAACCCGCGCAACTCTGCGGCCGGCTCCCTTCGCCAGAAGGACCCGAGCGTCACGGCGCAAAGGTCCCTGTCCCTTCTCTGTCACGGCGTCGGCTACGTGCAAGGGGCGCGCTACAAATCTCACTGGGAGGCCTTGCAGGCCATCAAAGAGCTGGGGCTCAGGATCAACCCCGAGAACCGGGCGGTGCCGACCCTCGAGGACGTCTACGAGCTGTGCGAGCACTGGGCCGCGCACCGGCACGACGTTCCCTACGAGATAGACGGCGTGGTCGTGAAGGTAGACGCCATCGGGCAGCAGGACGAGCTTGGCTTTACCTCCAAGGCGCCGCGCTGGGCGATGGCCTACAAGTTCCCCCCTGAGGAGCGCACCACCGTCCTGCGGGACATTCGCGTGCACATAGGCCGCACCGGCGCTGCCACGCCCTACGCAATGCTCGAGCCGGTGTTCGTTGGGGGGGTCACCGTGTCGACGGCCACGCTGCACAACGAAGACGAGGTGGCGAGAAAGGAC